>RFSW01000038.1 GCA_009923755.1 Betaproteobacteria bacterium | reverse complement strand
GGCGTCAAGAGGGTGTTCGCCGAGTTGGGCGACACCATCGCCGCGATCATTGTCGAGCCGGTGGTCGGCAACATGAACCTGGTCGCGCCGGAGCCCGGCTTCCTCGAGACGCTGCGCGAGGTCTGCACCCAGCACGGCTCAGTCCTCATCTTTGACGAGGTGATGACCGGCTTCCGCGTCGCGCTCGGCGGCGCCCAGGCGCTGTATGGCGTCAAGCCCGACCTCAGCACCTTTGGCAAGGTGGTCGGCGGCGGCATGCCGCTGGCGGTGTTCGGCGGCCGCGCCGATATCATGAAGTACCTCGCCCCTCTGGGCCCGGTCTATCAGGCCGGCACACTGAGTGGCAACCCGGTCGCGGTGGCCGCTGGTCTTGCACAGCTCAAGCACCTGCAGAGGCCCGGCTTCCATGCCGCACTGACGGCTACCACCCGCGCACTGGTCGATGGTGTGGTCGAGGCTGCACACGCAGCCGGCATCGAATTCAGCGGCCAGGCCGTCGGCGGCATGTTCGGCTTCTACTTTAGCGCCGACATCCCGAAGAGCTACCCGGAGGTGATGTCGGCCGACCGCGAGCGCTTCAACCGCTTCTTCCACCATATGCTGGACGCCGGCATCTACCTGGCGCCGAGTGCGTTCGAGGCCGGCTTTGTGTCGGCCGCGCACACCGAGCAGGACGTGGCCGAGACGGTGGCCGCCGCGCGCAAGGCATTCGCCGCACTGGCATGAGGCAGCTGCCAAAGGGGCCGTCCATGTGCATGACCCACGCCCTGCCGGCGGTCGGCGAGGCTGTGCGGCGGCTGATCCAAGTCGAGGCGGTCAAGGACTGACAACCGGGCCATCCAGACGGGGGCTGACAGTGCGGCGGCTGGCCTTATACTTCGCGGCTTTTCCGGCGGATGCCGGTGCGTGGAGACGCCAATGAGCAAGCCGCTGGTGGGTGTGGTGATGGGCAGCGACAGCGACTGGCCGGTGATGCAGCACGCCGTCGAGCAACTCAAGGCCTTTGGTGTCCCGCATGAGGCCGAGGTGGTCTCGGCCCACCGCACCCCCGACCGCATGTTCGAATACGCCGCCACCGCAGCAGAACGCGGGCTCGTCTGCATCATCGCCGGCGCCGGCGGCGCCGCCCACCTGCCCGGCATGATCGCCTCCAAGACCACGCTGCCGGTGCTCGGCGTGCCGGTGACCAGTAAAGCCCTCGGGGGCCTCGACTCCTTGCTCTCCATCGCGCAGATGCCCAGAGGCGTGCCGGTGGCGACCTTTGCTGTCGGCGAAGCGGGCGCCGCCAACGCCGGCTTGTTCGCAGTGGCCCTGCTGGCGCGCACCGACCCCGCGCTGGCCGACCAACTCGCCGACTTCCGCCGCCAGCAGACCGCCAAGGTCGAGGCGATGAAGTTACCCGGCGCATGAGCGCTCGGCATCCCGCGGCGACCCAGCCGGTCCTGCCCGGCGCCCTGTTGGGCGTGCTGGGTGGCGGCCAACTCGGCCGCATGTTCGGGGCTATCGGGTCACAGTGCTCGACCCCGACCCGCACGCGCCCGCCGCTGCCGCTGCCGACCATCACTTGTGTGCCCCTTACGACGACCCGCAAGCGCTCGATGAACTCGCCGCCACCTGCGCGGCCGTCACCACCGAGTTCGAGAACGTCCCGGCGGATGCCCTGCGCCGCTTGGCGGAACACACCCGTGTGGCGCCCTCAGCCGACGCGGTGGCGATCGCCCAGGACCGCATCCGCGAGAAGAACTTCATCCGCGACGCCGGACTCAGCGTAGTGCCGTTCGCTGTGCTGCGCAGCGTCGCCGACATCAGCGCTGACGCCTGTGCCGGCTGCCTGCCGGGCATCGTCAAGACCGCGCGTCTGGGCTACGACGGCAAGGGCCAGGTGCGCGTGGAGACACTCGAAGAGGTGCGCGCCGCCTTTGCCGAGTTCAAGAACGTCCCTTGCATCCTGGAGAAGCGCGTCGATCTCGCCTGCGAGGTCTCGGTGGTGCTGGCGCGCAGCACCGATGGCGCGGTGCGCTGCTTCCCAGTCGGCGAGAACCAGCATCGCGGCGGCATCCTCGACCTCACCATCGTGCCGGCACGGATCTCGCCTGCCACCGCCGCCAGCGCATTGGACATGGCCACACGCCTTGCCACCGCGCTCGACTACGTCGGCACCCTCGGCGTGGAGCTGTTCGTGTTGCAGGGTGGCGAAGTTCTGGTCAACGAGATGGCGCCGCGCCCGCACAACAGGCAGGACGCGACCGTCTGCAGCCAGTTCGACCAGCAGGTACGCGCCATGTGCGGCCTGCCCCTCGGCGACCCCGGCCTGATGAGCCCAGTCGCCATGCTCAACGTGATGGGCGACATGTGGTCAGCCGGCACGCCCGACTGGGCCGCGGTGATGGCCCACGACGGCGCGCGCCTGCATCTCTACGGCAAGCGCGAAGCGCGCCCGGGCCGCAAGATGGGCCACATCAATGTGCTGGCGGGCAATGCTGACGCCGCTGTGACCGCCGCCGAGTCGCTACGACATGCGCTGGTCAGCGGCTGCGCCGCGCCCTAATGGACAGCCTCTGGGCCATCGCCCTTTTGCTCGGAGCACTCGAAGGTCTCACCGAGTTCCTGCCGGTCTCCTCCACCGGCCACCTGATCATCGCCGGCCACCTTCTAGGCTGGACCAACGAGACCAGCAAAGCCTTCAAGATCTTCATCCAACTTGGCGCGATCCTGGCGGTGTGCTGGATCTACCGTGCGCGGCTTGCTCGACTGCTGCGCGGCTTTGCCAGCGCGCCGCTGGAGCAGCGTCTCGCCCTGCACCTTGCCATCGCCTTCCTACCCGCAGCCGTGCTGGGCGTGCTGCTGCATGGTGTGATCAAGGACCTGCTGTTCGGGCCAGTGACGGTCGCCGTGGCACTGGTTGCGGGAGGCATCGCCATCCTCCTCATCGAGCGGCGCAACCACACGCCAACGACCCACAGCATCGATGCGCTCGACGCACGCCTCGCCCTCAAGCTCGGCTTTGCCCAGGCGCTCGCCCTGTTCCCGGGGGTGTCGCGCTCCGGCGCGACCATCATCGGTGGCCTATGGCTCGGTCTGTCGCGGCCAGCGGCTGCCGAGTTCTCCTTCTTTCTTGCCATCCCGACCATGTTGGCGGCGACCGCCTACGACCTCTATAAGAGCCGCGACCTGCTCCACGCTGCCGACCTGCCCCTGTTCGCCATCGGCTTTGTGACGGCATTCCTCACCGGGCTGGTGGCCGTGCGCGCATTCGTCGGCTGGGTCTCAGCACACAGCTTCGCGCCCTTTGCCTGGTACCGCATCGCTTTCGGCGTTCTGGTACTGGCCACTTGGTGGAGCGGTAGCGTGGCCTGGACCACCCCCTGAGCCCCGCCACGTGATCCGCCTCGAGCCCTACCGTCGAACGCTGGCGGAGGCTGGCTTTCGCCGCTCCCTGCTGCCCTCGGTGCTGGCTCGACTGCCGCTCGGCATGGCCTCGCTGTCGCTGCTGCTAGCGGTTCAGATGCGCACCGGTGACAACACGCTGGCCGGTATCGTCAGCGGGCTCTACGTGCTCGGGCTCGGCATCGTCGCGCCACTCGCCGGCCGAGCCATCGACCGCTTCGGACCGCGCCCACTGCTCTGCATCACCGGCATCGCCTACCCCGCTGTGATGATCTTGCTGGCCTGGGCCATCGCCACCAGCCAGCCGATCTGGTTTTGGATGCTGCTGGCCGTCGCTGGCGGTGTCACGTTGCCACACATCACCGCGCCGATGCGCAGCGCCATCCCCGTCCTGTTGCCCGGCCGCGCCGAACAACAGGTCGCGTTCACCATCGACACGCTGGTGATCGAGCTCGTGTTCATGGTCGGCCCTCCGCTGGCTGGCACCTTCCTCGCCCTGGGCCAGCCGCTCGCTGCCACCCTCGCTGCAGGCGCCTTGGGCGGGCTCGGTGCGCTCTGGTTCCTGGGCACTCCAGCCGTGGCGTGCTGGGCCCCGCACCCGGACCGGGCCAATGAGCGCTCGGCACTTGGCGCCCTGCGCGAGCCAGGTCTGCGCGCCATCCTGCTCAGCTGCCTGTTCTACGCCAGCTGTTTCGGCCTGTTCGAAGCCGCCATCGCCAGCTGGTGCCGGCAGCTCGGCGCGCCCGAGCACACCGGCTGGCTGCTCGGACTCACCAGCGTCACCAGTGCTGCCGGGGTGCTGTTGTACGGCAGTCGCGACTGGCCGGGCGACCTCACCCGGCACTACCGGCTCGGCATGCTTGCCACCAGCGCCCTGTTGCTGATCTGCGCAATGGCACCGGACCTCGTGTGGCTTTATCCGCTCGCCGCGCTGGCGTCCACCCCTATGGCCACTGTGCTGGCGGCGCAGAACATGCTGGTGGTCAAAGTCGCGCCTGCCGGCCGTGTGGCGGAGAGCTATACCTGGGTCGGCACCGCGCTGCTGTTCGGCGTCTCGGCAGGGCTGGTCGCGGGCGGCCTGTTGAGCGGCGAAGACTCGGCATCCAAAGCCGTGGTCGCCGCCGCGATCGGGGCGTGTCTGGCGGCCGTGGCGGCCGGGCGCATAATGCACCACAACAATGCACCCAGATTTTAGTTGCACCATGATAGTGCGTTGCGCCGTTGAGCGGCCCGCCTGACCGGCGGCATGCCGGAGCGCTTGTGGCACAATCGCGGGCCGGCAACGTACGCGCGTCGCCGCTCACCGCATCCACCCAAGCCGCTCGGCACCCGCGGCTACCGGAGGTGGAACGATTTCTGCTAGTCCACCCGGGTCGCAGTGACCGGCAGACCGCTTCATTGCGCCCCATACCCGCACAACTCAGAGCTTAAGGAGCACAACATGGCAGTCGCCAAGGTCATGGACCTGATCAAGGAGAACGAAGTCCGTTTCGTCGACTTCCGCTTCACCGATACCCGCGGCAAGGAACAGCACGTCGGCGTGCCGATCTCCGCGTTCTCGGAAGACAAGTTCACCGAGGGTCATGCCTTCGACGGCTCGTCGATCGCCGGCTGGAAGGGCATCCAAGCCTCCGACATGCTGCTGATGCCGGATGCCGACTCGGCCTACATCGACCCGTTCATGGACGAGACCACGCTGGTCCTGACCTGTGACGTCATCGAGCCTTCCGACGGCAAGGGTTACGACCGCGACCCGCGCTCGATCGCCAAGCGCGCCGAGGCCTACCTCAAGAGCAGCGGCATCGGCGACACCGCCTACTTCGGCCCGGAACCCGAATTCTTCATCTTCGACAGCGTCGAGTGGAAGGTCGACATGTCGGGCTCGTATTGCAAGGTGTTCTCCGAAGAGGCCGCCTGGTCCACCGGTGACAAGTTCGAAGGCGGCAATCTCGGCCACCGTCCCACCGTCAAGGGCGGCTACTTCCCGGTCCCGCCGGTCGACAGCCTCAACGACATCCGCGCCGCCATGTGCATCGCCCTGGAAGAGATCGGCATCCCGGTCGAGGTGCATCATCACGAAGTGGCGACTGCCGGCCAGTGCGAGATCGGCACCCAGTTCTCGAGCCTGACCAAGCGCGCCGACTGGACGCAGATGCTCAAGTACGTGGTGCACAACACCGCCGCCGCCTACGGCAAGACGGCCACCTTCATGCCCAAGCCCATCGTCGGTGACAACGGCTCCGGCATGCACGTCCACCAGTCGATCTGGAAGGATGGCAAGAACCTGTTCGCTGGCAACGGCTACGCGGGTCTGAGCGAGTTCGCCCTGTACTACATCGGCGGCATCATCAAGCACGCCAAGGCGCTCAACGCCATCACCAACCCCGGCACCAACAGCTACAAGCGCCTGGTCCCCGGCTTCGAAGCCCCGGTCAAGCTGGCCTACTCGGCCCGCAACCGCTCGGCCTCGATCCGCATCCCGTACGTGCAGAGCGACAAGGCCCGCCGCATCGAGGTGCGCTTCCCGGATCCGACCGCCAACCCGTACCTGGCCTTTGCCGCATTGATGATGGCCGGTCTGGACGGCGTGCAGAACAAGATCCACCCGGGCGACGCATCGGACAAGAACCTATACGACCTGCCGCCGGAAGAGGACGCCAAGATCCCGACCGTCTGCTCGAGCCTGGATGAGGCCTTGGCCGCTCTGGACAAGGACCGTGAATTCCTGACCCGCGGTGGCGTGTTCAGCAACGAAATGATCGACGCCTACATCGAACTCAAGATGGAAGAGGTCACGCGCTTCCGCATGACTACCCATCCGGTCGAGTACGACATGTACTACAGCCTGTAAGGCCGACACCGGGCCCCTGCGGTCCAAACATCGGTCAGATGACGGGGGCGACTGCGGTCGCCCCTTTTTTACGGGTCCGACCGCCGTAAGATGGTTCGATGCGAACCCCGCTAATAGCATTCTTCCGTCAGGTCTCAGCCGGTCGGCAGGCCGCCCGTCAGGACGCCCTGCAGCTGGTCCTGATCTGCTGCCTGGGCGGCGGCGCAGCCCAGGGTGCCGGCCCGCTGCCCGTCGCGGACACGGTTGTCCGGCCGCCGCCGGCGCCGCTGTACCGCTGGACCGACGCAAGCGGGCGCACTGTCTACTCCGACCGTCCGCCACCGCTTGGCGGACCCGCCACAACGCTGCCGTATGCCCCGTCGCCGCCGCGCCGACCCTCGCCGCCAGTGGCGCCCTCCGCCGGGCAACGGCCAGGACCGCTGCCACCGGGATCACTTCAGACCGCTCAGCCGCCGTCGCGCAGCCAGCAGCAGGTGCTGCTCGAACAACTGGCCAAGCAGATCGAAAGCCTGCAGGCGGCGCGCGGTGCACTCAAAGAGGGCGAGGCGGTCAGAAATGGTGACGAACGCAACTACCAGCGATACCTGGACCGGGTGCAAGGCCTGCGCGATGCCGTCACCCGTCAGGAGGGCGTGGTCGAAGCCCTGCAGGATCAGCTGCGTATGCTGGGTACGGCCAGCCTTGTTGAATAACGATCCCGACGGCAGGCCGAGCCGGTGCCGGCACGCTCGGCCTGAATCTTGCTTTGAGGTGGCCTGACCCGATCATGACCATGGCACCCCAACACTTCGCCCTCGACGCCCTCGCTACGGCCGTGCTGTTCGTCGACGCCGAACTGCGCATCGCCTATGCCAACGCCGCCGCCGAGAATTTGCTACGTGCCAGCGCACGGGCACTGGCTGGTACACCGTTGCCCAAGTTTTTCGTCGATTGCGCGAGGATCAGGCAGGTCGCTGATCGGGTGGTCGCTGAGAGCTGCCCGCACACCGAACACGAGCTGCTGTTCGCACGCGCCGACAACGACGTGCCAGTCTCGCTCACCATCAGCCCGATGCAGGGCGCGCTGGGCGCCTTCGCCATCGAACTGCGGGCGCAGGACCAGCACCTGCGGGTCGAGCGCGAAGAGCGTCAGCACAGCCTGCAGGAGGCCAACCGCGTACTGCTGCGCAACCTCGCCCACGAGATCAAGAACCCGCTCGGCGGCATCCGTGGCGCAGCACAGTTGCTGCAACGCGAGCTGCGCGAAGCCGAGCAGCGCGAGTACACCGAGGTCATCATCGGCGAGGCGGACCGCCTGCAATCGTTGATGGACCGCCTGCTCACCCCGCACCGGCTGCCGCGTATCGAATCGATCAGCATCCACGAGGTGCTGGAGCGAGTTCGCGCCCTGCTACTAGCCGACAGCGCGACCCTGCACGGCGAGGGCATCGAGGTCGAGCGTGACTACGACGTGAGCCTGCCGCAACTGCTGGCCGACCGCGAGCAGCTGATCCAGGTCTTCCTAAACATCGGCCGCAACGCCATGCAGGCGCTGGCAGACTGCCAAAGTGGCCGCATCACCCTGCGCACGCGAGCAGCGAGGCAGGTCACGCTGGCGCGGCAACGTCAGCGCATCGCGCTCAAGGTACAGGTCATCGACAATGGCCCGGGCATCCCCAACGACCTGCGGCAGCGCATGTTCTATCCGCTGGTCTCGGGCCGCGAGGATGGCAGCGGACTCGGCCTCTCGATCGCGCAGACCTACGTGCACCAACACAATGGCCTGATCGACTGCGAGAGCGCGCCCGGGCGCACCTGCTTCACCGTGCTCCTCCCCTTCAACCATCCGCCGGCCGGAGGCCAGTGACCATGCCCCGCAATGCAGTCTGGATCGTCGACGACGACCGCTCGATCCGCTGGGTCTTCGAAAAAGCGCTGCAGCGTGAGGGCATCCCTTGCCGGCTGTTCGAATCGGCCACCGACGCGCTGGCAGTGCTCGCGGCCGAGCCGCCGCGCGTGGTGGTCAGCGACATCCGCATGCCGGGTATCTCGGGCATCACCCTGCTGGAGCGCATCCGCGCACAACAACCGCAAGTCCCGGTCATCATCATGACCGCCTACTCCGACCTGGAGAGCGCGGTGTCGGCGTTTCAGGGCGGCGCTTTCGAATACCTGCCCAAGCCTTTCGATGTGGACGCCGCCGTCGACCTGATCCGCAAAGCGCTCGAGGAGAGCCGACGCAACACCAACGAGCGCGAACCCGACGAGCCGATGCCGGAGATGCTCGGCCAGGCCCCGGCCATGCAGGAGGTATTCCGCGCCATCGGCAGGCTATCGCAATCGCACGCCACGGTGCTTATCACTGGCGAATCCGGCTCTGGCAAGGAATTGGTGGCGCGCGCCCTGCACCGTCACAGCCCACGTGCTGCAAGGCCCTTTATCGCCATCAACACCGCGGCGATCCCGCGTGACCTGCTCGAATCGGAGCTGTTCGGCCACGAGCGCGGCGCCTTCACTGGCGCACAGACGGCCCGTCAGGGGCGCTTCGAGCAAGCTGAGGGCGGCACCCTGTTCCTCGACGAGATCGGCGACATGCCGGCCGAGCTGCAGACACGCCTGCTGCGCGTGCTCTCCGATGGCCACTTCTACCGCGTCGGCGGCATGCAGCCGATCCGTTCCAATGTGCGCGTCATCGCAGCCACTCACCAAGACCTTGACCAACGGGTGCGAGACGGGCTGTTCCGCGAGGACCTCTACCACCGGCTCAACGTGATCCGCCTGCGTCTGCCGCCGCTGCGCGAGCGCGCCCAGGACATTCCCCTGCTGACGCGTCACTTTCTCCAGCACAGCGCGCGCGAACTCGGGGTCGAGGCCAAGCGCCTGTCAGACAACGCGCTGCGCTACATCGTCGGCTTGAGCTTCCCGGGCAATGTCCGCCAGCTGGAGAACCTCTGCCACTGGCTCACCGTGATGGCGCCGGGGCAGACCGTCGAGATCGACGACCTGCCGCCCGACCTGCGAGGTGCGGCAGCGCCGGGGGCAGCCTCGACCGAATCCGACTGGCTGGTGCAACTCGACCGCCATGCCGACGAATCCCTGCTGCGCGGCGAACGCGGCATCCTCGACCGGCTCAGCCGCGACTTCGAGCGCATCCTGATCACGCGCGCACTGCAACACACCGGCGGCCGGCGCATCGAAGCCGCACAGCTGCTCGGTCTCGGCCGCAACACGCTGACTCGCAAGGTGCAGGAATTGGGCATCGGCGAGACAGCCGACGAGGAGCCTTGAAAGCGGTGGAGACAGCCGGCGCAGCGCTCGTCAACCGACGGCCACGCCCAGGGCCCGACCGATCATCCAGGTGACTGCCGCGGCGCCCAGGCCGATCGCCAACATGCGCAGGGCCGAGCGTGCCGCGGCGCCACCGGAGAACAATGCCACCAGCGCACCGACCCCCATCAGCGCGGCCGACGACAGCACCACCGCACCAGCCAACGCGTCCATCCCGGTGGCGAGGGTGAACGGCAGCAGCGGTATGGTCGCGCCGACGCAGAAGGCAAAGAACGAGGCAAGGGCGGCACGCCACGGCGAGGCCAGGCTGTCCGGGTCGAGGCCGAGTTCCTCCCGCGCCAGCGTAGCCAGCGCGCGGTCAGGGTCAGCGATCAGCGCGTCGGCGGCTTGGCGGGCAGCTTCGCGACCCATGCCACGCGCCTCGAAGATGGTCGCCAGTTCGCTTGCCTCAGCCTCCGGATAGGCATCGAGCTCGGCACGCTCCAGCGCGATCTGGTTGTCATGAAGTTCGCGTTGCGCCCGCACCGAGACGTACTCGCCGGCGGCCATCGACAAGCTTCCAGCCAGCAAGCCGGCGACGCCCGCGAGCACCACTGCCGAATCGCCCGCGCCGGACCCGGCCATGCCGAACATCAGGCTCAGATTGGAGACGAGGCCGTCGTTGACGCCGAATACCACCGCGCGCAGATCGTTGCCGTCGGCCAACACGCGGTGCCGCCGCTCACCGTCCTTGGTATGCCCGGTGGTGCTCTGCCCGGTGGCGCTGTAAGCACTGACGTAGACCGACATGCCACGCACCTTGAGCGCCGCCAGCAGCGGCCGTAGTGTGGCTGGCTCGCAGTGACGCAGCAGTCGCGCCACCAGTCGTGCACGCAGAGAGGGGCGCCAAGCCGGCAATGGCACACCGCGCTCCGCCAATCGAGCAGCCCAGAGCCCGGCTTGGCGATCAGCCTCTGCTGCGAGCTCGAGAAAAAGGTGCTGTCGCGCGGTGCCCGACTCCGCATCAGAGACGCGCCGATAGAGCCAGGCCGACTGCCGCTCCTCGGCCCAGGATCCCAAGGCGTGAGAGGTGTCCTGCTCGCTCAGATGAGTTTCCAGAACATCCACCAGGCCGGGTCTTCTTCGCGACCCCGCAGATACTTGCTGGAAGGGAAGTTCTTCTCGAGCACCCGCAAGGCGTCGTCACGCAGATCGGCCATACCCATTTCGTTGTAAGCGCGCACCATCAGCGCCAGCGCCTCCTCGTTGGCTGGCGCCTGCGGGTAGCTTTGCAGTGCGTACTGGGCACGATTGACCACCGCCACAAAAGCCCCACGCTTGAAGTAGTAGCGCGCCACGTGGACTTCGCCTGACGCCAGCGAATTGAGAAGATAGGTCATGCGAGCGGCCGCGTCTTCGGCGTACTTGCTCTCAGGATAGCGCGCAACCAAGAGTTTGAAGGCCTCGAACGACTCGCGTGCAGCCTTGGGGTCGCGCTCGGTGGGATCCTGGCTGCTGACCAACCGGAACAGGCTGCGGTCGTCGATGAAATTCGCTAAGCCTTTGAGGTAATACGCGTAATCGACGTTTGGATGGTTAGGGTGCAGGCGGATGAAGCGATCGGCGGCGGCCAGCGTCTGCTCGATCTCACCTTTCTTGTAATAGACATAGACCAACTCGAGCTGGGCTTGCTGCGCGTAGCGGCCGAACGGGTAGCGTGACTCCAGCTGCTCGAGCAGCTTGGCCGCTTTGTCGTAGTTGCCCTCAGCCAGCTCGGCGCGCGCCTCGGAATAGAACTTGGACGCCGACCAGCCCTTGGTCTTGTCTTGGGTCGGCGTGCTGCCGCACGCCGTAAGCAGGGCCACGAGGGTGATTGCCAGTAGACTACGCTTCATGCGCGAGGCCCTTGATGAGTGGGACGATTATAGCGAAAGCGTCGTTCCGCCCATGCCCGCGGACGAACCCGCCACGCTCGACCTGATGGTACCGGCGGACGCTGCCGGCGAGCGGCTGGACCGCATCCTCTCCCGCCTGTTGCCGGACTACTCGCGTAACCGCCTGCAGACCTGGATCGAAGAAGGCCGGGTGAGCGTGGACGGCGTGGTGCGCCCTGGCAAGTATCGGCTCTATGGGGGCGAAACGCTGCAGGTCACGCCCGCCACCGAGATCGCCAGCTTGGTCGATGCTGCCGAAGACCTCCCGCTGCGCGTGGTCTACGCCGACGCTCATCTTATCGTCGTCGACAAGCCAGCCGGGCTGGTCGTGCACCCCGGCAGCGGGGTGACCGGCGGAACCCTGCTCAATGCGCTGTTGCACCACTTTCCAGAGACCGCCGGTGTGCCACGCGCCGGCATCGTGCACCGGCTCGACCGAGACACGAGCGGCTTGTTGGTGATCGGGCGCACGCTGCGCGCGCAGACGCGACTGGTCGAGGCGATGAAGGCGCGGCGCATCGGTCGTACCTACACGGCGCTGACGACCGGCCGCATCGAGGGCCGTCAGTGGATCGACGCACCTGTGGGCCGCGACCCGCGGCACCGCACGCGCATGGCGGTGGTGCCCTCCGGACGGGAGGCGCGCACCCTGATCGAACCGCTCGAGCTGTTGCCCGGCGCGACCCTGCTCGACTGCACCCTCGAGACCGGGCGCACGCATCAGATCCGCGTCCACTGTCGCTACATCGGCCACCCTCTGGTCGGTGATCCAGTCTATCTTTCGCGCAAACCGCCCTCGCCCCTGCTCGCGGCCTTCCCGCGCCAGGCCCTGCATGCACGGCGGCTCGAGTTGCCGCATCCGGAGACGGGCGAAAGCTGCAGCTGGGAGAGCCCTCTACCGGCAGATCTGGGCGAACTTCTGACAGCCTTGCGTGACGATGTCTGAGCGCGAGCCGTCGGATCCGCCATGCGCAGGTCACACCGACTGGCCGGCTGACTGGCTGAGACCCGACTGGCCGGCACCGGCCAACGTGCGAGCGCTGTGCACCACCCGCGCCGGCGGACACAGCCGCGCGCCGTGGCACCGCTTCAACCTGGCAGCTCACGTCGGTGACGACCCGGTGGCGGTCGCGGCCAATCGCACCCGCTTGCGCGTCCACCTGCCAGCCGAGCCGGTGTGGCTGACGCAAGTCCACGGCGTGCGCGTCATCGACCCAGCCGCCCACAACCCGACCGCCCCAGCACCAGCACCCGCAGCCGATGCTGCCCACACGCGCGCCATCGGCGCCCCCTGCACGGTGCTTACTGCCGACTGCCTGCCTGTGCTGCTGTGTGACCGACGGGGCGGCGCTCCAGCCAGCGAAGTGGCCGCGATACACGCCGGCTGGCGCGGACTGGCCGATGGCGTGATCGAGGCCACTGCCGCGGCCATGCAGACCCCGCCGCGCGACTGGCTGGCGTGGATCGGGCCTTGCATCGGGCCGACTGCATTCGAGTGCGGTGAGGACGTGCTGGCCGCATTCTGCCGCGGCCACCCGGAGGCGCAAACCGCCTTCCGCCCGCACCCCGAGACACCGAGCAAATGGCTTGGCGACCTGCCGACCATCGCCCGCCAGCGGCTGGTCGCGCTCGGGGTTCCGACAGCAGCCCTCTACGGCGGCGATCTCTGCACCGTACATGACGCGGCACGCTTCTACTCGTTCCGCCGCGACGGCGTCACCGGCCGCATGGCCACCGTCATCTGGCTCACACCCTGAGGCGCTGAGCAGCCACAGCCTGCGGGCGGCAGAGGCCGGGTTCTGCCTCGCGCTACAATCGCGCATGCTCGAAAGCCCCACCATCCTGCAGGACGCCGCCCTGCAGGGTATCGTCATCGCCAGCCTTGTGGCCGGCACCCTGAGCGTGCTCGCCGCCACAAGTGTGGCTCGTCTGCTGCAGCCAGCTTCATTGCCGTTGCTGGTGAGTTACGCCGTGGGTGCGCTGCTCGGCGCTGCCTTTCTCGAGGTGCTGCCGCATGCGGTCGAAGGCCCGGCGCCGGCGTCCAATGTCATCGTCACTGTGCTCGCCGGCATCCTCGGTTTCTTCGTGCTGGAAAAACTCGTCCTCTGGCGCCACTGTCACCACGAGCACTGCGAGGCGCACGAGCCGGTGCACGACCACGGCAACCACGCCGGCGGTCCGCTGCTGATGCTCGGCGACACCGTACACAACTTCATCGACGGCATCATCATCGCGGGCGCCTTCCTCACCGACACCACGCTCGGCACGGTCACCGCGCTGGCGATCATCGCCCACGAGATTCCGCAGGAGGCCGGCAACTACCTGGTGCTGCTGCACTCCGGCTACTCGCGCGCCGAGGCGCTGCGCTTCAACCTGGTATCGAGCTTGGGCACCCTGGTCGGTGGCCTGCTCGGCTATGCGCTACTGGCGGAACTCGCCGCCGGCCTGCCCTACCTGTTGGCGATCGCCGCCTCGAGCATGATCTACGTCGCCGTCGCCGACCTGATCCCCGGCCTGCACGAGCGCCGCGACATCGGCACCTCGGCCCGGCAGATCGTACTCATCGCCCTTGGCCTCGGCACTGTCGTGTTGACCGGCCATTTCTCGTAAACGACGTCTTTTTTTTCGTTGCCCGCTGGTGCCGATGTAGGCAATGATGGCGCACGGAATGAGACCGTAAAACAGAAAGCTCATGATCGAGCCGACGAGATTGGGCTCGGTGGCAGCGACCAGCAGAGAGACGTACAGCCAGGCGATCAGGACGAGGTGCATCTTCGCAGGATAGACGAGCCCGCAGCGATCGGTCGGTGGCCCCTTTGGCAGTGCGTTGACAGCCTTTTTTGTGCAGTGCACAATCGCGAACTTGCAAAAAAGCTTCGATTTTTGACGGGAGTGGTTCGATGAGTGAAAGGGACGGTTCGGGCGCGGCCCGGGGATCGACCGCGCATGACCGGCGCAGCACCGACAACCTGCTCGAGCAGTTGCAGGAGGCGCAGGCGCGATTCTTCCGCGATTTCATGGACACCGCGACGCCCGCGCAGAACGCCGATATGGTCGGCATCTACCAGTCGCTGATGCGACAGCTGATGCAAGACCCGCAACAATTGCTCCAGCAACAGGCGCGCTATACCCAAGAGCAGTTCCAACTCTGGCTCAACTGGGTGTCGCAGCAAGCCGGTCGTGAGACCCGGCCATACATCGAGCCGGATGGTGGCGACCGCCGCTTCACGGCCCCGGAGTGGTCGTCTTATCCGGTCTTCGACTACCTCAAGCAGTCCTATCTGCTTGCAGCCCGCTACACCAACGACATGGTCTCGCATTCGGCGCTGGATGCTGAGACCAAGCGACGCGTGAGCTTCTACACCAAGCAGTTCGTCGATGCGTGGTCGCCTTCCAACTTCCTGCACACCAACCCTGAGGCGATCAAGGCCGCCATCGATAGCAATGGCGAGACGCTCAGCAACGGTCTGCGCAACTTCCTGCATGACCTCGAGCAAGGCCGCATCTCGATGACTGACGAGACGCGCTTCGAAGTCGGTCGCAACCTCGCCATCACGCCGGGCGCCGTGGTCTTCCGCAACGCGCTGTTCGAGCTGATCCAATACACGCCGACCACTGCAACGGTGAACGAGCGCCCACTGCTGATCGTGCCGCCCTGCATCAACAAGTACTACATCCTCGACCTGCAGCCGGAGAACTCCTTCGTCAAGTACGCCGTCGACCAAGGCCACACCGTGTTCCTCATGTCGTGGCGCAACATCCCGGCAGAGCTCGGCAAGACCGGCTGGGACGACTACGTCGGCGAAGGCGTGCTCAAGGCCATGGATGTCGTGCAGGACGTCACTGGAGCCAAGCAGATGAATGCGCTCGGCTTCTGCATCGGCGGCGCCTTGCTGAGTTGCGCGCTGGCGATGGAACGGGCCAAACGCAAGAACCGCGTCGCCAGCATGACCCTGCTCACCACCATGCTCGAGTACACCGACGTGGGCGAGATCGGCGTCTATCTCGATGAGAAGTTCATCAACACCAAGGAAGCGGAACTCAAGGCCGGCAAGGTGATGGACGGGCGGGAACTCGCGACCACCTTCGCCAGCCTGCGCGCCAACGACCTGATCTGGTTCTTCGTCGTCAACAACTACCTCAAGGGTAAGACGCCGGACGCCTTCGACCTGCTCTACTGGAACAGCGACAGCACCAACCTGCCGGGCAGCATGTACGCCTGGTATCTGCGCAACACCTACTGGGAAGATAACCTCGTCAAGCCCGGCAAGCTGGAGATCTGCGGCACCACCCTCGACCTGCGCAAAGTCGACATTCCGACCTAC
>RFSW01000037.1 GCA_009923755.1 Betaproteobacteria bacterium | reverse complement strand
GACCTGCGTTTCGGTTTCGAAGTCACCATGTACATCGCCGCCCGCTAAGCGAGCTGCGTTGTTTGCAGAAAAGCCACCCTCGGGTGGCTTTTTTGTTGCTTGGAAAAAAGTCTGATCGTCCGACACTCACAACAAAAAACCCGGCCTTGGCCGGGTTTCTGTGTAGTGGCAACGTCTTGAGAGGCGCCGCAACTTTTGGCCCGGCAGCTGGGCGCCTCAGGCTTCTTCCATCGTCTTGATGTGATGAATGATCTCGGCGATGGCCTGCTGCGCGCTGCCGTACAGCATGCGGCAGTTGTCAGCGTAGAACAACGCGTTCTCGATGCCCGAGTAGCCCGCGCCCTTGCCGCGCTTGATGACGATACAGTTCTGCGCGCGGTCGGCATCCAGGATCGGCATGCCATAGATCGGGCTCGACTTGTCGGTGCGCGCCACCGGGTTGACCACGTCGTTGGCGCCGATCACGAGTGCGACATCGGCCTGCGGGAAGTCAGCGTTGATCTCTTCGAGGTCGAGGATCTTGTCGTAAGGCACGCCCGCCTCGGCCAGCAACACGTTCATGTGGCCCGGCATGCGGCCGGCCACCGGGTGGATGGCGAACACGCACTGAACGCCCGCTTCTTCGAGCAGCTGTGCCATCTCCCAGACCTTGTGCTGGGCGCCGGCCACGGCCATGCCGTAACCCGGAATCACGATCACCTTGCTGCCAAAGCGCATCATCGAAGCGGCATCCAGCGCCGAGGTCTCCTTCATGGTGCCGGTCACGGCCTCGCCGCCGCCTGCAGCGGCGCCGGTCATCGGGGTGAAGATGACGTTGGCGATCGGGCGGTTCATCGCCTTGGCCATGAGCTGGGTGAGCAGCGTGCCGGACGCGCCGACCACGATGCCAGCCACGATCAGGGCCGGGTTGCCCAGCACAAAACCCTCAAAGCCCACGGCGAGGCCGGTGAAGGCGTTGAGTAGCGAGATGACGACCGGCATGTCGGCGCCGCCGATCGGCGTGGTCAGGATCACGCCGAGGAACAGCGCCAGGGCATAAAAGGCCAGCAGTGCCGCCGTATCGCCGGGGTTGCCGACAATGTAGGCGCCCAGCACCACAGCGACCACGGCCAAAACCACGTTGACACCGTTCTGCGCTGGCAGGCGGTAAGTCTTCTCCATGATGCCTTGCAGCTTGGCAAAGGCGATGCACGAGCCGGAGAACGCGACTGAGCCGATCAGCGAGCGGCAGGCGGTAAGTCTTCTCCATGATGCCTTGCAGCTTGGCAAAGGCGATGCACGAGCCGGAGAACGCGACTGAGCCGATCAGCGAGCCGATCACGGCGAGGGTGGTGACCAGCGGGTCATGCACCTCGCCGCGGGCGAATTCGAGTGCCGCGATGGCAGCGGCGGCACCGCCACCCATGCCGTTGTAGATGGCGACCATCTGCGGCATGTCGGTCATGGCCACTTTCTTGCCAGACCACCAGGCTGCTGCGCCGCCAATGGCGATGGCCGCGATCATGAAGCCGTGATTGGCCATGCCCGGCCAGGCGAAGGTCACCAGGGTGGCGGCGACCATGGCGTAGCCGGCCCAGACGACGCCCTTGCGCGCGGTGAGGGGGGAGCTCATGGCCTTGAGGCCGATGATGAAGACCACCGCCACCGCAAAGTAGGCGGCATTGACAAGGAGCTTGGCGTCCATTTACGCAGCCTCCTTCTTCTTCGACTGGAACATGCCGAGCATGCGTTCGGTCACCACGTAGCCGCCGGCAGCATTGGCTGCGCCGAGCAGCACCGCGAAGAAGCCGATCGCCAGTTGCGCGGGATCCTGCGGGTCGGCGGCGCCGAGCGCGACCATCGCGCCGACCAGCACCACACCGTGGACGAAGTTGGAGCCTGACATCAGCGGCGTATGCAGGATCACCGGCACGCGCGAAATCACCTCGTAGCCGGTGAAGGCGGCGAGCATGAAGACGTAGAGGTAGAGAAAGCCTTCCATGGGTGCTCCTTTAGAGGCCGAGGGCGGTCTTGACCGCCGCCGACTTGAGTTCACCGGCGTGCGTCAGCGCCGAACCGGCGATCACCTCATCGTCCCAATCGAGCGCCAAGGCGCCTTCCTTGATGAACGGCGAGATCAGGTTGAATGCGTTCTTGGCGAGCATCTCCGAGGCATGCACGGGCATGCGGCTGGCGATGTGGGTCGGGCCGATGATCAGCGCCGGGCCGACCTTGACCGACTGCCCGGCTTGCGTGCCGGCCACGTTGCCACCGGTCTCGGCGGCGAGGTCAACCACCACGGCGCCCGCCTTCATGCGAGCGACCATGGCCTCGGTGATGATCTGCGGCGCCTTCTTGCCCGGCACTGACGCGGTGGTGACGAGCACGTCGCAGGCGGCCACCGCCTTGCCGAGCTTCTCGGCCTGCTGGGTCTTTTCGGCGTCGGTCAACTCGCGGGCGTAGCCGCCGGTGCCGACTGCCGACACGCCGGTGTCGACGAACTTGGCACCGAGCGACTCGATCTGCTCACGCACTTCCGGACGCACGTCGTAGCCCTCGACCATGGCGCCGAGGCGGCGCGCGGTGGCGATCGCCTGCAGACCAGCCACGCCCGCGCCGATGACCAGCACCTTGGCCGGGCGGATGGTGCCGGCGGCGTAGGTCATCATCGGGAAGAACTTGGGGCAGTTGTCGGCGCCGATCAGCACGCAGGCGTAGCCGGCCACCGCAGCCTGGCTGGAGAGCGCATCCATGCTCTGCGCCCGCGAGATGCGCGGCAGCAGTTCGAAGCTGAGCGCGGTCGCTCGGGCCGCGTTGAGGGCATCAACGCGGTCCTTGCCGCTGTACGGCGCCTGGTAGCCGACCAGTACGCAGCCCGGTTTGAGCGTGGCCAGGTCCTTGTCGTTGAGCGGCTGCACATGCAACAGGATGTCGGCCGAGGACAGCACCTTGGCACGCGTGGTCGCTTCCGCATCGGCAAAATCGCTGTCGGCGAGATTGGCTTCGTTAGCGAAGCCTTGTTCGATGGCAATGCTGGCGCCAAGCGCCTGGTACTTCTTGGCGACGTCGGGGACAAGCGCGACGCGCTTTTCGCCCGGTGTCGATTCGGTGATCGCACCGATGGTGATGGCCATGGTATCTCCCTGGGTTGGGCGGCCGGTTACGGCTGATCGGTTCAGCGTGCAGCCGGCGCCACGGTGGCATCTGTATGGGTTTTCTGCAGCGGGGCCCCGCCGACGAAGGGCGTGAGGATACAGATGACATCCGCGCGACACAATGCCATCCGCACGCTCGGGGCGTGGTCATAACCCGCTGATTTTTAGAGGAAGTCCAGAATGTCAGGGTGGCCTGACGCCCGCCCGGGGCAGGGCGGACCGAGTTGCGCTCATTCGCGGACCGCCACTCGACCCGTCGGGCCGGCTTTGTCTTGCGCGGTGGCCTTAGAAGCCGGTTGCCGCGCCGATGGCAGTGATGCCGGCACGCGCGATTTCGGCGTCTTCAGTCGACTTGACCCCCGACACACCCACAGCGCCGACGCAGACGCCTTCTACCACGATCATCTCGCCGCCCTCGAGTGCCAGCACCGGCATCTTGAGCGCTGCGGTGCGGCCATCATTGATGACCTTCTCCAACACGCCGCTGGCCTTGCGCGAGCGCGCCGCGCAGTCGGCCTTGCCCGGGGCGATCTGCGCGCTCATCGGCGGAGCACCATCCATGCGCGCGAACCACAGCAAGTGGCCGCCGTCATCACAAATCGCGATCGAGACGTTCCAGTTGTTTTGTTGGGCGTGGGCAAGCGCGGCGGTACCGATGGCTTGCACATCGGCGAGGGCGAGGGTGGGGCGGTGCTTCATGGGGGCTCCTGTCGAGAGATGGGCATCCGTCGCCGTTCGCCGGAGCGCGGGTGGCGACGGCGCGCGGCGGTCGGCCGGCGGCCAGGGGTTAGAATCGGGCGCAATGGTAACCGCTGGCGTTCGGCGCTGGCACGCCCTTTAGCGCTCCACGCGAGTCCACAAGCCATGCTCGTCCATCCCGGTTTCGATCCTGTCGCCTTGCGCATCGGTCCGCTGGCCATCCATTGGTACGGCTTGATGTACGTACTCGCCTTTCTCCAGTTCGTCTGGTTGGGGCGACGTCACCTGGCGCGCCGGCGCGACCTCGCCCTGAGCCCGGTGCTCGTCGATGATTTGATGTTCTGGGGTGTGATCGGCGTCATCTTCGGCGGCCGCTTGGGCTATGTGCTGTTCTACAAGCCCCTTGATTTTTTGGCCGATCCGGCCAGCATCGTCGCCGTCTGGCAAGGCGGCATGAGTTTCCACGGGGGCTTTCTCGGCGTGTTGCTGGCCATGCTCTGGCTGGCGCACCGGCGCGGCTTGCGCTGGCTCGAGGTCACCGATTTCATCGCACCGCTGGTGCCGCTCGGTCTGGCGCTCGGGCGGGTCGGCAATTTCATCAATGGCGAACTCTGGGGGCGCCCGACCGAGGCCGCCTGGGGCATGGTCTTCCCGCTCGCCGATGCGGTGCCGCGCCACCCGTCGCAGCTCTATCAGGCGGGGCTGGAGGGCTTGGCCCTGTTTCTGCTGCTGTGGTGGTTCGCCCGACGTCCGCGGCCGCTCGGCGCAGTCTCAGCCGTGTTCCTGCTCGGCTACGGTACCGCGCGCTTTGCCGTCGAGTTTTTTCGTGAGCCAGACGCGCACCTCGGGCTTTTGGGTCTCGGGCTGAGCATGGGGCAGTGGCTGTGCGTGCCGATGCTCATCGCCGGTGCGTGGCTATGGCGCCGGAGTCAGTCGCGGCTCAGGGAAGCGGGCCGTCGCTGAGGGCGGCGCGTTCGACCAACCACGCCAGCAATGCGCGCCAGCCCTGTTCCGGCGCGTCTTCGAGCATCACCACCAGACTCAGCCATTTGCCATCGCGGTCGCGCACATAACCGGCAGCAGCCCGCACGCCGTTGAGGCTGCCGGTCTTGAGCCGGGCATGGGCGCGTACCTGTAGCTTGCTGGCCGTGCCGTCTTCACCGGCGATGGGCAGTGAGGCCGCGAACTCGGGGAACAGCGGGGAGGCTGCCATGTAGCGCAGCACGGCGTGCAGTTGTTGCACGCTCACGCGCGTCAGTCGCGACAGGCCTGAGCCGCTGTCGATGCGCGTCTCGGTATCGGCAGCGTCGACGGTGTGCAGCCAGTCGAGGGTCGCGGTGGTCGCTTTCTCGCGCGTCGTCGGCCATCCGCCTGCGGCGGCGCCGGTGGTCAGCCACAGGTGGTCGGCCATCACATTGTTGCTGAAACGGTTGATGTCGCGCACCAGGTCGGCCAGGGCGGGCGAGCGCCACTCGCCGACGTTGCGCATGCCGTAGCTGATGCGGCCGTCGCGGACCGTGCCGGAGAGCGTGCCGCCCGCATCCTGCCAGGCTTGCCGCACCGCGCGACGGCTGTACTCGGCCGTTCCAAACGGTGCGATGTCGATGCTGGCTGCGCTGCAGCTGGCCGGCATGTCCCCCTCCAGCGTCACGCGGATGCCAGCCGCGCGGGTCGCGGCGCTGACCGGCTCGGCTTCGATGCGCATCAGCGGCCGCAGCCGCCAGTCGGCGCATGCCCCCTCGATGACGCGCAAGCGGTTGTCTAGCGCGATGCCGTCCAGTGCAGGCTCTAGCCAAGCTTGTGGAGCCGTGGCAGGGGCGGTTGCGGCGCGCACATTGACGCTTATCGCAGCGAAGTCCACCAGCAGGGCATCGGCGCCGACGTTGTAGGCGCGCTGGGGCTGCCCGTCGAAGGCGCCGGGGTCATGCGGCGGCAGCGCAAAAGCGGAACGGTCGAGCTCGATATCACCTTGGATGTGGCGGATGCCCGCCGCCCGAACCTGAGCGAACAAGGCACGAAGGTCCTCCCGGCGGAGGCGCGGGTCGCCACCCGCGCTGAGCACCAGGCGCCCGTCGAGGGTGTCACCGCGATCGTGACAGCGCGCATCGGTGCCAGCCCGCTTGCAAGGCGCACGCCGCAGCGGTCCTTCGGCCCACGCCGTGGTGGTCCAGCGGTATTGCGGCCCGAGGGTGTCGAGCGCCTGCGCCGTGGTCACGAGCTTGAGCACCGAGGCCGGGTTGCGCGGCGTCTCCGGCAGCCAGTGGAAGCGCGCTTCGGCGCTGCCGGCCTCGCCGAACCAGATGCTGATCTGCTGTGGTTTGACGCCGGCGCGCTCGAGGGCAGCGGCGAAGTCATCGGGCAGGCCGCTTACGGCGGTGCCCGGCATGCCATGCAGCAGGATCGCGCAGAGGCCCAGTGCCCACCCCCTCACCCGCAGACCTCCTCCAGCGCGCCCAGCGTGCCGTCGACCAGCACACCGATGGCTTCGTCGTCGAGGCAATAGGGCGGCATCCAGTACACGGTATCGCCGATCGGCCGCAGCAGCAGTTGGCGTCGTCGCGCGGCCTGTCCGAGTCGGGTGCTCATGCCCGCGACGGTGTGGCCGTCGACCCGGCCGGCGTCGATCTCGAATGCCCACACCATGCCGGTGCGCCGCCAGTGGCGCACTCGCGGATGCCGGCGCAGGGCTTCGGCGGTGCTGTCAATGCGGGCCGCCAGTGCCTGGTTACTCGCGATCACATCACGGGTCTCGAACAGATCCAGGACCGCATTGGCGGCCGCGCAGGCCAGTGGATTACCGGTGTAGCTGTGGCTGTGCAGGAAACCGCGCCTCACTTCGTGGTGGTAGAAGGCTTGGTAGATGTCGTCCGTGGCCAAGGTCACCGCGAGAGGCAGGAAGCCGCCGCTCAAGCCCTTGGACAGGCAGAGCAGGTCGGGCCGGATGCCAGCTTGCTGGTGTGCGAACAGGCTGCCGGTGCGACCGAAGCCCACCGCGATCTCGTCGCAGATCAGGTGCACGCCGTAGAGCGTGCAGAGCTCCCGCGCCAGCCGCAGATATTCGGGATGGTACATGGCCATGCCGCCGGCGCACTGGATCAGCGGCTCGATGATGAGCGCGGCGGTGGAGGCATGGTGCTGAGCCAGGTGGGCTTCGAGCACCAGGGCTTGCCGGCGAGCGCAGGCCAGGGCGTCCTCGCCGGCAGCGGCTTGTCGCCAGTCAGGGCTCGGCAACACGCTGCAGGCTTGGAGCAGGGCCGAATAGGTGTCGCGGAACAGCGGGATGTCGGTCACCGCCAGAGCGCCTAGCGTTTCGCCGTGGTAGCCGCCGGCCAGCGCAACAAAACGGTGCTTGCCCGCCTGGCCGCGGTTGCGCCAGTAGTGCGCGCTCATTTTCAGCGCGACCTCGATGGCCGAGGCACCATCTGAGCCGTAATGCGCGTGGCCGAGCCCGGTGAGCGCGCCGAGCCGCTCGGAGAGACGCACCACCGGCTCGTGGGTGAAGCCCGCCAGCATCACGTGCTCCAGGCGGTCGACTTGCGCGTGAATGGCGGCGCGGATGTGCGGATGGCCGTGGCCGAACAGGTTGACCCACCACGAACTGATCGCATCGAGATGGCGGGAGCCGTCTTCGGCCTCGAGCCACGCGCCGTCGCCGGACCTGATCGCAAGCGGCGGCGCATCTTCGTGCAACTTCATCTGCGTGCAGGGGTGCCAGACGGCGCGTACGGAGCGCTCGGCGAGGGTGGCTGGCGGGTCGGGCGTCGCAGGCATACCCGCATTATGGTCAGCGTCGGCGACAAAGGCATCTCGAGCCGCGCGGCTGTCGCGCGTATACTCGCGCCCCGCCCGACTCCTTATGGCAGACCATGAGCCAGACCCCCCGCCACGATGGCCGCCGGCCCGACCAATTGCGTTCGGTCCGCTTCACCCGCCGCTTCACCCGCCACGCTGAGGGCTCGGTCTTGGTGGAGTTCGGTCAGACGCGGGTGTTGTGTACCGCCAGCGTCGAGGAGAAAGTCCCGGGCTTTCTGCGCGGCAAGGGTCAGGGTTGGGTCACTGCCGAGTACGGCATGTTGCCGCGTGCCACCCATACCCGCAGCGATCGCGAGGCCGCGCGCGGCAAGCAGAGCGGCCGCAGTCAGGAGATCCAGCGTTTGATCGGCCGCAGCCTGCGCGCCGTCACCGACCTGGTCGCTCTCGGCGAGCGCACGGTGCACCTCGACTGTGACGTTCTGCAGGCCGACGGTGGTACGCGGACCGCTGCCATCACCGGTGCCTGGCTTGCTCTTGCCGACGCCGGCGACTGGCTCGTGGAGCGGGGGCTGCTCGGCGCCAGCCCGGTGCGCGACAGCGTGGCCGCGGTGTCGGTGGGCATCCATGAGGGTCAGGCCATCCTCGACCTCGACTACCCTGAGGACTCTGCCTGCGACACCGATATGAACATCGTCATGACCGGTTCCGGCGGCATCATCGAGGTTCAAGGCACCGCGGAAGGCAACGCCTTTTCGCGGGATGAACTGCGCCAACTCATGGACCTGGCCGAGCACGGCATCGCGCAGCTTGCCGCCGCGCAACAGGCCGCCCGCGCCGCCTGAGCCGCGATCTGGCCTGTCGTCGCCCGGCGTGCGAGACTTGTACCCATGAACGCTCCAGCCGACCGCAGCCTGCCCGGTAACATCGATGTGGCCGCCTACATGCAGGGCCTTGGTCGCTCTGCGCGTGAGGCCAGCCGGGTGCTGGTGCGAGCCGATACGCACGCCAAGAACCATGCGCTCGCGGTGATGGCTGCAGCTGTGCGCCGCGATGCTGCTGCGCTGCTGCAGGCCAATGCCGAGGATGTGGCCGCGGCCCGTGCCGCCGGCTTGGACGACGCCATGATCGATCGCCTGACCCTGAGCCCCAAGAGCGTCGAGGGCATGGCCGCCGGGCTCGAGCAGATCGCCGGGCTCCCGGATCCTGTCGGCGAGATGGGCGGCTTCGCCTACCGGCCCTCCGGTATCCAGGTCGGCCGCATGCGCGTGCCGCTGGGGGTCATCGGCATCATCTACGAGGCGCGCCCGAATGTGACCGCCGACGCCGCCGGGCTCTGCCTGAAGAGCGGCAACGCCTGCATCTTGCGCGGCGGCTCCGAGGCGATCCGCGCTAACCGCGCGATCGCTGCCTGTGTGCGTGAGGGCCTGCGCGAGGCCGGCCTGCCGGAGAGCGCTGTGCAGGTGGTCGAGACCACCGACCGCGCCGCGGTGGGCGAACTCATCACCATGAAGCAGTATGTCGATGTGATTGTGCCGCGTGGCGGCAAGAGCCTGGTCGAGCGCATCGACCGCGAAGCGCGCATCCCGGTCATCAAGCATCTGGATGGCATTTGCCATGTCTACATCGATGCGGGTGCCGACATCGACAAGGCTGTGCGCATCGCCGACAACGCCAAGACCCAGCGGCTGGGCACCTGTAACACCATGGAGACGTTGCTGGTGCACGCCGCCATCGCGCCCGCGGTGTTGCCATTGCTCGGCAAGGTCTATGCCGACAAGGGCATCGAGCTGCGTGGTTGCGAGCGTACGCGTGCCATCCTGAGCAGCGGCGAGGCGACCGGGGCTGATCCGGGTGCAGCCTCTGTGCAGATGGCGCTGCAGCCCGCTGCAAAGAGCCTTCCCGCCCTGATTCCGGCCACCGAGGAAGACTGGCGCACCGAGTATCTGGCAGCGATCCTGAGCATCCGCGTGGTCGACGATCTTGATGGGGCCATCGAGCACATCAACACCTACGGCAGCCAGCACACCGACAGCATCGTCACCGAGGATTACACGCGCGCCCGCCGCTTCCTGCGCGAGGTCGACTCGAGCTCGGTCATGGTCAACGCATCCACGCGCTTTGCCGATGGGTTCGAGTACGGCCTCGGTGCCGAGATCGGCATCTCCACCAACAAGCTGCACGCGCGCGGCCCCGTGGGGCTGGAGGGCCTGACCACGCTGAAATGGGTGGTGTTGGGTGATGGCCAGGTGCGCGGGTAAACGTTTTGGCCACCCTGACCACGCCCGTCGGCATCCTCGGCGGCACCTTCGATCCGATCCACAACGGCCATCTACGGCTGGCGGAGGAGGTGGCCGGCCTGCTCGACCTCACGCAGATCCGCTTCATTCCCACCGGCACGCCGCCGCATCGCGCGCAACCGGCTGCGAGCAACGCGCAGCGTGCCGAGATGGTGCGCCTGGCGATCGCCGACAACCCGCGCTTCGTCATGGACGAGCGGGAGCTGGTGCGCGCCGGGCAGTCGTATTCCTTCGACACCGTGACTGAGCTGCGCAGCACACTGCCACCGCGCACGCCCGTGGTCCTGATGATGGGCGCCGACGCCTTTCTGTCACTGCCGGGCTGGCACCGCTGGCGTGAGTTGCTGGAGATCTGCCACATCGTCGTCGCGCAGCGTCCCGGCTACAGCGTCACCAGCTGGGAGTCGGCGCTCGCCCCCGAGTTGTGGGAGGCCTTCGCCAGCCGTTCGGTGGTCAACATGTCTCCGCTGCGGCGCTCACCCGGCGGGCGTATCGCCATCCACACCATGACCGCGCTCGACATCTCCGCATCGCTGTTGCGCAGCCAATTGCGATCCGGCGTCTCGCCGCGTTATCTGCTGCCCGACGGCGTGCTCGACTACATCCACCACCACGGCCTCTACGCGACGCCCGACAGCGGCCCCGCCACATCTCATCCGGTATGAACAGCGAACAACTCAAGACCACCGTTATCGCAGCGCTCGAAGACATCAAGGCGCAGGACCTCGTTGCGCTGCCGGTGCGCCATCTCACCTCGCTCACCGATTACATGGTGATCGCCACCGGCACGTCCAATCGCCATGTTCGCTCGCTCGCCAACGAGGTTCAGGAGAAGGTGAAGGCTGCGGGTGGCGAGGTCATCGGTGTCGAGGGTGAGCAGACCGGCGAGTGGGTGCTCATCGATCTGGGTGATGCCGTGGTGCATGTCATGCAGGCGCAGGTGCGTGACTACTACAACATCGACGAACTGTGGGGCGGCGACGCGTCGCGCGTGGCGCGGCAGTTGCGCGCATCCGGGGTGGCCGGTGAGCGCACCGCCGAGGAGACCGGTGCGGCACCCGCCGCGCGGGCCGGTCGCGCCGGGCCGCTGCCCGGCTTGCCGACGCGCAGCGCCTGAGCTCGCGCCCCAAGGCGCCGTATCCCAGTGCGCCTGCACGTCCTCGCCATCGGCGACCGCCTGGTCGACTGGCAGCAGACCGCCTGCGAGGATTACGCGCGGCGTTTCGCGCGGCCTTGGTCGCTCGAACTCATGCCGCTGCGTGCCGAGCCGCGCAGCGAAGGGCGCTCGACCGAACGCATGGCTGTGGCCGAGGGCGAGCGCTTGCTCGCGGCGGTGCCGCGCGGCGCGCGGCGGGTGGTGTTGGATGAGCGCGGCCGCGCCCTGACCACCCGTCAGCTGGCCGAGCGCCTCGATGATTGGCAGGCGGGGGGTGGCGATGCTGCCTTTCTGCTGGGCGGCCCCGATGGTCACGCTGCATCGGTGCGCGAGCAGGCCGACCTGCTGCTGGCGCTCTCGCCGATGACCTTGCCGCACGGGCTGGCGCGTGTCCTGTTGCTCGAGCAGCTTTATCGAGCGACCACCATTCTCGCCGGCCACCCCTATCATCGCGACTAGACCGCCGACCTGAGCAGCCATGCCCCAACTGACTTTCTACCTCGCCTCGGCCAGCCCGCGCCGTCGCGAACTGCTGGCGCAGGCTGGTTATGCGCCGGTGGTGTTGCGCCTCGCCCCGGCGCGCGTGGTCGACGAGACGCCGTTGCCAGGTGAGCCACCGCTGGTCTATGTCAAGCGGCTGGCGCGAGACAAGGCGCTGGCTGGTGTCGGCGAGCGTCTGGCCAGTGGCCTGCAGCCTGGTCCGGTGCTCGGCGCCGATACCACGGTCGCCCTCGGCGCTGAGATCTTTGGCAAACCGGCGGACGCGCTCGAGGCAGTCGCGATTCTCAGCCGGCTGTCCGGTCGCGAACATCAGGTCCTCACCGCCGTGGCCTTGGCCGAAGATGACCGTGTCGATGTGCGCGTGTCAGTCAGCCGTGTTCGCTTTGCCCGGCTGAGCGAGCAGCAGATCCACGCCTACGCGGCCAGCGGTGAGCCGCTCGACAAGGCCGGCGCCTACGGCATTCAGGGCCGGGCGGCCTGTTTCGTTGAACATCTTGAAGGCAGCTACAGTGGTGTGATGGGGCTGCCATTGTTCGAGACTGCCGACCTGCTGGCGCAAGCCGGCATCTTTGCTGACGGTGGGGCGGGCTGATGGGTACCGTGCGCGAGGAGATTTTGATCAACGTCACGCCGCAAGAGACGCGCGTGGCGGTGACCGAGAACGGCGTGGTCCAGGAGATCCACATCGAGCGCACCAGCCACGTCGGCTTGGTGGGCAATGTCTATGCCGGGCAGGTGCGTAGGGTCTTACCGGGCATGCAATCCGCGTTCATCGACATCGGTCTGGAGCGAGCCGCTTTTTTGCACGTGGCCGACATCCGCCGGCCCGGGCTGGTTGCGGGCAGTGTGCCGATTGAGCAGCTCATCAGCGAAGGACAGAGCCTGCTCGTGCAGGTGATGAAGGACCCGATCGGCAGCAAGGGCGCGCGGCTCACGACGCAGATCAGCCTGGCGGGCCGTTTCCTTGTCTACATCCCCGGTGATGACCACATCGGTGTCTCGCAGCGCATCGAGGGCGAAGAGGCGCGAGAGGCGCAGCGAGCGCGTCTGCAGGGCATCCTCGACGGCCGCGCGGTGAGCGACGCAGTGAGCGGGCAGGATCCGCAGCGCGGCGGGTACATCATCCGCACCAATGCCGAGCAGGCCAGCGACAGCGATCTCGCTGCCGACGTCGACTATCTGCGCCGGCTGTGGACCGGTATCGCGCGCCGCGCGTGTGATGCGAGCGACATCGAATTGCTGCATCACGACCTGCGCCTGCCGCTGCGCGCGCTGCGCGACATGGTCTGGGAGGAAACCTGCCGTATCGTCGTCGACTCGCGCGAGACGCATCAGCGCATGATCGAGTTCGCCAAGCTCTACACGCCGGCCACCCTAGGTCAGATCGAGCATTACGGGGCCGACCGGCCCCTGTTTGACCTCTACCGCATCGAGGAGGAGATCGAGCGTGCGCTGGGCCGCCGCGTCGACCTCAAAAGTGGCGGCTACCTGATCATCGACCAGACCGAGGCGCTGACCACGGTGGATGTCAACACCGGCGGCTTCGTCGGCAACAAGAACTTTGACGAGACGGTGTTCAAGACCAATCTCGAGGCGGCACAGGTGATCGCTCGCCAACTGCGGCTGCGCAATCTGGGCGGTATCGTCGTCATCGACTTCATCGACATGGACCTCGCAGAGCATCGCGAGGCAGTGCTGGCCGAGTTGCTGAGGGCGGTCAGTCGCGATCGCATGCGCGTCGGCATCAATGGCTTCACGCTGCAGGGCTTGGTGGAGATCACGCGCAAGCGTACTCGCGAGTCGTTGGCGCACGTGCTCTGCGAACAATGCCTGACGTGCCAGGGGCGAGGCGAGATCAAGACCGCACAGACCGTGTGCTACGAGATCATGCGCGAGGTGGTGCGCGAGATGCGGCAATTCCAGCCGCGTGAGTTTCGTATCGTCGCCAGCCAGCGGGTGGTCGACCTGTTCCTCGACGAGGAGTCGACCAGCCTGGCCCAACTGGAGGCTTTCGTGCAGCGCCCGGTGTCACTGCAGGTGGAGACGGCCTATTCCCAGGAGGCCTATGACATCGTTCTGCTCTAGGACGACACCGCTCCACCGCTAACCGGCGGCATAGCGGTGACCGGGTCTACGGTGAAGCGCCGCCTGATCGTGCTCGCGGCCCAGCGGGTGCCCTGACTCTGCCCCAGCGCTCTAGGTTTCGTCGCTGGTGGCCTTGCGGTATCGCGTCTCCAGCGCCTCGCGTTCGTTCGCGCTGAGCGCGGCGTCTGCGGGCGCCAACGCACGGGCCGCGATTGCGCGTCGCGCCAGCCAGACACCCGCCAAAGCCAGCAGAAAAGGCCCCAGCCAGAGCACGGCGTTGCTCGCCGAGAAGGGCGGGTCGTAGAGCACGAACTCGCCGTAGCGGTCGACCATGTACTGCTTGATTTCGTTGTCTGTCTTGCCCTGGCCCATCAGCTTGACCACTTGGTTGCGCAAGTCGATGGCGAGGCCGGCGTGCGAGTCGGCGATCGACTGGTTCTGACAGACCAGGCAGCGTAGATCGGCGGCGATTGCGCGCAGCCGCTCGAGGTCGGTGCCAGCCGGCAGTACGCTGGTCGGCGCACCATCAGCGGCCGTCTGTGCACGGCTACCATCCTCAGCGCTCAATAGGCCGGGCGCAAGCGCCGCAGCCGTGAGTAATGCGGCCAGCGTGAATCTGCAGAGTGAGCGTCTCATGGTCAGCGGCCTCCTGCAGCCAGCAGCGGTTCGACATGTTGGCGGAAGAAGTCCCCGTCTACCGGGCCCACGTGCTTGTAACGGATCACGCCCTTACCGTCGATGACAAAGGTCTCCGGGACACCGTAGACGCCGTAGTCGATGCCGACCAGGCCGTCGCGGTCGACAGCGATGCGGCCATACGGGTTGCCGCGCGCTTCGAGCCAGGCCTGGGTGTCGGCGGGTTCGTCCTTGTAGGCGAGCCCGACCACTGCGACGCGGTTCTGGGCGGCCAGCGCGAGCAGATGCGGGTGCTCGGTCACACAAGCGCCGCACCAGCTGGCAAACACATTGAGCAACCAGACCTGGCCGCGCAACGATTCCGGTGTCACCACCGGTTGACCTTGGGCGAGATCGGGGAGGCTGAAGGCCGGTGCCGGCTTGTCGATGAACACCGAGGGCAATTTGCGCGGATCGCCCTGCAAGCCGATGACGAACACCACTGCCAGTGCCGCGAGCACCAGCAATGGCAGGATCACGCGCAGCGAGTTCGGCACGCTTCAGGCCTCAGCCGTTGCGCCGCTGTGCGGGGCGACAGCCGCTGGGGCCGTGGCACGCACCGTGCGGCGCATGCGATAGCGCTTGTCGATGACGGTGGTGAAGCCGCCGAGCGCCATCATCACGCAGGCCAGCCAGACCCAGACCATGAAGGGCTTGACGTAGACGCGCACACCCCAGGCCAGGTCCGAGACCGCGTCGGTGGGTTTCGCCTCGACCGGATCGCCGAGCGACACGTAGATATCGCGGAACAGGCCGTAATCGATCGATGCCTCGGTCATCACCTGACGTCCGGCCTGATACATACGCTTCTGCGGTTCGAGCAGATAGATGACGCGGCCGGCGCCCTCGGTGAGCTCGAATACGCCGTGCTGGGCCACGAAGTTGGGTCCGCTGACGCGGTCCACACCGATGAAGGTGAGTCGCCAGCCGTCGCCCACCTCCACCGTCTGCCCTTGCTTCATGACGATGTCCTGCTCGCTCTCGTAGGACTTGACCATGGTCACGCCAATGACGAACGCCGCCACACCCAAGTGGGCCAGCACCATGCCCCAGTAGCTTGCGCCAAGTCGTTGCATGCGCATGCCGATCGGTAGGGGCTGACCGGCGTCGCCGGCCACTTTCGCCAGTTGCCGCCGAGCATGATCGATGGTGCCCCAGGTCAGCAGCAGGCCGCCGGCAAGACCCAGCGCAGTCAGCCATTTGAAGGGGCCGAGCAGCAGGACCCACGCGCTGGCCAGCGCCAGAGAGATCGCGGTGGCGATGGCCATCGGCCGCAGCAGCGCGCCAAGCGCCTGCTCCTTCCAGCGTAGGCCGGGTGCGGCCGCCATCAGATAGGCTGCCGGCAACAGCAGCGGCACGAACACCGCTTCGAAATACGGTGGGCCGACCGACATTTTGCGACCGCTGACCACCTCGGCGAACAACGGGTACAGCGTACCCAGCATCACAGCGCCGAGCGCTGCGCTCATCAGGACATTGTTGGCGAGCAGGAAGCTCTCGCGCGACACCTTGCCGAAGCGGCCGCCGAGCCCGATGTCGCGGGTACGCATGGCGTAGAGCACCAGTGCCGCGCCGACGATCAGGGTGAGCATGGTGAGGATGAAGATGCCGCGCTGCGGGTCGGTGGCGAATGCGTGTACCGAGGTCAGCACACCGGAGCGCACCAGGAACGTCCCCAGCAAGGAGAGGGCGAAAGCCACGATCGAGAGCAGGATGGTCCAGCTCTTCAAGGCATCGCGCTTGTCGGTGACGGCCAGCGAGTGGATCAGCGCGGTACCGGCCAGCCACGGCATCAGCGAGGCGTTCTCCACCGGGTCCCAGAACCACCAGCCGCCCCAGCCGAGTTCGCGATAGGCCCACCAGGAGCCGAGCAGGATGCCGACCGTGAGGAACGACCAGGCGGCATT
>RFSW01000036.1 GCA_009923755.1 Betaproteobacteria bacterium | reverse complement strand
GCCGTTCGCCGATGCCGCGACCGCCGATCTGCCGCTGAGTCGCCTGCTACGCCTGTCGCTGTTCCAAGTCTCTGTGGGCCTGGTCACCGCCCTGCTGGTCGGCACGCTCAACCGCATCATGATCGTCGAGCTGGGCGTCGGCGCCTGGCTGGTCTCGCTGATGGTCGCGGTGCCCTTGCTGGCAGCGCCGTTCCGGGCGCTGGTCGGCTTCAAATCTGATGTGCACCGCTCGGTACTGGGCTGGCGGCGCGTGCCCTACATCTGGTTCGGCACCATTCTGCAGTTCGGTGGGCTGGCCATCATGCCCTTCGCGCTCATCCTGCTCTCGGGCGATAGCCATTGGCCCTCCTGGTTCGCCCAACTGTCCGCGGCGCTTGCCTTTTTGCTCGTCGGGATGGGTGTGCAGACCACCCAGACCGCGGGGCTGGCGTTGGCCACCGACCTTGCCGTCGAGCAGACCCGGCCGCGCGTGGTCGCGCTGATGTACACCATGCTGCTGGTGGGGATGGTCGCCAGCGGGATCGCCTTCGGTCTGCTGTTGGCCGATTTCAGTCAGCTGCAGCTGATCAAGGTGGTGCAGGGCGCCGCCGCCCTTACCCTCGTCCTCAATCTGATCGCGCTCTGGAAGCAAGAGCCGCGGCAGCCCCACCTGACCCATCCGGCGCTGGAGCGGCCGGGTTTTGCAGCGAGCTGGCAGGTGTTCTCGGCGCGGCCGGCGACCCTGCGTTTTCTCATCGCGCTCGGTCTCGGCACCGCCGCGTTCAATATGCAGGACATCGTGCTCGAGCCCTACGGCGCGGAGATCCTCGGCCTCTCGGTCAGCGCCACTTCGGCACTCACTGCGCTGATGGCCGGCGGCGCGCTGGTGGCCTTCACTGCCGCGGCTCGCATGCTCGCGCGCGGCGCCAATCCGCATCGCATCGCTGCCATCGGCCTGGTGTTCGGCCTGTGGGCGTTTGCCGCGGTCATCTTCGCCGATCCGCTCGATTCGCCAGAGCTGTTCCGGTGCGGAGTGGCTCTCATCGGTTTCGGTGGCGGGATGTTCTCGGTCGGCACGCTGACCACCGCCATGGGTCTTGAGGAGAACGGCCTCACCGGCATGGCGCTGGGCGCCTGGGGCGCTGTACAGGCGACCTGTATGGGGCTTGCTATCGCTGCCGGGGGTGCCCTGCGCGACTGGGTCTCGGCGATCGCCACCACCGGGGTCTTGGGCGAGGCGATGGATCACCCGTCGACCGGTTATGGAACGGTGTATGGCATGGAGTTGCTGTTGTTGTTCGGCAGTTTGATCGTGATCGGCCCTCTGGTGCGCAGTCGCCGGGCAGAGGGGGCCACTGCAGCAGAAAAGTTCGGTTTGGCCGAATTCCCCGGCTGACCATTGACAAGGAGACAACCATGGGAAGCGGAGCGATCCTCGGCTATTTCGATGTGGCCCAATTGGCCATCTACATGTTTTGGGTGTTTTTCTTCGGCCTTTGCTACTACCTCATCTATGAGAGCAAGCGTGAGGGCTTTCCGCTGGACTCCGGTCTGCGCAACGGTCGCCGCGACCCCGGCCTGATCGGCATGCCCAAGCCCAAGGTCTACCGCATGCAACACGGCGGGGAGTACCACGCGCCGCACATGCGCGACTGGGAACAACCGCCGCTGGCTGCGGAGCCGATCGCTGGATTTGCCGGCGCCCCGATCGAGCCGACCGGCAATCCGATGCTCGATGGCATCGGCCCTGGCGCCTGGACTGCGCGTTCCAACCGGCCCGATATGACCTACGAAGGCCAGGTGCGCATCGTGCCGCTGCGGCTTGCCGCTGCCGAGGGCTTCTCGGTCGACCACGGCGAGACCGATCCGCGCGGCTTTGATGTGGTCGGCGACGATGATGTGGTGGGCGGCAAGGTCACCGACCTCTGGGTCGACCGTTCGGAGCACCTGTTCCGCTACGTCGAGGTGGATGCCGGCGGCCATCGCGTGCTGGTGCCGATGACTTTGTGCCGGGTCGAGCGTGACCGGGTGAAAGTGCGGGCCGTGCTTGGCGACCAGATCGCCGCTATTCCACGTACCGCCAGTTCCGAACAGGTGACCTGGCTCGAAGAGGAGAAGATCTTCGGGTATCTCGGTGGCGGCCTGCTGTATGCCGAGCCGGGTCGTGCGGAGCCGCTGGCTTGAGCGGGCTCGAGCACAAGCATTTCAGCGGCCCCGAGCACGGCTGGGAGCCCGAGCCCGGCCTGCCAGAGCGCTTGCCGTCAGGTGAGACGCTTGTCTGGCAGGGCGCGCCGGACGCCCATGTGGTGGCGCGTCGGGTGTTCCACATCCGCGCCGTGGCGGCGTATTTCGTCCTGCTGCTGGTCTGGAAGCTGGCGGCCGACTGGCACGATGGCCTCGAACTGCCGGCGGCACTGCTCGGCACGCTCAAGATCATGCCGTTGCCGCTGCTCGGTCTGGCCCTGCTTTACGGTCTGGCCGTCGCCATCGCCCGCACCACGCTCTACACGCTCACTGACAAACGTGTGGTGATGCGGATCGGCATGGTGCTTACCGTGACCTATAACATCCCCTTGCGGCAGATCGCGTCTGCTGACCTGCGGCGCGACGGGGATGGCAGCGGCGACATCTGCCTGGGTCTTGCGGCCGGTCAGCGCATCGCCTACGCGCATCTTTGGCCCCACGCGCGGCCGTGGCGGGTGACCAGGCCGGAGCCTGCATTGCGCTGCCTGCCCGAGGTTGAGCGGGTGGCTGCGCTGCTCGGCGACGCCTGGTCGGCCGCGAGCGCCGAAGCGGGGTGCAGCGGCGTGACCGCCCAGCATGGCGGGTCGGCGAGCGGTGCCGAGCCGGGTCTGCTGGCCGGGACGGGGCGCGCGTGATGCGTCGCGCCGGCACCCTACGGGCGCGCTTGGCAGCGCGTTATCCACTGTTGCGGGTCCTGCCGGGCTGGCTGATGGTGGCGGTGCTGGCTCTGCCGGCTGGGGGCTTCTGGTTGGGCCTGCAATTGCAAGGTGGACGCGCGCCGGCGATGACGCCGAGCGTCGTGCAGCGGCCGTCGCTCCCGCGCATGGTCTCGCAGCGCCACCTGCGCTTTGTCGATGCGCCCGACAAATCGGTGCGGGTGATCGATGCCGATAGCGGCCTCGAGGTGCATCGGGTCACCGGTGAGGCGGGCTTTGTACGCGGCATCCTGCGCGGCATGGCGCGCGAGCGGCGGCGGCTTGGCAAGGGTGCAGAAGAGCCGTTCGAGCTGACACTCGACGCCGGCATGCTCAGTCTGCGCGACCTGGCTACCGGCGAACGCATCGAGTTGACCGCTTTCGGGCATACCAACGCCAATGCCTTTGCTGTGATGCTGCAGGTGTCCGGACAACGCTTGATCCAGGCCGAGGTGACGCCGTGAGTCAGTTGAACCGTGTCGCCACCGTGCCGTGCCGGGTCGAACTGGCCCACACCGCCGACGATTGCTACGCCCACGTCATCCTCAAGGGGGTCGAGGTCGGTCCCGGTGATGAGGTGCTGGTGCACAACCCGCCGACACGGATCGCCTGGGGCGAGCGCTACGCCGTCGAGCGCAAGGCCACGGTCTCGCGCGCCTCCTGGTGGGCACGCTTCAAGACCTACGCATTCTCCCGCTTCGAGCTTGACCTGTTGTACGAGGTCAGCTTCTCGGAGCGGCGTTTCTCAACGTCGCGGAACTACCCGCGGCCACACCCTGCCCGCGCGGCTGCAGAGCCCGTGGCAGCGCCCAACGGAGGCCAGCAGCCATGAACGCCATGACCGAGACCCACGCACTCGAGACGCCCGCCGGCATCAACGACTCGACCCGCCAGGCGCAGAAGAACACCATCCTCGATCCGCGCTTCTACACCACCGATTTCGACGCAATGGACCGCATCGACATCAGTGCCGTCCGTGAGCAATGGGATGCGTTGATGGCCGAATTCAAGGCTGACCCCAACAACGGCCACTTCGAGCGGCCGGTCGATATGCTGGGCAAGGACTACTCGCATCTTCCGGACGACCTCTATCAGGAATTCGTCGATTTCATGATCAGTTCGGTGACCGCCGAGTTCTCGGGCTGCGTGCTCTATGCCGAGATCCGCCGGCGGGTGAAGAACCCCGACATGAAGGACCTGTTCGGCTACATGGCCCGCGATGAGTCGCGCCATGCCGGCTTCATCAACCAGTGGCTGAAGGACTTCGGCATCGGCGTCGACCTCGGCTTTCTGGTCAAGGCCAAGAAGTACACCTACTTCAAGCCCAAGTACATTTTCTACGCCACCTACCTGAGCGAGAAGATCGGCTATGCCCGCTACATCACCATCTTCCGGCAGATCGAGCGGCACCCTGAACTCTGTTTCCACCCCATCTTCAAGTGGTTCCGCGAGTGGTGCAATGATGAGTTCCGCCACGGTGAGGCCTTTGCATTGCTGATGCGCGCCGATCCCAAGCTCACCACTGGCGTCAATCGCCTGTGGATCCGTTTTTTCACCTTGGCGGTGTTTGCCACCATGTATGTGCGCGACCACGCGCGGCCGGTGTTCCACAAATCCCTGGGCCTCAATCCCAAGGACTACGACATGGAAGTGTTCCGCGTCACCCGCGAGATTTCGCGTCAGGTGTTCCCGGTCACGCTCAACTTCGAGGATCCTCGCTTTCGGGACGGGCTGGAGACGCTGCGCGTCGTCGCTGAGTCGATGGACGAGGCACGCAAGGCTGGCGGTGTGTGGAACAGCCTGCGCCGTGCCGGCCTGGCGTTGAGCGCCGGTGTCACCTTTGTGCGCATGTTCATGCTCCCCGCACCGAGCCATGAGCTGCCCGCCGATCCGCGGCTTGAGCCGGTCTGGTGAGGCTGCGCGAGGCAGCACGGGCTGAAAGGGCTCCGCGCCGATGAGCAACGTTCTGCTACCCGCCGTGTTCACTGTGTTCGCATGGTGGATCAGCACGGGTGTGATCATCTGGCTCAATCGCCTGCCGCGCGCCACCTATCGGCTCACCTTCACGCTGGCGAGCTGGCTGGCGGTGTTGGCGTTCTGGGGCTTGGCCGCGTCGCGCAATCTGACCGATGCCGCTGGCGCCTACTGTGCGTTCAGCTGCGCGCTGCTGGTCTGGGCGTGGCAAGAGATCGCGTTTCTGCTGGGCTACGTCACGGGTCCACGGCGCGTTGATCTGCCGGTGGGCGCGCGCGGATGGCGGCGTGCCGGCTTTGCGCTGCAGGTGGTGCTGCACCATGAGATCGCCCTGTTGGTGCTCGGCCTCGGCGTGTTTTTGGCTACTGCCAGTGGCAGCAACCGCGTCGGCTTGTGCACATATCTCATCTTCTGGGTGATGCGGCAGAGCGCCAAGCTGAACGTGTTCCTCGGTGTGCGCAACCTCTCCGAGACTTTTTTGCCGGCGCACCTGCGCTACTTGCCCACCTATTTCCAGCGCAAGCCGATCAACCCGCTATTCCCCGTGGTGGTGACCCTCGCGACGGCCGCGGCCATGGCTGGCTGGGAGTTCGCCTGGACCCATCGTGCTGACGAAGCGCAGGCGGTGGCGGCGGCGCTGGCGTCGATGCTGCTCAGTCTCGCTGTGCTCGAGCACTGGTTCATGGTGCTGCCGATTCCGTTTGAGAGGCTCTGGCAGTGGGGCATTGGCAGGCGTGGCGCGCGATCTGCGCGTGCCGGTCTGGGAATGGAGGTGACATGAACTCGTTCGACCGTGCGGCAACATTCACCCGTCTGGATGGCGCACAATTCGCGCCCATGGACGCTGTCGAAACCATTTTGGAAAACGTCAATTCGCCTGCGCAGGTGCGGGCGCTGAGCCGCGCTCAGCTCCGGCAACTGGCGGCGGAGTTGCGCGAGTTCCTGCTGCGCTCGGTGGCCAGCACCGGCGGACACCTGTCATCGAATCTCGGCACGGTCGAGCTGACGGTTGCCATCCACCACGTTTTCAACCTGCCGTACGACCGCCTGATCTGGGACGTCGGCCATCAAAGTTATCCGCACAAGATCCTGACGGGTCGGCGTGAGCGCATGGGTACGCTGCGCCAGCTCAACGGCCTGTCGGGTTTCCCGCGACGCTGCGAGAGCGAACATGACCACTTTGGTACTGCGCACTCGTCGACCAGTATCTCGGCCGCTCTCGGGATGGCCATCGCCTCGCGGCAGAAGGGTGAGCATCAGGGCTCCGACCGGCGTCGCCATCTGGCGGTGATCGGCGACGGCGCGATGAGCGCCGGGTTGGCCTTCGAGGCGCTCAACAACGCGGGCATTGAGCGCGACATCGATCTTCTGGTGATCCTCAACGACAACGAGATGTCGATCAGCCCGCCGGTCGGCGCGCTCTCCAACTACCTCACGCGCCTGCTTTCGAGCCGGCTTTACACCAGCACCAAGGAACTCGGTAAGCAGCTTCTCAGCGGCTTGCCGTCGATGCGTGAGCTGGCGCACCGGGTCGAGGAGACGGCCAAGGGCTTCGTCACGCCGGGGACGCTGTTCGAGGAGTTCGGCTTCAACTATGTCGGCCCGATCGACGGCCATGATCTGGATGCCTTGGTGCCGACGCTGATCAATCTGCGTCGGCTCAAGGGCCCGCAGTTTCTGCATGTGGTGACGCGCAAGGGCGCGGGCTACGACCGCGCGGAAGCCGATCCTATCCTCTATCACGGCCCCGGCCGGTTCGACCTGGCGGCGGGCATCAAGCCTGCTGCTGCGCCGGCCAAGCCGACCTACTCGGCGGTGTTTGGCCGCTGGCTGTGCGACGCTGCGGTGGCCGACCCGCGGGTGGTCGGCATCACCCCGGCGATGCGCGAAGGCTCCGGCATGGTGGAGTATGCCGAGCGCTTCCCCGACCGCTACTACGATGTCGGCATCGCCGAGCAGCATGCGGTGACCTTTGCGGCCGGTATCGCTTGCGAGGGTCTCAGGCCGGTGGTGGCGATCTACAGCACCTTCCTGCAGCGCGCCTACGACCAGTTGATCCATGACGTGGCCCTGCAGAAGCTGCCGGTGGTGTTCGCGCTCGACCGGGCCGGGCTGGTCGGCGCCGATGGTGCTACCCATGCCGGCATCTACGACTACAGCTTCCTGCGCTGCATCCCGCACATGCTGGTGATGGCGCCCAAGGACGAGCTCGAGTGCCGGCGCATGCTGAGCACTGGCCTCGCGTATGACGGTCCCAGCGCGGTGCGTTACCCGCGTGGCAGCGGGCCTGGGGTGGACGCGACCGGCACGCTGGAGGCCTTGCCAGTGGGCAAGGCAGAGACCTTGCGCACCAGCGCGGCCGGCGCGGGCCGGCGGGTGGCGATTCTTGCCTTTGGCTCGATGGTCGCGCCGGCGCTGAAGGCTGCTGACGCCTTGGACGCCACAGTGATCAATATGCGCTTTGTCAAGCCGCTCGACCTCGACACACTGGCGTGGGCGGCGCAGAACCATGACCTGCTGGTCACGGTTGAGGAGCATGTGGTGCAAGGCGGTGCCGGGTCGGCTTGCGCCGAGGGTCTGGTGGCACTCGGTGAGCGCATCCCGATGGTGCAGATCCACCACCTGGGGCTGCCCGACCGCTTCATCGACCAGGGTGATCACGCCACGCTGTTGGCTATGGAGGGCCTTGACGGCCCCGGCATCGAAGCCAGTGTGCGCGGCCTGTTGGGCGACGCGGCTCGCGCCTGATTCAGCCTGCCGCCAACAGCGCTGCGAGTTGGTTCTGCGGCAGGGGGCGGCCGAGCAGGAAGCCCTGACCGCAGTCACAGCCGAGGGCGACCAGAGTGTCGTATTGCGCCTCGGTCTCGACGCCTTCGGCCACCACCGTCATGCCCAGCTTGTGCGCGAGCATGATGACTGCGCCGGCGACCTCACGCGCGACGTGATCGGTGGCGATGTCGCGGACGAAGCTGTGGTCGATCTTGAGCGTGTCGATCGGGTATTGCCGCAGGCGTGACAGCGACGAGTAGCCCACGCCAAAATCGTCGATGGCGATGCTGATACCCAGCGCGCGCAACTCTGCGATGCGGGCGGCGGCGATGTCGGGCTCGTCGACGATCGCCGACTCGGTGATCTCCAGGCGCAGCCACTGCGGGTCGATCTGGTATTCGCGCAGGGCGGCCGCGAAAGAGAGCGAGAGGTCGGGCAGACGGAACTGGCGGGCCGAGACATTGATCGAGACCGGCAGCGCTGTTTGCCCGTCGCGCCGCCATGCCGCCAACTGGGCGCAGGCGCTGCGCAGGACGAACAGGCCGAGTGCTCCGACCATGCCCTCGCGCTCGGCGTCGCCGATGAATTGATCGGGGCTGAGTTCGCCGCCGGTCGGGTCGCGCCAGCGCAGCAGGGCTTCGGCGCTCACCACCTGCCGGTCGCGGAGGCGGACGATCGGCTGGTAGACCAGGTGCATCTCGGCATTCTCGAGCGCGCGGGCCAGGCTGCGGGCGGCCGTGAGGGCCACGCCGGGCGGCGCTGGGAGCGTGTCCGGCAGGGCACGCAGGATCTCGGTCCAACCCGCCACGCCGCCCTGCCGGTCGTGCCATGCGGCGACTGAGACCAGCAGGGCGATGTCGCGTCCATCCCGGTGGCGGCGGTCGACAAGGCCGCGCCCTCCGTGGGGGAGCGGATCTGTCGACGCAAGGTGCGGCGCCACACGGCCAAGCACGTCGGCGGCGCGATAGCCGAGCAGCGATTCGCTGGCCGCATTCCAACTGGTGACACGGCCGGCGGGATCGTAGGTGACCATGGCCTCCCCCGCGTCGCGCACCACCGCTTGGTAGTCGACGCCGGTCGCCCCGGCAGATGCTGCATCGGGGACGTCGGGCTGGGGCGTTTGCGGATTCACGCGGCGAGTGTCGCGCAAACGCGACGTCCGATCCAAATCAAAACTGGCAAAACCTTGCGTTCGCTGGACATTCGCGGCTCGCCGAGGCTAAAGTCGAACATTATCGGGAGATGAGCGTGAATGCGTTCGTCGTCCGTCGCGATTCATGGCGGGCCTCCCCGCATTGCACGGTGGTGAATCTGGTCAGGGCCGGAAGGCAGCAGCCACAGCCGTTCGTTGCAAGTGCCGGGGGCAAGGCTCGCCACCCTTTTCCGACGCTGGCGGAAGCGACCACCGGTCGTGCCCAGCCGGGTGGAGCGGTGGCCGGTTTGTCGGCGTTTTGTAGAAAGGTGCGAGTCTGATGAAGAAGCAGAATCGTGGTCAGTGGGCAGCCCTGATGCTCGCCGGAGCCATGTTCGCCGACCCCGCTACAGCGGTGGACGGCATCTCGCTGATCGGCGGAACCGGTGAAGACGCTCGCATGGGCGCCATCGGGTTGGTTTGGAACTGGGACAAGCAGTGGTTCAAGTCGGGTGACTGGTCCCTGGGGGGTTACTGGGAGGCCGATGCGTCGTACTGGAAGGGTGACAACCCGGGCGGCGAGAGCATCACCGGCATCGGTCTGACCCCGGTGTTCCGCTACGGCTCGGACGCCGGGACCTTCGCGCCTTATGTCGAGGCTGCGGTGGGGGTGCACGTGTTCTCGGGTGTGCGCATCAATGACAACAAGAAGATGGGCACGGCTTTCGAGTTCGGCGATCACGTCGGCTTCGGGTTCCGCTTCGGCGAGGGTCTCAAGTACGACCTTGGGTATCGCTTTCAGCATTACTCCAACGCGGGCATCTCGGAAAACAATGGTGGCGTGAACTTCCACCAACTTCGCCTCAAGTACGGTTTCTGAGTCCTGCAGGTCGGCTGAACGGGGGCGCTGCGGCGCCCCTTTCTGCTTCTGGGGCTCTTTGCATGGTGACCGGCGCCGTGCGGTCGGCGCCGCCCGCGGGCTGCCGGATGGCCTCGTCCGGCCCGCGGTGCCGGTGCATAATCGGGGCATGCAAGCGCACCGTGTCCTCGCCCGCAAGTGGCGACCGAGCTCGTTCGCCGACGTCGTCGGGCAGACCCACGTGCTGCAGGCTCTCCGCCACGCGCTCTCCAGCGGGCGCCTACACCACGCCTACCTGTTCACGGGTACCCGTGGCGTCGGCAAGACCACCCTGGCGCGCGTCCTCGCGCGTGCGCTGAATTGCGAGACCGGCGTCACACCCGACCCGTGTGGGGTCTGTGCCGCGTGTCGGGGCATCGAGGAGGGCCGCTTTGTCGATCTCATCGAGCTTGATGCTGCATCCAACACGCAAGTCGACCGCATGCGCGAGCTGCTGGAGAACGCCACCTATGCGCCCACGGCAGGTCGCTACAAGGTCTATGTGATCGACGAAGTGCATCAGCTCTCCGGCTCTGCCTTCAATGCCATGCTGAAGACGCTCGAGGAGCCACCGGATCACGTGAAGTTCGTGCTGGCCACCACCGACCCGCAGAAGATCCCGGTCACGGTGCTGAGCCGTTGCATGCAGTTCGGCCTCAAGCCGATCGCACCGGCCGTGATCGCAGCGCGCATGGCCCACATCCTCGCCGAGGAGGGCGTCGCGGCCGAACCGGCGGCGCTCGAGCTGCTGGCCCGCGCCGCCCAGGGCAGCTTGCGCGACGGGCTCTCGCTGCTCGACCAGGCGATCGCTTTTGGCGGCGGCCAGGTGCTTGCCAGTGCGGTGGCCGACATGCTCGGTGTCGCCGACCTCGATGCGCTGTTGGCCATCCTGACGGCGGTCGGCGGCGGTGATGCTGCTTCGGCCTTGGCGGCTGCCGATGCGCTGAGTGCCAGAGGCGTGGCGCTTGACGGCGCGCTGGCGGAGCTGGCGCGTCTGGTCCGTCAGGCGGCGCTCTACAAGGCGCTGCCGCAGGCGACGCCGGACGTGCCAGCGGCGCTCGCCGTGATCGCCGCGAACCTGTCCGCCACCGACCTTCAGGTGCTCTATCAGGTCGCCGTCCATGCCCGTTCGGAGCTGGACTGGGCGCCGGATGCCGAGTCCGGTTTTGTCATGGCGGTCCTGCGCATGTTGGCGCTGGCAGGGGCCGGCGGCGCGCCGCTGACGACAGCGTCAGCCGGCCAGCGGCCAGCTCCGTCGGCCGTGGAGCGCCCGGTCTCGGCCCCGCCCGCCGCGGCGCCGGCCGCCGCCGTGGCCTCTGCGGCCTCAGCGACGGCGGCAGTCGCCACTGTCGAGCCGCAGCTTGCCGCGCCGGCTACGCCTGTTGTCGATGCCAACAGCCGCTTTGATGGCGACTGGCCAGCGCTGGTGGCACGCATGGGCCTTGGCGGCAAGACACGCATGCTGGCCGACCGCTGCATCGTGGTCGACCACGATTCGCGCTCGATGCGCCTTGAGCTGGGCGCCGCATTCCGTCGCATGTTCGATCCGGCGGTGCGCGACCGGCTGGCGGAGTCGGTGAGCGCAGCGTTGGGACGCGAGATCCGGCTCGAGGTCGTGGTGGTGGCGCGGCAGGACGGCGGCAGCGAGACGCCGATTGCCCTGCGCGAATCGGCGCGCTCCGCGCGACAGGCGCAAGCCGAACAGGCCATCCGCAGCGATCCGTTCGTGCGCGGGCTGATCGACGAGATGGGTGGCGTGTTGCTGGATGCCAGCATCCGGCCGCTGCAGGACCCGACAACCAAACCAGGAGAGGTGTCACCGTGATGAAGGGCGGACTGGCTGGACTGATGAAGCAGGCCCAGCAGATGCAGGAGAAGATGAATCGCGCGCAGGAGGAACTTGGCGCGCTCGAGGTCGAGGGCAAGTCGGGCAACGGTGCGGTCGCCGTGACCATGACGTGTCGTCATGAGGTGCGCCGTGTGCACATCGATCCCTCGCTGGTGGCCGATGCCGACGACCGTGAGATGCTCGAAGATTTGCTGACGACCGCGCTCAACGACGCGGTCCGGCAGGTGGAGGCGACCACTCAGGCCAAGATGTCCGGGCTCACCGCGGGTCTGCCGCTCCCGCCCGGTATGAAGTTGCCGTTCTAGCGAGGTCGCGCGGCTTGGAATCGCCTTCGGCTCTTGGCGCTCTGGTCGATGCGCTGCGGGTGTTGCCAGGCGTCGGGCCTAAATCGGCGCAGCGCATGGCCTACCACTTGCTGCAGCGCGACCCGGCAGGCGCCGATCGTCTGGCTGCGGCGATCAGCCACGCGCGTGTCGCGATCGGTCACTGCCGTCTGTGCAATACCTTCACTGAACATGAGGTCTGCGTTCTCTGTGAAAGCACTGAGCGTGACCGCAGCCTGCTGGCCGTGGTGGAGACACCTACCGACCTCTTGCGTATCGAACAGACGCACGCCTACCGAGGCCTCTACTTTGTGCTGCTGGGAAAATTGTCGCCGCTCGATGGCGTCGGGCCGCGACAACTCGCACTGGAGCCGCTGGGTCAGCGAGTGGCGGACGGTGAGGTGCGCGAGGTGGTGCTCGCCACCGGCTTTTCGGTGGAGGGCGAGGCAACTGCGCAGTATCTGGCGGCTTGGCTGGCGGGGCGCGACGTTCGGGTGACACGGATCGCGCGCGGCCTGCCGGTGGGCGGTGAACTGGAGTTCGTCGACAGCGGCACGCTGGCGCAGGCCCTGCTGGACCGCCGTCAGCTGACTTGAACGGTGCGCGCAGCGCTGGCGCAGCGCTCAGGGTGGAAAGTCCCGGCCGCTTGGGGCATCCTCGGCGGCAGCCATCACATCAAACACCGAAGGAGCAGGGCGGATGCGCAGCATTCTGGTAGTCAACCCCAAGGGCGGTGCCGGTAAGACGACGCTATCGACCAATGTGGCTTCGTATCTGGCCCGCAGTGGCGAGCGGGTGGCGATCGGCGACCTTGACCGCCAGCAATCGGCGATGGCGTGGCTGGAGTTCCGCGATCCGGCGCTGCCGCGCATCCAGGGCTTTGATGCGCGCGACGGCTGGGACAAGAAGCTGCCTAAAGGCACCTCAGTGTTGGTCATCGACGCGCCGGCCGGTATCCACGGCAACAAGCTCAGCGACAGTCTGAAGGCGGCCGACAAGGTGCTGGTGCCGGTGCAGCCGTCCTTGTTCGATATGGCGGCCACCGAGGAGTTTCTGCGTCTGGTGGCTGAGGAGAAGTCGGTGCGTAAGCAAAAGACGTTCGTCGCCCTGGTGGCCATGCGTGTGGATCCGCGCACCCGCACCGCGGCCATGCTCGAGCGCTTTCTCACGCACTTTGAGTTGCCGGTGCTGACTTATCTGCGCGACACACAGGTGTACCCGTCCGCGGCTGCGGAGGGCAAATCCTTGTTTGATGTCGCGCCGAGTCGCGCCCGACGCGAACTGGCTAACTGGGCGCCGTTGACCCGCTGGATCGACGGCTGACGACCTCAGTCGCGGGCGTTCTGACGGCGGATGCGGGCCGCTTCCGCTTCGAAGTGGCTCCAGAACACCATGACGGTGAGAATGATCACGCTGCTGACGATGAGCAGAAAATCGCCGTCGGACATGGTTGTTTGATCCTGTGCTTGAGTTGAATGCGCAAGATAGAGACCCGTTGCGCGATTGTCCAGAGCCGTTCGCTGCGGCCGGTCAAGCCATCGAGCTCGGGCCAAGCCGGTGACTGGCGGTTTCTGCGCTATACTCTCGACCCACAGACGCGGGGTGGAGCAGTTGGCAGCTCGTCGGGCTCATAACCCGAAGGTCGCAGGTTCAAGTCCTGCCCCCGCAACCAGACATCGCCCGCTGATTCGTGAATCACTGCCCCCAGGGCGGCGGTCCCCGGATCCGCGGGCTTTTTCTTGGTCGTCAGCCCGGCGCTATGCAAGACCGAGTCTACTGGTAGTGTAGGCATCCTGCGGCGTCGCGCCGGCGCTCGGCCTCCATGCCGATGCCGGTCAAACAACGATCTCCCGGGAGGCGATCCATGGGTTCTTTCAGCATCTGGCACTGGCTTATCGTTCTGCTGGTCATCGTGCTGGTGTTCGGCACCAAAAAGCTGCGCGGTGTCGGCACCGACCTCGGCGAAGCGGTGAAGGGCTTCAAGAAAGGCGTGCGTGAGGGCGATCCGCCCGACACCACCCCGGCGCAGCGCACCCTCGAGGGTGAATCGCGCCGCGGAGACGGCGGCCCCGGCGCGCACTAGCCGCCTGCCCGCGGCATGTTCGACATCGGTTTCAGCGAGCTGTTGGTGATCGGCGTGGTTGCGCTGCTGGTGCTCGGTCCGGAACGGATGCCGCGGCTGGCGCGAGACATCGGTCGCTGGGTGGGCCGCGCGCGGCGTTACGCCGCACGGGTGCGCGAGGAGATCGATCGCGAGGTGGAGCTGACCGAGTTGCGGCGCCTGCGCGACGAGATCGAGTCCAAGGCGCGGGCGGCGGCGGCCGAAGCCGATGAGGAAGTGGCCAGCCTCAGTGCCAGCCTCGACGACGTTGCGCAGCCTCGGCCCGCGATTCCGGCATCGGCAGGTGCGGTAGCGGCTGAACAGGGCGAGGCCGATCCGCAGGCACCGGCCGAGGAAATCCAGGCGGCCGGCAAGCCTCGCCCAAACGCATCGGCTGACAGCGCATGAAGGGGTCGGAGCCGCCCGTGGCTGAGGTGGATGGCGCCATCCCGCAAGAGATGTCGCTGGTCGAGCATCTGGTTGAGCTGCGGACCCGGTTGCTGCGCGGCGTGGTCGGTCTGCTGCTCGTGTTCGTTTGTCTGTTCCCGTTCGCGCAGGACCTCTACACCTGGCTGGCGCAGCCACTGTTGGCGCGCATGCCGGCCGGCACCAGCATGATCGCCACCGGGGTGGTCACACCTTTCTTTGTGCCGCTCAAGGTCACCGGGTTGGCGGCCCTGCTGCTCGCCTTGCCATGGGTGCTTTATCAACTGTGGGCTTTTGTGGCACCCGGTTTGTACATCCACGAGAAGCGTTGGGTGGGGCCGCTGGTGGTGGCCAGCACCCTCTTGTTCTTTGCCGGGATGGCCTTTGCCTACTACGCGGTGATGCCGATGGTGTTCGGTTTCATCACCGGATTCGCGCCGGAGGGCGTTGCGGTGATGACCGATATCGCGGCCTACTTCGATTTTGTCCTCAGCCTGTTCATCGCTTTTGGGGTGACCTTCGAGGTGCCGGTGCTGGTGGTGGTGTTGATCGCCGCTGGCATCGTCACGCCACAGAAATTGCGCGAGTGGCGGCCGTACATCATCGTCGCGGCGTTCGTCATCGGCGCCATCTTTACCCCGCCCGACGTCCTCTCCCAACTGATGATGGCTGTCCCCTTGTGGATCCTGTTCGAACTCGGGCTGTTGGTGGGGTCGCGTTTTGCGCCTGCGCAAGACTGAGGACGCCCTGGCGAAACGCGCTATTCGATGACGCCGCGATCCTCGCGCCTGTCACCGCGACTGTCTTCCCAGCGCGCGGTCAGGGCCTGACCCTTACGGCCTTCGCGGAAGCGGATGTGCAGTAGAGGGTTGCGCGACACGCCGGGCCCGAGTCGGGCGCTGAAAACCTCGCGGCCGTCGACCTCGACCGCGAAGCGGGTGATGTACCACGCCGGCACGACCTCGCCGGACTCGTTGCGGCGCGAGCCGGACTCCATGTCATGGCGGATCTGCACACGAAGATCGACCACCCCGTCCTTTTCAAGGGCGCGGATGCGCATCGGCTCAGCCATATCGCCCCCTAGCCACCGCAGCCGCCCTGGGTCACCTTGACCTCGCGGCGCGCCGAGTACCAGCGCCCTTCGGCCTCCACCAAGGCCAATACCTCGGAATCTTCGGCCATCTTGATGCGGGTGGCGATGAACGGCAGTGTGCCTGGCGGGAATTCGAACTCGGCCACCAGCGGGATGCGATTCTTGCGCACCAGGATCAGGGCGCGCCGAGCCGCGAGGGTGGTGCTCAGACTCATCTGCACGGCGCTGCCATCTTCGGCGACATCCGGCAGTTGCAATTGGACGGCGGTCGAAGGCGTCGCGCCGGTCGCGCCGATGCGCTGCAGGGCCGAGTCGAGGGTTTCCGCTGCGAAGGCTGGCGGTGCCTGCGTCGCGGCAGCGGCCCGCACAGGCAGGCCCCGTGCCAGCCCGATCAGTCCGCCCAGCAGGGCAAGTGCCTGGCGGCGCGAGATGCGCCGCGACGGGCTGCCAGCAGCGCCAAGCGCGGACCGAAGTCCTTCACATGACCTAGACAAAGTCCAGAATTGCATTGGAATCAATCTCTTATGGACATTATGAATTGCATGTCCTATGGTCGTTGAGCCAACGGAAAGACCCTAGGGTACACATCCCTTCAAAACCATAACAACAGGCCTTTTCGTCCCCCGGGGCGCGGTGTTTTCTTAAAACGACACAAGCATGAAGGAGAGAAAGTTATGGATCACAAGAAGGACAGACGCGAGTTTCTGCAGCTGACCGGCAAGGCCGGTTTGTCGACCATCGTCGGCAGTGCTGCAGGTATCAACCTGGGCGTGTTCGATCTCGCGCACGCGCAGCCAGGCAAGAAGGTCTCCCCGTTCCGCTTCGCCATGATCACCGATTCGCACCTTTACAGCGGCGAGGACCACAAGTTCGACCGTCAGCTCGAGGATGCCATCGAGCAGGTCAACAACATGGCGGTGAAGCCGGATTTCGTGCTCTACGGCGGCGATGTCGCCCAGAACGGCACGGAAGATCAGCTCGCCAAGGGCAAGAAGTTGCTCGCCGCGCTCGACACCAAACTGGTCATCATTCCTGGTGAGCACGACTGGTACGTCGACATGGGTGATGCTTGGAAGGGCATGTTCGGCAAGGACTATTGGTCTTTCGACCACAAGGGCGTGCACTTCATCGGCATGAACTCCATCCTGGTGCCGGATTTCTGGACCGCCAAGCAGTTGTCGCCGCGCGAGCGCATGGCCGCCATGGAGATGCTCGAAGGCCCGATCGGTGGTCTGTGGGGCGTCGGTGCCCAGCAGCTGGAGTGGCTGAAGAAGGACGTTGCCAAGCTGTCGCCCGACACGCCCATCGTCACTTTCACGCACTCGCCGCTGTGGGACTACTACCCGCGCTGGAATTTCCAGACCGTGGATGGTCCGCAGATCCGCGAGATCCTCTCGAAGTTCGAGAACTTCACCTCGATCCACGGGCACGTGCACCAGACGCTGTACAACAAGGTCGGCAACATGACTTCGATCGGCGCCATGAGCACCTCGTGGCCGTGGCCGTATCCGCCGGTCAAGCTGGCGTATCCGGGCTCGCAGATGAATCGTGCCGATCCGGGTAATGAGGCTGACGGCATGGGCACCCTGTCCGTCAACGTCAAGGCGGGTGGCGACAAGTTGGTCGAGTATCAGCCGTTCGCTGATTCACTGACCCCATTCCTCAAGAAGGGCCTCAAGGCCTGATCCGGGAGACCGACATGAAAGCGACAT
>RFSW01000035.1 GCA_009923755.1 Betaproteobacteria bacterium | reverse complement strand
GGCGCGATCACTACACGGTCACTGGAAGAGTCGCAGCGGATTGGCTGTGGTCGGCACGCGCCGGTCCTTCTGCTGCATCACCCGGATGATGTCGCTGGCCGAGCGCATGCCGGTCGCGGCCTCGCAGAAATAGCGCTCGTAGAGGGTCTCGTGCTGGCCATTCATGCGGTCGACACGGATCGGCTGCCATTGAGGCTCCTTGGCCGCATACCACTTGCCCTCGCTGGTGCCCCAGGCATAGGTCTTGATGTCCGCGCTGCTGCAGCGCATACCCTCGTAGCTCACGTTGCGCACGCCGCTCGGCGACTCAATAACCAGGGCGTAGCGAATGGTCCGGTCCTCGGCGATCGACAACGATTCCCGGTCGATAAAGAAGCGGTTGCGGGTCTCTGCAGTGGTCTCAAAACGCAGCCAGCGCGCCTTGTCGTCGGGATAAGCCGGCAGCACCACTTCGGCCTCCTGGGACGGCTTTTTTTCCGGTTCGACGTAGCGCGAGGGGGCTGCCTGCGGGTTGAAAGGATTAGCCCCGCCCGCCAACGCCCCCACGGACGCCGCCAAGCCAGCGACGAGCACGGTCGCCTTGAGCAGCGCCCGGGCGATCACGATGCCGCAACCGCGCGGTCGGGGCTATGCCGGGCCGACGCGCGAAGGCGCAGGCCCGACTCGCCCGGCAGCAGGTGCCGCAGCTCGTTCAGCGCCATCCGATAGACCTCGCGCTTGAACTCGATCACGGCTTCCGCTGGCGACCAATACTCGCTCCAGCACCAGGCATCGAACTCGGGCTTCTCGGTGGCGCGCAGGCAGACGTCGTTGTCGCGACCGACCAGCCGCAACAAGTACCAGATCTGCTTTTGGCCACGGTAATTGCTGCGCGCGTCACGCCGCAACAGCGACTCGGGCACGTCGTAGCGCAACCACTCGCGGGTACGCCCGAGGATGCGCACGTGCTCAGGCAGCAGCCCGACCTCCTCGTGGAGCTCGCGGTACATCGCCTCTTCCGGCGACTCGCCACGCTTGATGCCACCCTGTGGGAACTGCCAGGAGTGCTGGCGCACACGTTTGCCCCAGAACACTTCACCCCTGCCGTTGCACAGGATGATCCCGACGTTGGCGCGGTATCCATCCCGATCGATCATCTTCACTGCGGGCGCCGCCCTTGTCGGAAGACGCCTTATCTTTTGTCTGGCGTCATTCTTACCACAACTGCCGCGCCGTCGCATACCCCGCACAGCGTCCGCAGCCGCCGAATCGACACGCGGCCGTGCGCAGGTGCCGCCATGTTCAAACCAACAGGCGCCGTGCGTCGTGGCCGTTGAGGCGCTTCAGGTCATCGAGAAATTGTTCGAAGGGCAAGCCGAGGCGCGCCTGCCATTGTCGTGCGGCAATGCGCAGCGCCGTCCAGTCCAGCGGCCGCGGCGGCGCCGCAAAGCCCAGGCACAGCACATTGCTTTTGAAACCGGCTGGCAGCAGCAACAAGCGCTCCGGGAAGATGCGTCGCAACCGGTCGATCTGCGCCTCGTAGGTCGAAGCCGTGCTCCAGATGTTGGCGATCAGCACGCCGGTGGCTGTGAGACGGGCCGCGCACTCGGCGTAGAAATCCTCGCTGGTGAGGCCATCCGACTGTGCCGACCCGTCAAAGCCATCGAGCAGGATCCAGTCCTGCGGCTCGGGCTCGCGACGCAGTGCCTCGGCGCCATCGCCGATCCAGATGACCAGCCGCTCGTCCTCCAGCGGCAACATGAACTGGGTGCGCGCCACTGCCACCACCCGCGGATCGATCTCGACCACTGTCTGCACGATATCGGGCAGCTGATGGCGAATGAACTTGGGGATCGACCCGCCGCCCAAGCCGATGGTGAACACCCGCCGCGGCACCGGCGCGAACAAAAGCGGTGCGAATACGCAGCGGCTGTAGGTGAGTTCGAGGTCGTAGGGACGGTCGATGCGCATGGCGCTCTGGATGTCGGTCGAGCCGATGTGCAGATAGCGCACGCCGTCGCGCTCGCTCACCTCGATGCCCAGCCCACCGCCGCGCAGCCGTCCGCGCAATGCCATGTGTCTCTCCGCGCGCCGCCAGCCCCGCTCAAGAGCCCCAAGCCGCAGCGCAAAGCCGCCTAAAATACGCCCTTTTGCCCGGGCCCGCCGACCATGCGCTCCAGCCAGCTGTTCATCACCACCCTCAAGGAAGCGCCCAACGAGGCCGAACTGGTCTCGCACCAGCTGATGCTGCGCGCCGGCCTGATCCGCCGCCTCGGCTCCGGCCTCTACACCTGGATGCCGCTGGGCCTGCGCGTGCTGCGCAAGGTCGAGGCGGTGGTGCGCGAGGAGATGGACCGCGCCGGCGCCAACGAGCTGCTGATGCCCGCTGTGCAACCCGCCGAGCTGTGGCAAGAGTCCGGCCGCTGGGCACTGTTCGGCCCGCAGATGCTGAAGATCAAGGACCGCCACCAGCGCGACTTCTGCTTCGGCCCGACGCACGAGGAGGTCATCACCGACCTGGTCCGCCGCGAGGTGAAGAGCTACCGCCAGCTGCCGCTCAACCTCTACCAGATCCAGACCAAGTTCCGCGACGAGATCCGGCCGCGCTTCGGCGTGATGCGCGCGCGCGAGTTCCTGATGAAGGACGCCTACTCGTTCCACAGCAGCCGCGCCTGCCTCGAGCAGACCTATGCCGTGATGTACGCCACCTACACGCGCATCTTTGAGCGGCTGGGGCTCAAGTTCCGCGCGGTGGCGGCCGACACCGGCGCCATTGGCGGCTCCGGCTCACACGAGTTCCACGTGCTGGCCGACAGCGGCGAGGACGCCATCGCCTGGTGCCCGCAGTCGGATTACGCCGCCAACGTCGAGCTGGCCGAGGCGGTGGCGCCGGCCGCGCCGCGCGCTGCGGCGTCTGCCGCCATGGCCAAGGTCGCCACGCCAAAGATGCATTCGATCGACGAGGTCGCGGCAGGCCTCAGCGTGCCGGCCGCGAGCATCGTCAAGACCCTGCTGATGGTCGATGAGGCCGGCAGCACCTTCGCCCTCCTGGTGCGCGGCGACCACACGCTCAACGAGGTCAAGGCCGGCAAGCTCGACGGCCTGAGCGGCGGGCTGCGCTTCGCCAACGAGGCGGAGGTTCGCGCCGCCGCCGGCTGCGGCGCCGGCTCGATCGGCCCGGTCGGGCTCAAGGTGCGGATCGTCGCCGACCGCAGCGTGGCGGCGATGGCAGACTGGGTGTGCGGCGCCAACGAGGACAGCTTCCACCTTACGGGTGTGAACTGGGGCCGCGACCTGCCCGAGCCGGAAGTCGCCGACATCCGCAACGCTGAGGCTGGTGACGCCAGCCCCGACGGCAAGGGGACGCTTGAAATTGCACGCGGCATCGAGGTCGGGCACATCTTCCAGCTCGGCAACAAGTACTCCAGTGCTATGGGCGCCACCTACCTGGACGAGTCCGGCCAGGCCCAGACCATCGAGATGGGCTGCTACGGCATCGGCGTCAGCCGCATCATTGCCGCATCGATCGAACAGAATCACGACGATCGCGGCATCACCTTCGCCGTTCCAGGTGGTGGTGGTGGCGCTGGGGCTGGCCAAGAGCGATGCCGTGCGCGAGACCGCCGGGCGTCTCTACGCCGACCTGCAAGCGGCCGGCGTGGATGTGCTGTTCGAGGACCGCGACGAGCGCCCGGGCGTGATGTTTGCCGACATGGAGCTACTGGGCATCCCGCACCGCATCACCGTCGGCGACCGTGCCTTGGCGAACGGAGAAGTGGAGTACAAGTGCCGCCGCACCGGCGAGGGCGGCAACTGGCCGGTCGGTGAGGCGCTGGCTCGTCTGCAGGCCGCCGTCAACGCCTGAGCCGGCGCCAGACGGCCACCCTGCGGGCCCTCAACCGAGGCCGCGGACGAGGTCGTCCTGCAGGTCTTCCGGCGCCTCTAGGCCGAGGCCCTCGGTGATACCCGCCGCGGCGCGCTCCTCCGCGCTGATGCGACCGTGGGTGGTGGTCGCCGGGTGAGTGATGGTGGTCTTGGTATCGCCGAGGTTGGCGGTGATCGAGCACACCTGCGTGCTGTCGATGACGCGCCAGGCCGCCTCACGACCGCCCTTCACCTCGAACGAGACGATCGCCCCGCCGAGCCGCTGCTGGCGCATGGCAAGCGCGTGCTGCGGATGCGAGGGCAGGCCCGGGTACCAGACACGCTCGACCGCCGGATGGGATTCAAGCCAGCGCGCCACCTGCAGCGCACCGGCGGATTGCGCGTCGACGCGCACCTTGAGCGTCTCCAGACCCTTCAGCACCAGCCAGGCGTTGAACGCGCTCATGCTCGGCCCTGCGGTGCGCAGGAACTGGTAGACGGTGTCCTGCAGCAGCGCGCGCGCGCCCAACACCGCGCCGCCGAGCACCCGGCCCTGCCCGTCCAAGTACTTGGTCGCCGAATGGATGATGAGATCCGCGCCGAGGTCGAGCGGCTTTTGCAGCGCTGGCGTGCAGAAGCAGTTGTCGACCGCGAGCAGCGCCCCGCCGTCGTGCGCCACCGTGGCCAGCGCAGCGATGTCGAACACCTCGGTAAGCGGGTTGGACGGCGTCTCCAGGTAGACCAGCCGCGTGGAGGGGCGCATCGCTGCGCGCCAGGCCGCCGGGTCGCCGCCCGCAACAAAGCTGGTCTCGATGCCGTAGCGGGTGAGCCATTTGGCGAACAGGTTCACCGTCGAGCCGAAGATGCTGCCCGAGGAGACGATGTGATCACCGCTCTTGAGCATGCCGAGGCACATCGAGAGGATGGCTGCCATGCCGCTGGCGGTCGCCACGCACATCTCGGCACCCTCCATGGCGGCGAGACGCTCCTCGAAGGCGGTGACCGTCGGGTTGGTGAAGCGCGAATAGATGTTGCCCGGGCTGCGCCCCTGAAAGCGCTCGGCGGCCTCGTGGGCATTCGGGAAGACAAAGCTAGAGGTGAGGAACAGAGCCTCGGTGTGCTCACCATGGTGGCTGCGGTCGATGCCGGCGCGCACCGCCAGCGTCTCGGCCTGCAGACCCGGCGGCAAGATGTTGCGCGTGTCGCTCATGCGTCGGCCCTCAGTCCGATCCGGCCAGCGTCAGGTCGAGCTGCTGCTGTGCCGCGCGCGATGACGCCTCGCCACGGCTGGCCTGCAGGGCATCGAGGTAGTCCGGTGTGATGTCCCCAGTGAGGTAGCAGCCAGTGAAGCACGAGGCCTCGAAGCCATCGATCTGCTGATTCGACTCACCAAGCATGCGCACCAGACTGTCGAGGTCCTGGTAGACCAGCTTGTCTACGCCGATCTCGCGGGCGATCTCTGCATCGGTGCGGCCACTGGCGATCAGCTCTTCACTGGTCGGCATATCGATGCCGTAGACGTTGGGATACCGCACCGGCGGCGCCGCCGAAGCGAAGTAGACCTTGCGCGCACCCGAGTCGCGCGCCATCTGCACAATCTCGCGGCTGGTGGTGCCGCGCACGATCGAGTCGTCGACGATGAGCACATTCTTGCCCTCGAACTCGGAGGCGATGGCGTTCAGCTTCTGGCGGACCGACTTCTTGCGCGAGGCCTGCCCGGGCATGATGAAGGTCCGACCGATGTAGCGGTTCTTGACGAAGCCCTCGCGATAATCCACGCCAAGGTGCTTGGCCAGCTCCATGGCCGAGGGCCGGCTCGAGTCGGGGATCGGGATGACCACATCGACGTCCTCGAAGCCACCCATGGCCCGCATCTTGTGCGCCAGCTGCTCGCCCATGGCAAGCCGCGTCTGGTACACCGAGAGGCCATCGATCACCGAATCCGGCCGCGCAAAATAAACGAACTCGAACAGGCACGGCAGGCGCGCCGGCGTCTCGCTGCATTGGCGCGTGTAGAGACTGCCACCGAAATCAATGAACAGGGCCTCGCCGGCAGCAATGTCGCGCACCAAGCTGAAGCCGAGCGTATCCAAGGCCACGCTCTCGGAGGCCACCAGGAACTCCGGCCCGTCGTCGGTCATGTTCGAGCCATAGACCAGCGGGCGCACGCCATACGGGTCGCGGAAGGCCAGCAGGCCATAGCCGGCGATCATCGCCACCACCGCGTAGGCACCCCGACAGCGCCGATGCACCGCCGCCACCGCTGCAAAGATGCCCTCGACCTCGAGTTCGGCGCCACGCGCTTGGGCAGCCAGCTCATGGGCGAGCACATTGAGCAGGAGCTCGGAATCGGAGTTGGTGTTGAGGTGGCGCAGGTCCTGCCGGAACAACTCGTCCTTGAGCTCCTCGGTGTTAGTGAGGTTCCCGTTGTGCGCCAGCACGATGCCGAACGGCGAATTGACGTAGAAGGGCTGCGCCTCGGCCGGGTTCATGGCTGAACCGGCCGTGGGGTAGCGCACGTGGGCGATGCCGCTGCACCCGTGCAGATTGCGCATATTGCGGGTGCGGAACACATCGCGTACCAACCCGGGGCCCTTGTGCATGTGGAACACCGCGTCGTCCACCGTGCAGATGCCGGCGGCATCCTGCCCCCGGTGCTGCAGCACCTGCAGACCGTCGTAGAGCAACTGGTTGACAGGCGACCGCGCCACCACCCCAAGGATTCCACACATCGCGACGTCTCCCTTGCGACCGCTGCTGCATCTGCTGGCTGCCCCGCAGCCGCCCGGGCAAGGCGGCGCGCTAAGCCTTTAATCGTATCGTATCCGGCTGGCGAAGGCCTGCGGCAAGGACGGCCGTGCCCACTCCACCGCCGCCACCCACCAAGCGCTGCTCGCCGCCTCGCGCCACATCAGCGTCTGCGGCAGCGGCGTCATGCCGGCCAGCGCCACTGCAAGCAGTACCAGCAGCACCCCGCGCAAGAAACCGAACAACACGCCCAGCAGACGGTCGGCGACGCCCAGACCCAGGCCGCGCAATGCGCCGGCAAGCAGGCGCCCGGCCAGCAAGGTAAGCAGCAGAGTGCTGACGAACACGCCGATGACGGCGACCAGGTAACGCGTGGTCTCGCCGCCGGCCGACAACGGCACCCAGGCCTCAACAACCGGGGCAAAGCGGTTAGCCACCGTAAAAGCCAACAGCCAGCCGGCCAGTGAGAACAGTTGCTGCACCGCACCGCGCCACACGCTCAACAGCGTCGACAGCCCGACGACGACGATGACGGCGTAATCGAACCCGGTCACGGCGTCTTGATCACCACTGGCAGGCCGGCATCACGCACCTTGTCGCGCACAGCAAGCGCCTGCGCCTTGTCGGCATACGGCCCCAGGCCGACCCGCCAGGCGCCGGCCTCGGTCTGCGCGATGGCGGGCTGCAGGCCGAGCGCAGCGGCCTTGGCCGCTACAGATTCGGCATTGGCACGGTCCTTGAACACGCCCAGCTGCAGAAGATAGCTGCGTGCGGCCACCGACTCGGCTGCGGCTGGCTCGGCAGCAGCGGACTTGGCTGCTGGGGGTGGCGGCGCGACAACGGGCTTCGCCGGCGGCGGTGGCGGCGGCGCGGCAACCGGCTTGGCTGGAGGAGGCTGAGGGTTTGGCGCCAGCGCGCTGACCGGCTTGGCCGGTGGCGGTGGTGGCGGCGGCGCGGCAACCGGCTTGGCTGGAGGAGACTGAGGGTTTGGCGCCGGCGCGGTGACCGGCTTGGCGGGTGCAGCCGGCGCCGGGGCCGCTGGCGCACCACCGGCCTCGACCGGCAACACCTCGTCCCCGACATTGTCATCCTGCAACGCCTCGGGCACCTGGCCAGCGCGCGGCGGCTCCAGTGCGGCGGGCTCGGGGATGACGATCTCGGGGCCATCACCCAAGGGTCGCGAGGGATCCTCGAGCACCAGCGGCAGACTCAGAACCACCACCAGGGTCAGCAGGATGGCGCCGATCAGGCGCCGACGCGCCTTCTTGCGCAGCAGGATCTCATCGGATTCAACAGTCATGCAGTCTCCACAGCCACACGGCGCCCAGCGCCGCCTTCCGGGTCATGCGAGCCGCCGGCGCAGACCTGGCTCAAGATCCGCGCACCTCAGCCAGCACCTCGGCGACCGTCAGGAAAGAGCCGAATACGATCACTTTATCATCCGCACCGAGCGCCTCGCGGACGCCCTGCCAGGCCTCGGTCGGTGTCGCCGCCACCCGGACCTCGCCCGGCACCACCGCCGCCACCGCTGCGGCCAACTCGCTGGCGGGCCGCCCGCGGGGGCCGGCCAGTCCGGCAACCCACCAGACATCAATCAGATCACCCAATTCGGCTACCGTGGCGCCGGCGTCCTTGTCAGCAAGGATGCTGAACACCGCATGCGTCCTGCCGCTCGGCGGGATGGATCGCAGGTTGCGGGCGAGGATGGCCGCCGCGTGGGCGTTGTGAGCGACGTCGAGGATCACCATCGGACGCCCCGGCAGAACCTGGAAGCGCCCCGCCAGAGAAACGTTCATCAGCCCCTCACGGATGGCCCCGGCCGGCACCGGCAGACGCTCATGCAGACTGCCAAGCGCGGCGATCGCGCCGGCGGCGTTCTGCAACTGATGCTCCCCTACCAGCGCCGGCATCGGTAGCCCGGCCAGCCGGCGACCAGCGCCCTCGAACGACCACTGCCGGTCCTGACGCACCACTCGGAACTCGCGGCCGACGCACTGCAACGCAGCGCCTATGTTGGCGGCATGATCGAGCAGCGTGGCGGGCGGGTCGGGATCGACGCAGATCGCGGGCCTGCCAGCGCGATAGACACCTGCTTTTTCCCGGGCGATGGCCTCGCGGGTGTCGCCAAGGTAGTCCGTGTGGTCCAGGCCGATGGTGGTCACGATGGCGCAATCGGCATCCCACACGTTGACCGCATCGAGGCGGCCACCGAGGCCCACCTCGAGCACTGCGCAATCCACGCCCACACGCATGAAGTGCCACACCGCCGCCAAAGTCGCGAACTCAAAGTAGGTCAGCGGCTCATCACCGCGGGCGCGCTCCACCGCTGCGAACGCCATCACCAGATCGACATCACTCGCCTCTTCCCCGTCTACGCGCACGCGCTCGTTGTAGCGCAACAAATGCGGCGAGAAGTAATTGCCGACACGGTAGCCAGCAGCGCGCAACATGGCACCTAGCAAGGCGCAGGTCGAACCCTTGCCGTTGGTACCGGCCACCGTGAAGACCGGGAACGCGGGACGCAAGCCCATGCCGTCGGCGACCCGCCGCACACGGTCGAGCCCGAGCAGGATGGCGCCGCGTTGCTGGCCTTCCAGCCAGGCCAGCCAATCGGCCAGCGGTGCGTCGGCGCCAGGCGCGTCGCCATGCGCGGGCGGCATAGCGCTCACAACAGCAACACTCAGCTCAGCCCCCCTGCCCGGCGATTTCGGGCTGACCCGTCATCAAGGCCAGCAAGCGGGCGACCCGCTCACGCATCTCGCGGCGGTCGACGATCATGTCGATCGCGCCGTGCTCCAGCAGAAACTCGGCGCGCTGAAAACCATCCGGAAGCGTCTCGCGTACCGTCTGCTCGATCACGCGCGGGCCGGCAAAGCCCACCAAGGCACCCGGTTCGGCCAACACCACATCGCCGATAAAGGCAAAGCTGGCCGACACGCCGCCCATGGTCGGATCGGTAAGCACCGGGATGAACGGCAAGCCCGCATCCGAGAGCTGTTTGATAGCGGCATTGGTCTTGGCCATCTGCATCAGGCTCAGCAAGCCTTCCTGCATGCGCGCACCACCACTGGCAGTAAAGCAGACGAAGGGCACTCGCTGCTCGATCGCCACCCGCACGCCGCGGACGAACCGTTCGCCCACCACCGAGCCCATCGAACCCGCCATGAATTGAAATTCGAACGCTGCCGCCACCAGCGGCAACTCGAGTACGCTGCCCTGCATGACCACCAGCGCGTCAGTCTCGCCGGACGCCGCCACCGCCTCTGCCAGACGATCCGGATAGCGCTTGCTGTCGCGGAAGCGCAGCGTGTCCACGGGCGCCACGTCAGCGCCGATCTCAAAACGGCCGCCTGCGTCGAGGAACCAATCGAGGCGCACACGTGCACCGATGCGATGGTGGTGACCACACTTGGGGCAGACCTGCAGATTCTGTTCGAGATCGGTGGCGTAAAGCACCGCTTCGCACGCCGGGCACTTGTGCCACAAGCCCTCGGGCATCGAGCGGCGGGCCTGGCCGGCATCACGCTTGATCTTGGGCGGCAGCAGTTTGGTTAACCAGCTCATCCGACCTCCTGACGTTCAGACCTCACACCACGCGCGCCGAATCCACTGCCTCGCGCAGCTCGCCAACCAGCGCCAGGATCCGCGCATGCAGCGTCTCCGGCGTCGAACCCTCGATCTCCTGGATGATACGGCTGCCCACCACCACCGCATCCGCCACCGCCGCCACAGCTGCCGCAGAAGCGGCGTCGCGGATGCCAAAACCCACTCCCACCGGCAGCGGAATCACCGCCTGAAGGCGTGGCAGACGTTCGGCCACTTCGGAACGGTCGAGGTGCGCGGCGCCGGTCACCCCCTTGAGCGAGACATAGTACACAAAGCCCGAGGCGAGTCGGGCGACCTGACCCACCCGCGCTTCGGTGGACGTCGGTGCCAACAGGAAGATGGGGTCGAGTTCGTTGGCTTTGACCGTGCGCACCCAGTCCTCCGACTCCTCAGGCGGAATGTCGACCACCAGTACGCCGTCGACCCCGGCGCGGTGCGCGAGCGCTGCAAAGTTCTGTCGGCCCATCGCCTCGATGGGGTTGGCATAGCCCATCAGCACCACCGGCGTCGTGGCATTGCTGCGCCGGAACTCGGTGACCATCTCCAGCACCTTGCGCAGGGTGACCTTACGCGCGAGCGCGCGCTCACTGGCGCGCTGGATCACCGGACCGTCGGCCTGCGGGTCGGAGAACGGCACGCCGAGCTCGATGATGTCGGCACCCGCCTCCACCAGCGTGTGCATCAACGGCACCGTGGCTTCGATCGATGGGTCACCGGCGGTGAAGAAGGGAATCAGGGCGGCGCGGCGTTCGGCTTTGAGGCGCGCGAAGGCGCTGGCGATGCGGGACACGGAGAGACCTTGCGAGAGGGCGGTCGGCGACCAGGGGAAGATTCGGCTACGAGCGCCCTACAGCGTGATACCGGCGAGCCGGCTCACGGTATTGAGGTCCTTGTCGCCGCGGCCGGACAGGTTGACCAGGATCACCTGATCCTTGTCCATGGTCGGCGCCAGCTTGAGCGCATGGGCCACCGCATGGCTCGACTCCAGCGCCGGGATGATGCCCTCAGCACGGCACAGCAGGTGAAAAGCCTCGAGCGCCTCGTCGTCGGTGGCAGCGACATACTCAGCGCGTCCGGAGTCCTTGAGCCAGGCGTGTTCGGGGCCGACGCCCGGGTAGTCGAGGCCGGCCGAGACCGAGTGCGTCTCGATGATCTGACCGTCCTCGTCCTGCATCAGGTAGGTGCGGTTGCCGTGCAGGATGCCGGGCGTGCCGGCCGACAGCGGTGCGGCATGGCGACCGGTCTCGACGCCGTCACCGCCCGCCTCGACGCCGATCAGGCGGGTCTTCTCGTGCGGGATGTAGTCGTAGAAGATGCCCATGGCATTGCTGCCGCCGCCGACGCAGGCGATCACCGCGTCAGGCTGACGACCGATCATCTCCGGCATCTGCACCACGCATTCCTTGCCAACCACGGAGTTGAAATCGCGCACCATCATCGGATACGGGTGCGGACCGGCCACTGTGCCGATGATGTAGAACGTGCTCTCGACGTTGGTGACCCAGTCGCGCATGGCCTCGTTGAGCGCGTCCTTGAGCGTCTTGCTGCCGCTCTCCACCGGCACCACGGTGGCGCCAAGCAGCTTCATGCGGAACACGTTGGGTGATTGGCGGGCGACGTCCTCGCTGCCCATGTAAACGATGCACTCCATGCCGTAGCGGGCCGCCACGGTGGCCGAGGCCACCCCGTGCTGGCCAGCGCCAGTCTCGGCAATGATGCGCTTCTTACCCATGCGACGAGCAAGCAGCGCCTGCCCGACAGTGTTGTTCACCTTGTGCGCACCGGTATGGTTGAGGTCCTCACGCTTGAGGAAGATGCGCGCGCCGCCGGCGTGCTCGGTCAGTCGCTTGGCAAAGTAGATGGGGCTCGGGCGGCCGACAAAATGCTTGAGCTCGTACGCCAGCTCGGCCTGAAACTCTGCGTCCTGGCCCACCGCCTCATACGCCTCGCGTAACTCGCTGAGCGCGCGCACCAGCGTCTCGGCGACGAACACGCCGCCGTAGGGGCCGAAATGGCCACGCGCATCGGGCAGGTCATACATCTTCATTGCGAACACCTTTCACGAACTGACGGACGAGGTCCGCACACTTGATGCCTTTCTCCCGCTCGACACCACTTGAGACATCTACAGCATAGGGCCGCACACGACGCACCGCCTCACCGACATTGTCGGGCCCCAGACCTCCGGACAGAATCAGCGGCAGAGTCAGACCGTCAGGGATGAGCGACCAGTCGAAACGATGCCCGGTACCCCCCGGGGCGCCTGCTTGGAAGGCATCCAGAAGCAGCCCCCGAGCCTCACAAAATCTGTCGTCGCAGTGTAGCAAATCCAGCCCCGGCCGCACCCGCAGCGCCTTGATGAAAGGGATGCCGGCTGCTGTGCACTGCTGCGGCGTCTCGTCGCCGTGGTACTGCGCCAGATCGAAGCCGACCACGTCGCAGGTGGCGCGCACCACATCGGGTTCGGCGTCGACGAACAGCGCCACCGAGGTCACAAACGCCGGCAACGCGCGGACGATGTCTGCCGCCTGTTCCGGCGTCACATGGCGCGGGCTCGGCGGGTAGAACACCAGGCCGATGGCGTCGATGCCAGCCTCGACGGCGGCCAAGGCATCTTCGACGCGGGTGAAGCCGCAGACCTTGATGCGGGTCCGGGCGGGCCGGGTCAGCGGGGAAGGGGTTGCGGGTTCGGCTGCCATCTCGACGCGTATTCTCGCAGCAGAACGAGCATCAGCGCAGCGACAGGCTGGCGCGCAGCGCGCTGCCGGCGTCGGCCATACCGCCCGCGTGGGTCGGTGGCAAACCCCAATGGGTCGCGTAGTCGACCCCGGCAAAGTACAGCCCGTCGGCGGCAAAGGTGGGCGCAGCACGACTGCGGTCACGCGCCTGCAGCAGCTCGCCGAGCCACTCTGGCGGCTCCCGTCCGGCCCCCACATAGACCAGCGCGCCGACCAGGTTACGGACCATATGGTGAAGAAAACCGCTGGCGTGCAGATCGAAGGTCAGGCGATCACCATCGGCGCGGATATCGAGCCGGTGCAGCGTCTTGACCGGCGAGCGCGCCTGGCACTCCGCCGCGCGAAACGCGGAGAAATCGTGCTCGCCGAGCAATAGGTTCGCCGCCGCCTGCATCGGTTGCAGTGCGAGTGGTCGGGCGAACCAGCCGACCCGCCCGGCCAACAGCGCCGGCCGCACCGGACGATTCAGCAGGATGTAGCGGTAGTAGCGACCGGTGGCGGAGAAACGTGCATGGAAATCCTCCGCCACAGCGCACGACCACAACACGCCGACACTTTCGGGCAGGTAGCGGTTGACGCCGCGCACCCATGCGCTGAGCGGCCGGGTGGCGGTGGTGTCGAAGTGCACCACCTGTTGCAGGGCATGCACGCCAGTGTCGGTGCGCCCCGCCGCATGCACACGCACGTGCTCCTCAGCGATGCGCGCCAGAGCCTGCTCGAGCTGGTCTTGCACGCAGGCCACGTCGGGCTGCGACTGCCATCCACTGAAGGGGCGCCCATCGTATTCGACGCCGAGCGCGATGCGCATCAGCGGCCGTCAACCTGCCGCGGCATCGACCTCGGCGGGAGGCGGGCTGCGCTTGATGCCAAAACGGCGCATGGTGCGGCGGGCCAGGGCAGCGCGCTCCGGGTTGTCCGAGTCCGCCATCATCCCCTCTAGGATGGCACGGGCGCCATCGGGGTCGCCCATGTCGATGTAAGCCTTGGCAAGATTCACCTCGACGTCCTCGAGGTCGGCCTCGTTTGCCGCGTCATCTACATCCTCATCCTCGTCGTCCGCGTCCGCGTCTGCTGCCGGCGGGGGTGCCACTGGCTCCCCAGCAGCCTCGTCCACGCGGGGCGCGGCGGCGACTGGCGGCTCTGCGGCGGTGGATTGGATCGCCGCCTGAGCCGCCGCGATAGCCTCCTCGCTGAACAGCGCATCGAGGTCATCGGGCGCCGCCGGCGCCGCGGTCAGCGCCTCGAGGCTTGCCACCGGGGCGTCGGGGACAGGCACGGGGACATCGGCCGCTGCCGGCGCACCAAGCGGAGCGTCGATCGCTGCCGTGAGGAGCGTGTCCATCTGATCGATCGCGGCGGCTTGCGCCGCCGAGTCGGCCACGGGTTCGACCTGGGCCTCGGCTGGCAGCTCGGGTGGCACCTCGGCCACAGCCTCCGGCAAAGAGTCCGGCTCAGCAGCCGCATCGCCCGTCTCGGCTCCCGCTGCTGCAGCCGCCATCTCCTGCGCCAGCTGTGTCTGCCGCGCGCGGCGCCGACGCCACCACAGCGCCGCAAGGGTCGCTGCCAGCAAAGCAGCCACCACCCCCGCGACGGTGAGCAGCAAGCTGGTCAGGCCATCGTCCTCAGGCTCAGCCGGCGGCGCGACAGCTGCAGGCGCCACAGGCGCGGGCGCTGGGGGCGCGGGCGTGGGTTGCTCGACCTCCACCATCGGCGCGGCAGCGGACACCGGCGGCGCCTCTGCGGCTGGCGCCGGTTCGTTCGGCTTGACGGCTTCATCAGGCTTAGCCGCTTCACCAGGCTTGGCCGCGTCGACAGGCTTGACGACTTCAGCAGATTTGGCGACTTCGGTGGGCTTAGCGGCTTCAGCAGGCTTGGTGCTGCTGGCATCGGCAACCGCCGGTGCAGCTCCTTTGAGCGCCAGCAGCTTCTCGAGCTTCTCCAGCTGCCCCTGGAGCTCGACGATCCGACTGTTGGCTTCGCCAAGAGCCCGTTGCTGGGCCGCGGCCGTCTCCTCAAGGCGCTGTGCACGTCGCTCCAATGCAGAGGGCGCCAAACGTCCAGTCGCCGATGAGATGGTGAGGTTGCGCTGCACCTGGGCATTTGCTCGCTCGCCAACCTGCATCGCACGACGTGCCGGCCGTGCCACCCGCGCCGGTGCACTGTCGGCAACGCCCGGGTCGGTGCTCACGACGCCACCCGGCCGTTGCACCGGCAACTCGGCGGCCGCTCCGCGCTCAGCGGGTGCCAGCAAGACCTCGGCGTCGCGCAAAACGATGTCGTACTGACGCAGGCTGCGGCTGGCGGGCGATGACACCACCAGCAGCAGAGAGAAGCGGCGGTCGGGCGGCGAGTCCGCGCTCCACAAGCGCACCCGCGGCTCCCCCTCTTCGCTGGTGACGTGCAGTTGCAGGTCATCGATCCATGGCGGACGCGCAATCTCCAGCCACCCGTACTCGGCCGGGCTGCCCAGCGTCACAGCCAGCTCTTCCTCGGTCTCGCCGGCGCCAAGCTGCAGCGAGACCAGGCCCTGAAGCGGCTCACCAGCGGGCGAACTGAGCAGGATCGGGCCGAGCTCCGCAGCGCGGGCGAGCCCGCCAGCGACCATCAGGGCCGGTGCAAGCACCAGCGCAAGGATGAGATGTGAGCGTGACATGGCAGGTACTGCGAACATGGCGAGAGACTACACCGGCCGGACGATCGCGTCCAAAGAACGACCGTGCGATCTCAAGCTGCGAGGACGATGCGCAGCATCCGCCGCAGCGGCTCGGCAGCACCCCACAGCAGCTGGTCGCCAACCGTGAATGCACCCAGATACTCCGGCCCCATGTTGAGCTTGCGCAGCCGACCGACCGGCACCTTCAGCGTTCCGGTGACAGCCGTCGGCGTCAGCTCGTGCATGCTGATCTCGCGGTCATTGGGGACCACCTTGACCCAGTCGTTGTGGGCGGCAAGCATCTGATAGATCTCGGGCAGCGAGACATCGCGCTTGAGCTTGATGGTCAGCGCCTGCGAATGGCAGCGCATGGCGCCGATGCGCACGCAGATGCCATCGACCGGGATCGGGTCGGCGCTGCGCCCGAGGATCTTGTTGGTCTCGGCCTGGCCCTTCCACTCTTCCTTGCTCTGGCCGCTCTCCAGCTGCTTGTCGATCCACGGGATGAGCGAACCGGCCAGGGGCACGCCGAAGTTGTCGGTCGGGAAGTCCTTGCCGCGCATGGCCTCGGCAACGGTCCTGTCAATGTCAAGGATCGCCGAGGCCGGGTCAGCCAGCTTGTCCGCCACTGCGGCATGCACGGCCCCCATTTGGCTGATGAGCTCACGCATGTTCTGCGCGCCGGCCCCGCTGGCGGCCTGGTAGGTCATGGCGCTCATCCACTCGACCAGGCCGGCCTCGTACAAACCACCCAGCGCCATCAGCATGAGACTGACAGTGCAGTTGCCGCCGACGTAGTTCTTGATGCCATCGTTCATGGCGCGGTCGATCACCGCCCGGTTCACCGGGTCGAGGATGATGACGGCGTCGTCGGCCATGCGCAGTGCGCTCGCCGCGTCGATCCAGTAGCCGGTCCAGCCGGCCGCGCGCAGCTTGGGGTAGACGTCGTTGGTGTAGTCGCCGCCCTGGCAGGTGATGACCATGTCCATCTCGGCCAGCGCCTGAATGTCGCTGGCGCTCTTCAGCGGCGTACTGCCCTGCCCCACGTCGGGCCCGGCGCCACCGGCGTTGGAGGTGGTGAAGAAGGTGGTGTCGACCAGCGCGAAGTCCTTCTCCGCACGCATGCGGTCCATCAGCACCGATCCGACCATGCCGCGCCAACCCACCATGCCAAGCTTCTTCATCGCTCTATTCCTCAGGCGGCCTTCAGCGCCGCGATCACCGCGTCACCCATCTCGCGGGTGCCGACCTTGTTCGTGCCCGGCTCATAGATGTCGCCGGTGCGATAGCCCTGCGCAAGAACCGCCTTGACCGCGTTCTCCACGCGCAAAGCAGCGGCCTCGTTATTGCCGCTGTAGCGCAGCAGCATGGCGGCCGAGAGGATGGTCGCGAGCGGGTTGGCCACGCCTTGACCGGCGATGTCCGGCGCGCTGCCATGGCTGGGCTCGTAGAGGCCCTTGTTGTTCGCATCGAGCGAGGCCGAGGGCAGCATGCCGATCGAGCCGGTGAGCATCGCCGCCTCGTCGGACAGGATGTCGCCGAACATGTTGCCGGTGACGACGACGTCGAACTTCTTCGGCGCGCGCACCAGCTGCATCGCGGCGTTGTCGACGTACATGTGCTCGAGCACCACGTCGGGGTAGCCCTGGTGGACCTCGGTGACGACGTCCTTCCAGAACTGGAAGGTCTCGAGCACGTTGGCCTTGTCGACGCTGGTGACCTTGCGATTGCGCTTGCGCGCGGCCTGGAAG
>RFSW01000034.1 GCA_009923755.1 Betaproteobacteria bacterium | reverse complement strand
GCCCACCGATGTACGTGCCGCGTTGCACGAATGGATCGATACCGTCGACGACGGAGCGCTCTCTGGCGCCTATCTCGGTTTCCTCTTGTGTTCAAAGGCGCACCATTTTGGTGCGGGGGGGGGTAGCGTGCCTTATGGCCCGGCCCGTCCCGTTCCCGCCGTCGATCCATGAGAAGCCCCGAAGCCCGCTCTGGCCTTGCGCGCACTGCTGCTTTGTTCGATCAAGTGCATCGCTACTACGCCAACACCGCGGGTTGCTGCCGCGCTGACGATGCGCTGCTGTGTCATCTGCTCGAATGTAATCTCGACCAGATGCCGGTCAACAGCACCGATCTGGTTCGCTTGCAGCGCTTTGGCACCTTGCCGACCCTCACCAGCCGTCTGGCCCGTTTGTCTCGCGACGGTCTGATCGAGCAGGTGGTGGCAGAGGATCGCCGCGTGCGTTTGCTGCGCGTCACTGGCAAGGGGGTGGCGCTGCTGGAGGCGCGGGATCGCCTGTTCAAGGGCTGGTCATCCGGCGTTGGTCCCGCTATCGCCTGAGTCGCTTGCCGGGTGAGCGTCCGGTGTGACCGTGGGCGGCTGACGCGCGCAACATGACGCGTTGTGTAGCCGGCCAGGCCCACGTTTCGGCGGGCTCTGCAGGGGTGCGCGCTGCGCCTTCATGCGCCACAGTAGCGCATGGTTGCGCGCAATCGATAGGGTCGAATGTGGCGTTCGGGTCCGCCAGGCCCCGCGGCGCCTGCGTTTGCAATCTGTTTGCAAAACTGGCATCAAGATTGCTGGCTTACCCCTGTTCAAAATCAAACGAGATTCGTCATGAGCACATCCCTCAAATCCTCCCTGAACGGTTGGCACCTTTGGGGCCTCGCGGTCGGCCTCGTGATCTCCGGCGAGTATTTCGGCTGGAGCTATGGCTGGGCCACGGCCGGCACGCTCGGCTTCCTCGTCACATCGGCGCTGATCGCGCTGATGTACACCACCTTCATATTCAGCTTCACCGAGCTCACCACCGCCATCCCACACGCCGGCGGGCCGTTCGCCTACGCGCGCCGGGCCTTCGGCGAGAAAGCGGCTTTTGTCGCCGGCTTTGCCACGCTCATCGAGTTCGTCTTTGCGCCACCGGCCATCGCCATGGCGATCGGTGCCTACCTCAATGTGCAGTTCCCGACACTCGACCCCAAGACCATGGCGATCGCTGCCTACTTTGTCTTCATCGGGCTCAATATCCTCGGCGTGCGCATCGCCGCCAACTTTGAGCTGTTCGTCACCGTGGTTGCCATCATCGAGTTGCTGGTGTTCATGGGTGTGGTCGCGCCGGGCTTCTCTGTCAGCAACTTTGTAGCCAACGGTTGGGCTGGTCAGAACGAATTCTCGGCCGCGGCGGTGACCGGCATCGTCGCCGCCATCCCGTTTGCCATCTGGTTCTTCCTCGCCATCGAGGGCGTCGCCATGGCCGCCGAGGAGGCGCTGGATCCCAAGCGCACCATTCCCAAGGCCTACATCGCCGGCATCCTCACGCTGGTCACCCTGGCGATCGGCGTGATGGTGTTTGCCGGGGGCGCCGGCGACTGGTCCAAGCTGTCGAATATCAACGACCCCCTGCCGCAGGCGATGAAGATGATCGTCGGCGACAACAGCGGCTGGCTGCACATGCTGGTGTGGATCGGCCTGTTCGGGCTGATCGCCTCCTTCCACGGCATCATCCTTGGCTATTCGCGGCAGATCTTCGCGCTGGCGCGGGCCGGCTACATGCCGGCCTACTTCGCCGAGGTCAACGAGCGCTTCAAGACGCCGCACCGCGCGCTGATCGCCGGCGGTGTGGTCGGCATTGCGGCCATCCTCAGTGACGAGCACATCCAGCTCGGTGGCATGACGCTGACTGCCAACCTCATCACCATGTCGGTGTTCGGCGCCATCGTGCTCTACATCGTTTCGATGCTCAGCTTGTTTGCGCTGCGCAAAAAGGAGCCCGACCTGCAGCGACCCTTCACCGCCATCGCCTACCCGGTGTTCCCGGCGATCGCCCTGGTGCTTGCGCTGGTCAGCCTGGTGACCATGGTCTACTTCAACGGGTTGCTGGCGCTCATCTTTGCCGGTCTGATGGCGCTGGCCTACGCCTACTTCAGCGTGACGCAGAAGCAGCGCGACGGTGCCGACGACCGCCTGGTCGGCCACACTTGAGGCCACTGGCGGCTGTCATGCGATAGTCGGCCCCCGCATCGGTGCGCGGGGATATTGAGGAGACACAGGGTTGGCTTACCAGACCACGGTTGGCGGCTTCAATTTCCGCTTCGACGACCTGCGAGCGTTGATGGCGCGTGCCACGCCGGCACGCTCCGGCGACTACCTGGCCGGTGTCGCGGCGGAGACCGATGGCGAGCGCATGGCCGCGCGCGTCTGTCTGGCCGATGTGCCGCTCAAGACCTTTCTCGAGGACCTGCTGGTCCCCTACGAGAGCGACGAGGTGACGCGGCTGATCATCGACAGCCATGATGCGCGCGCCTTTGCGCCGGTGTCGCACCTCACGGTCGGCGGCTTCCGCGACTGGCTGCTCTCCGATGCCGCCGACAGCGCCACGCTCGCCGCCATCGCGCCGGGCATCACCCCGGAGATGGCCGCGGCGGTGAGCAAGCTGATGCGCAACCAGGACCTCATCCTGGTCGCCCGCAAATGCCGGGTGGTGACGGCGTTCCGTGACACCGTGGGCCTGCCCGGGCACCTCTCGGTGCGTCTGCAGCCCAACCACCCCACCGACGACCCGCGCGGCATCGCCGCATCCATGCTCGACGGCCTGCTCTACGGTGCCGGCGATGCGGTGATCGGCGTGAACCCGGCCACCGACAGTATCCCGGCGTTGATGAACCTCTATGACCTGCTCAACGAGGTGATCCAGCAATACGGCATCCCGACCCAGTCCTGCGTCCTCACGCACGTCACCAACCAGATCCAGGTGATGGAGAAGGGCGCGCCGGTGGACCTGGTGTTCCAGTCGATCGCCGGCACGCAGAAGACCAACGAGAGCTTCGGCATCAACCTCGGCATCCTCGACGAGGCGCGCGATGCGGCCCTCAGCCTCAAGCGCGGCACGGTCGGGCAGAACGTCATGTACTTCGAGACCGGGCAGGGCTCGGCGCTGTCGGCCAACGCCCACCACGGCGTCGACCAACAAACACTCGAGGCGCGGGCCTACGCGGTGGCGCGCCGCTATTCGCCGCTGCTCACCAACACGGTGGTCGGCTTCATAGGGCCGGAGTACCTGTTCGACGGCAAGCAGATCATCCGCGCCGGTCTGGAGGACCATTTTTGCGGAAAACTGATGGGCGTGCCGCTCGGCTGCGACGTCTGCTACACCAACCACGCCGAGGCCGACCAGAACGACATGGACACCCTGTTGACCCTGCTCGGCACGGCGGGGATCACCTTCATCATGGGCATCCCGGGCGCCGACGACATCATGCTCAACTACCAGACCACGTCCTTCCATGACGCGCTCTATCTGCGCAAGCTGCTCGGCCTGCGCCCGTCGCCGGAGTTCGAGGCGTGGCTCAAGCGCATGGACATCATGGACGCGGCGGGGCAGGTGCAGCCGGTCGGCAGCCGCCACCCGATGCTGCAAAACCTGCCCCGGCATCTTCTGGCGGGCTGACCAGGACCAAGAACCATGGCCGACGACTCGCTGGTCCACCCCGACCCCTGGCAGATGCTGCGCCGGCACACGCGCGCCCGCATCGCGCTGGGTCGTGTGGGCAGCAGTCTGCCGACGCGCGAGGTGCTGGATTTCGGCGTCTCGCACGCCCTGGCACGCGATGCCGTGCACTTGCCGCTCGATACCGCGGCGCTGCAGCGCGACATCGAGGCGGTCGGCTTTGAGGTGACGCAGGTCGCCAGTCGCGCGGCCGACCGTCACACCTACCTGCTGCGGCCCGATCTCGGCCGGCGGGTGGCGCCCGAGGACGTCGAGCGGCTCAAGTTGGATGCCCGGACCCCGGGCCCGGACCTGGCGCTGGTGGTCGGCGACGGGCTGTCGTCGCTGGCGGTGGCGCGTCAGGCACCGCCGCTGCTGGCCGAACTCAAGGCGCGCTGGCCCGAAGGCTGGCGCAGCGGCGCGGTGGTCATCGCGCGGCAGGCGCGGGTGGCACTGGCCGACGAGGTCGGCGAGGCGCTGGGTGCACGCATGGTGGCGATGCTCATTGGCGAGCGGCCTGGACTCACCTCGCCCGACAGCCTCGGCGTCTACCTGACCTGGGCGCCGCGGGTGGGCTGCAACGATGCGCAACGCAACTGCATCTCCAACATCCGCCCGGAGGGGCTCTCGCACGCTGCCGCGGCGCAAAAGCTGCTGTGGCTGGCGCGCGAGGCGCGGCGTCTGGAGCTTACCGGCGTCGGCCTCAAGGACGAGAGCGATGTGCTCGAGATCGGGGGTGATGCCCCCAAAGCCTTGCCAAGCGCCTAAGCCCGGTGTTGAGGTGGCGGCCCCCGGCGGGAGGCCCAAAAGAACAAGGGGCTAGAGCGCAGTGTCTCTAACCCCTTGTTTTGTTTGGCGCGCCCGAAGAGATTCGAACTCCTGACCCCCTGGTTCGTAGCCAGGTACTCTATCCAGCTGAGCTACGGGCGCATAAAACTGTTGTCGGCCGTGGCGGAGACAGAGGGATTCGAACCCTCGATACGGGTTTATGCCCGTATGCTCCCTTAGCAGGGGAGTGCCTTCGACCTCTCGGCCATGTCTCCAGCAAGGCCGCGATGGTACCCGACAGGGCAGGGCCGGTCAAACCGGCACCGCCCTCGCCGCGCCTTTATGCGGCCTTGGGTTCCCCGTCCAGGCCGAACGCGCGGTGCAGCACGCGCACCGCCAGCTCCATGTACTTGTCGTCTACCACCACAGAGATCTTGATCTCCGAGGTGCTGATCATCTGGATGTTGATGCCTTCCTCGGCGAGGGTGCGGAACACCGTCGAGGCCACGCCGACATGGCTGCGCATGCCGACGCCGACCACCGCCACCTTGGCAATCTTGTCGTCGCCCACCACCTCGCGCGCGCCGATGTGCGGCTTGACGGTCTCGTTGAGCACCTTGAGCGCCTTCTGGTATTCGTTGCGGTGAACAGTGAAGGAGAAATCCGTGCTGCCATCCCGACCGACGTTCTGGATGATCAGATCCACGTCGATGTTCGCGTCGGCGACCGGTCCGAGGATCTGATAGGCGATCCCCGGCTTGTCCGGTACGCCCAGCACAGTGATCTTGGCCTCATCGCGGTTAAAGGCGATGCCCGAAATGACGGCTTGTTCCATGTTCTCGTCTTCCTCGAAAGTGATCAGCGTGCCCTCACCCGGGTCGTCCATGAACGAGGACAGCACGCGCAACCGGACCTTGTACTTGCCGGCGAATTCGACCGAGCGGATCTGCAGCACCTTGGAGCCGCTGCTCGCCAGTTCCAGCATCTCCTCGAAGGTGATGCGGTCAAGCTTGCGCGCCTCGGGCACCACGCGCGGGTCGGTGGAGTACACGCCATCGACATCGGTGTAGATCTGGCACTCGTCGGCCTTGAGCGCGGCAGCCAGCGCGACACCCGTGGTGTCGGACCCGCCGCGGCCCAGCGTGGTGATGTTGCCGGCGTCGTCCACCCCCTGGAAGCCGGCGACGATGACCACTCGGCCCTTGTTCAGGTCGGCACGCATGGCGCCGTCGTCGATGTGCAGGATGCGCGCCTTGGTGAAGGCGGAGTCGGTGGCGATGCGCACCTGGCCGCCGGTGTAGGAGCGGGCATCGACGCCGATGTCCTTGAGCGCCATGGCCAGCAGGCCGATGGTCACCTGTTCGCCGGTCGAGATCACCACATCCAGCTCGCGCGGGTCTGGGTTGACCTGGATCTCCTTGGCCAGTGCGATCAGGCGGTTGGTCTCGCCGCTCATGGCAGAGACGACCACCACGATCTGGTGGCCCTGGGCGTGGAAGCGGGCGACGCGCTGGGCGACGTTCTTGATGCGTTCGGGGCTACCAACTGAGGTGCCGCCGAACTTCTGGACGATCAGAGCCATGAGACCTGGAGGGTGGGAGCGGGGTAGGAGGCTTACGCCAAAAAGCCCGCGATTTTAGCGCGGGCTGTCCGGGTGTACCAGTCGGCGCAGGTTCGATGGATCCGCGATCCGCTGCGTGAGAGTCTCGCTCGCGGCGCGCCAGATGGCGGACCTCACACGCCGTCGAAGAATTCCACCGCGCCGCTTTCGATCGAGTACTGGGCGCCGACCACCACCAGGCCCTCCTGGTCGATCAGTCGCTCGATGATGTCGGAGCCGTGGCGCAGCTGGTTGCAGGCGATGCGCACGTTCGCGCGGGTGGCGTGGTCGAGCAGCGCGGCGCGGTCATTGGCAGGCGCCGATTCGCGGGCGATCTCCACCGAGCAGCGGACGCGGTCGATGATCGAGCGGATGTTGCGCGAGTCAGCGGCACTGCCGCTCAGCACCGCGTCCAGCGTAGCAGCGATGGCCCCGCACCCGGTGTGGCCCATCACCACCACCAGCCTGGATCCCAGCTTCTCGGCGGCGAACTCGACGCTGCCGATCTGCGAGGGCGCCACGATGTTGCCGGCGACGCGGATGACGAAAAGGTCACCAAGACCTTGATCGAACACCAGCTCGGCCGGTACCCGCGAATCCGAGCAGCCGAGAATGATGGCGAACGGCGTCTGGCGGGCGGTGAGCGCGCTGCGGTTGAGGTCGCTCACCCGGGCGATGCTTTCGTTGCGGACGTAGCGGGCGTTGCCGGTCTTGAGCCGGTCGAGCGCGGCGTGGGCAGAGATCATGCGGTTCCTCGAATGGAGCAGGGGGCGGGTGGGACAGCAGCCGGGTTGCGCCGCCTCCCCTGATGCGATGGGCGGGCTGGTCGACAGCCATTTTACCTTCATGGTCTGGCTTGTCTCCAGACTGTGTCAGCGGCGAGATGCTGCAGGGTGCCGTCGGCCCGTCTGAGCACCGGCCGGTCTTCCCGCGAGCGTGGATGGGCATGGGCTCGGTTCACTGTGAGGCTCCGCGCGACCCGGCCGGCGTAGCGCAACTCCGCTGTGCATCGGCCACAATGCGAGCATGTCGCAACTCGCCGCATCGCAAGCCACATCCCGCATCCTCAGCGCGCTCGCTGCTGCGCTGCCGGCTGACGCCTTGCTTACCGAGCCAGAGCAGCTCGCGCCCTACGAGTGTGACGGCCTCTCGATGTACCGCCAGCCGCCGCTCGCGGTAGCCCTGCCGTACACGGCAGAGCAGGTGCAGGCGGTGCTGCGCATCTGCCACGCGCATCACACGCCGGTCATCCCGCGCGGCGCCGGCACCGGACTCGCCGGCGGCGTGCTGCCGCGCGCCGATGCGGTGCTGCTGTCGCTGGCGCGCCTCAAGCGCATCGTCCGTATCGACCCGCTGGCGCGGGTCGCGGTGGTCGAGCCCGGTGTGCGCAATGCCGCCATCTCCGAGGCCTCGGCTGCACACGGCCTGTACTACGCGCCCGACCCGTCGAGCCAGATCGCTTGCAGCATCGGCGGCAACGTCGCCGAGAACTCGGGCGGTGTGCATTGCCTCAAGTACGGCCTCACCGTGCACAACGTGCTCGGCATCAAGGGCTTTCTGGCCGACGGCACGCCGCTGAGCATCGGCGGCGAAGCGCCGGATGACAGCGGCCTCGACCTGCTGGCGCTGATGATGGGCTCGGAGGGGTTGCTGGTGGTGGTGACCGAGGTCACCGTGCGCCTGCTGCCGCGGCCGCGCGTGGCGCAAGTGGTGATGGCCGCCTTTGCCACCGTGGAGGCGGCCGGCGACGCCGTGGCCGGCATCATCGGCGAGGGCATCATCCCCGCCGGGCTGGAGATGATGGACGCGCTGGCCACCCGCGCGGTTGAGGACTTCGTCCACGCCGGCTATCCGCTCGATGCCGGCGCGATCCTGCTTGCCGAGTCCGACGGCACCGCCGAGGAGGTCGCCGACGAGATCGCGCGCATCGAGGCGGTGTGCCGTCGCCACGGCGCGGTGTCGCTGGCGGTCTCGCAGTCCGAGGTCGAGCGGCTCAAGCTGTGGGCCGGGCGCAAGGCGGCGTTCCCGGCGGTGGGGCGTATCACGCCGGATTACTACTGCATGGACGGCACAATCCCCAAGAAGCACCTGTCGGCGGTGCTGCGGCGCATCGCCGAGTTGTCCGAGAGGCACGGGCTGGCCTGCGCCAACGTGTTCCATGCCGGCGACGGCAACTTGCATCCGCTCATCTTCTTCGATGCCAACCAGCCTGGCGATGTCGAGCGCGCTGAGGCCTTCGGGCTCGACATCCTGCGGGCCTGTGTGGAGGCGGGTGGGGTGATCACCGGCGAGCACGGCGTCGGCGTGGAGAAGCTCGACGCCATGTGCGTGCAGTTTGCCGCACCGGAGCTCGCCACCTTCCACGCGGTCAAGGCCGCCTTCGACCCGGCTGGCCTGCTCAACCCGGGTAAGGCGGTGCCGACTCTGCACCGCTGCGCCGAGATGGGTGCCATGCACATGCACGGGGGCAAGCTGCTGCACCCGGAACTGCCGAGGTTCTGAGGGTGAGGGCGTGCCCGTGAGCAGCGCCGGCCCCACCGGAACCCTGGACGCGCAGTCCGGGGCTGGTCCCGCTGGCGCATCGACAGCCGTGCTGGATCCTGCTGAGCGAATCCTTGCCGATGCGATCTGTGCCGCTGCAGCCGACCAGCGGGTGCTGCACCTTCGCGGCGGCGACAGCAAGCGCGGGCTGGGCGGCACGGCGCATGGCGAGCCGCTCTCCACCCTCGGGCTACGCGGCATCGTCGATTACGACCCGGCTGAACTGGTGGTTACCGTGCGGGCCGGCACGCCGCTGGCCGACTTGCAGGCAGAACTTGTCGCGCACGGCCAGATGCTGCCCTTCGAGCCGCCCGATTGGCCCGGCGCGACGGTCGGCGGTGCCGTCGCCAGTGGGCTCGCCGGGCCGCGGCGTGCGTTTGCCGGCAGCGTGCGCGACGCCCTGCTCGGCGCGCGTCTGCTCGACGGGCGGGGGCAGGTGCTGCGCTTCGGTGGCCGGGTGATGAAGAACGTGGCCGGCTTTGACCTGTTCCGCCTGCAGGCTGGCGCGTGGGGGCGGCTGGGCGTGCTGCTGGAGGTGTCGTTCCGCCTGCTGCCGCGGCCGCAGCGCGAGGAGACGCTGCGCCTGCCGATGGCCGCCAATGAGGCCATCCAGCGCATGAACCGGCTCGCCGCCACGCCGCTGCCGCTGGGTGGAGCGGCCTGGTGCGAGGGTGCGCTGCATCTGCGTCTCTGCGGTTCGGCGGCGGGCGTGGATGCGGCGCTGCCGGGGATCGGTGGACAGACGGTCGAGCCGGCTGCTGCTGCGGCCTTCTGGGCCGGGTGTGCTGGCATGCCGCCAGGGCATCGGCCGGCTGCCGATATGCGTGGTCCAGACCAGCTGGAGGTGCCGCTGTGGCGGCTCTCTGTACCCTCGACCACGCGCAGTCTGGGGGCCGAAGGCGAGTTCGCCGTCGACTGGTGTGGTGGGCTGCGCTGGCTCGCCACCGATGCGCCGCCAAGCGAGGTGCGCTCGCTCGCCGCCTCGCTCGGTGGCCATGCCATGGCGTGGCGGGGCAACCTGGCACAGCCGGCCATGCACCCGCTCGACCCCGTGCGGCTCGCCCTGCACCGGCGCCTGTTTGATGTGTTCGACCCGCACGGCGTGTTTGACAGCGGGCGCTTTGACGCCGCTGCTGTACAGGCTGCCTCCGGAGCGACCTGAGCGTGCAGACCCGCCTGCCAGACAGCCTGCTCGCCACGCTCGAGGGTGCCAGCGCCGATGCGGTGTTGCGCAAGTGCGTGCACTGCGGGTTCTGCCTCGCCACCTGCCCGACCTACCAGGTGCTGGGCGACGAACTCGACAGCCCGCGCGGCCGCATCTACCTGATCAAGAACGCGCTGGAGGGCGGGCCGGTGGGCGCGACCACCCTGCAGCACCTCGACCGTTGTCTCGGTTGTCGCGCCTGTGAGACGACCTGCCCGTCGGGTGTGAGTTATCACCGCCTGCTCGACATCGGGCGCCGCGCGGTCCAGGCGCGGGTGGCGCGGCCGTGGCGGGTGCGGGCGGTGCGGGCGCTGCTGCGGCGCGGCTTGCTGTCGCCGCTGTTCGGGCCGGCGCTGCGGCTCGGCCAGTTGTTGAGCCCTTGGTTGCCAGCCGCGCTGCGCGACAAGGCCTTGCCCGACACCGCATCGCGGGGCACGGCGCGCCGCGAGACGGCCTCGCGCGACGCCGCGCCGGTCGATGCGACCCGTCGCCACGCTCACCTTGCCGGCACCCGAGGCGCCGTCACGGCCGAGGGGGCCGGGTCCGGTCAGCGTTTGAGCTCAGACGGCGGCCGCACCGTGATCCTGCCGCGCGGCTGTGTCCAGCCGCACTTGCGGCCGTCCATCGACAACGCGACCGAGGCGGTGCTCGCCGCGCTTGATGACCGTGTCCTGCGTCCGGCCGCGGCCGCCTGCTGCGGCGCCATCCCGGCACACCTCGATGACGTCGACGCTGCGCGCGCCTTGGCTCGCGCCAACATCGACGCATGGTGGCCGCTGCTCGAGTCGGGCGCCGCTGAGGCCATCGTCAGCAATGCCAGCGGCTGTGGCCTGACCCTGCGCGATTACCCGGACTGGTTTGCCGCCGACCCGGTCTATGGCCCGCGCGCGCAGCGTGTGGCTGCTGCCGCTGTCGACATTGCCGCATGGTTGGACCGCCGCCGCGAGGCCTGGCCCACGGCATGGACGGCGCGGCAACGGGAGGCGGTGGCCTGGCATCCGCCTTGCACTTTGCAGCATGGCCTGGCCGCCGGCGCCAGCACCGAGGCCGTGCTGCGCGATCTGGGCTTTGATCTGCAGCGCCCGGCTGACGCTCATCTTTGCTGCGGTTCGGCCGGCGCATGGTCGGTGCTCAATCCGCAGCTGGCCGACGAGCTGCGCCGGCGCAAGCTCGAGAGCCTCGATGCGCTGAGCGGCAGCGTGATCGTGACCGCCAACATCGGCTGTCAGCAACACCTCTCCGCTCGTTCGGTGAGGCCAGTGATGCACTGGGTGGAGCGGCTCGCCGCGTTGTAGGGCAAGCCAGCGCGGTACCGCGGTGCGTTTAACGCGCGCGGCCGGCCTGGACCGCGTGATCGATGTCGTTGCAGATGTCGATCAGCATCCTGCGCAGCCAAGCGATGCTGGGGTCGCCGTCGCTGCGCGGGTGCCACAGCATGGTGATGGGGAACTCCGGCAGATCGAGCGGCGGGGGTAGCGATTTGAGCGGTAACTCGCGCACGTAGGTGTCCGCGATGCGGCTGTTGACGGTCACGATAAGATCAGTCTCGGCAATGATGTACGGCACCACCAGAAAGTGCGGCACCACCAATGCGATACGGCGCTGCAGTCCTTTTTCGGTGAGCATGTTGTCGACCACGCCGGCAGAGCCCTGACGGGTGGCCACGAACAGATGCGACATCTCGACGAAGCGCTCAAGGTTCCACGACTGGTAGAGCACCGGGTGGTCGGCGCGCACCAGACAGGTCATTGTCTCGGTGAACAGGTGGCGCCGGTTGAGGCGCTTGGGCACGTCGGCGAAGAAACCGAAGGCGAGGTCGACGTCGCCAGAGTCCAGAGGCTCTTCGGGCGCCTTGAGCTGTAACGAACGCACCCGGATGTCGATACCCGGTGCCTCGGTCTGCAGCACGCGCATCAGGCGCGGAAGCACGAGAAACTCCATGTAGTCGGTGGCGGCCACCACAAAACTGCGGCGCGCCGTACGCGGGTCGAACTCGGGCTGCGCGCCCAGCGCCGTCTCGATCTGCAACAAGGCCTGCCGTACCGGCCCCTTGAGCGCCAGAGCTCGAGCGGTGGGCTCCATCCCTTGCGGGGTACGCACCAGCACCGGGTCATCGAGGGCGTCCCGCAGGCGCGCCAACGCATTGCTCATCGCCGGCTGCGACAGATGCACACGCGCCGCGGCGCGCGACACGCTGCACTCTTCGAGCAGGGCATCGAAAGACTTGAGCAGATTGAGGTCGAAGGTTTTAATATTCATATGAGTGATGATTCTATGAAAACAATCCATTATACAAATACAAAAGAGCGGCGCAATCTTCTTCCATCACAACGTCGCCATGAGGGCATTCACATGAACACTCATAGTCTTTCCCGCACCCGACTCGCCGTTGCCGGGCTGGTCGCCACCCTCTCCAGCGTGAGTGCGGCTGCGCAAGGCGTCCCGCCCGCCCTGCAAGGCAAACTCATCTATGCCGCGCCGGCCGTCGTGCTGCGGGCTGCGGAGGCACCTGAGCCGGTGACCGCAACCTACGACGTTTTCATCGACGGCAAGACCGGTTACGCGTTTGTGCGGACGCCTCGCGGCTGGACCTTCATCCGCGATCTGCGTAAGGACGCAGCCGAGGCGTCAAAAGCCCTCTGATTATATATTGATGAAGCGAATCTAGCAAGAAAACCTATTCACATCATTTAGAGTCAACTGAGGCGGCCCCTGAGGCTGCCTTTTTTCTGGCTTGCTCGGCCAGCGCCCAGCCCACATGTTCCCGCACCAAACCGTCCGGGTGGTCTGCGCGTGACGCGAGTGCTGCGACGACCGATGGTGCGGGCGGGGCGTTGCCTAGCCCCACCGCGATGTTGCGCAGCCAGCGCACATGGCCTATCCGGCGGATCGCCGAGCCCTCGGTGCGGGCGCTGAAGGTTGCGGCGTCCCAGCCGAACAGTTCCGCGAGGCTGGCGCTGTCGAGGTCATGCCGGGCTGCAAAGTCTGGTTCTGCGCTGAGGCGGGCGTAGCGGTTCCAGGGGCAGGCGAGCTGGCAGTCGTCGCAGCCGTAGATACGGTTACCCATCAGCGGCCGCAGCGGTTCCGGAATGGCGCTGGCGTGTTCGATGGTGAGGTAGCTGATGCAGCGCCGCGCATCGAGCCGGTAAGGCGCGACGATCGCCTGCGTCGGGCAGACCTCGATGCAGCGATTGCAGGTGCCGCAGTGCGATGTGACCGGCGCGTCGGGCGGCAGATCGAGGGTGGTGACGATCTCGCCGAGGAAGAACCACGAGCCCTCGTCGCGGCTCAGCAGCAGGGTGTGCTTGCCGCGCCAGCCGATGCCCGCCCGAGTGGCGAATTCGACCTCCAGCAGCGGGGCGCTGTCACAGAACACGCGGCGGCCGATCGGGCCGGCTGCGTGCTCGATGCGACGGGCAAGTCGCTCGAGGCGTTGTCGCACCAGCCGGTGGTAGTCGCGACCAAGCGCATAGCGTGCGATGTATGCGCGCTCAGGTCGGTCGAGGGTGTCCCATGCTGCCCGCTGCGCCTCGTCGGCACTGCCATCGACGTCGCCGGCGGGCGGCAGGTAGGGGATGCGTAGGCTGATGACGCTCAGCGCACCGGGCACCAGACGGGTGGGGTCGGCGCGCAGGTCGGCGTGGCGGGCGAGGTAATCCATCTCGCCGTGCAGGCCGTCGTTGAGCCATTCGCGCAGGCGCTGCGGCGCATCGCCAAGTTCCAGCCGGGCAAAGCCAGTGGCGCTAAAACCCGCTTGGGTCGCCCAGTCGCGGATCTGCGCCTTCAGGCGCTCGCCGGCGGGGGAAACGCGAGGCCTCTACTTGATGCCGTGGAACTTCTCGACCAGCAGCACGAAGTCGTGCGGCCGCCAGTTGGTCGGCAGGCTTTTGTAGAGGTCGCGCGCCTGATCGGTCGTCATCGGGCGCTTGGGTTTGCTGAGCACGGCCTGCAGACCGTCGATGCAATCCTGAAAGCGCTCGTCGCTGGTTTGCTCCTGGAACTCGAGCAGCGAATCCAGGACCATCTGCATCACCTCATTCTGCATACTGCCTCCTTAGTCAGCGCTTATTTTGGACCTAATCGGCCGAGCGTACATGCTGCAAGAGTATCGCATCCAACTGCCAGACTCCGAGGCCACCGACCAGCTCGCCGCAGTTTTAGCCACCTGCCTGCCGCGGCAGTTGTGTGTGTGGCTCGAAGGCGAGCTCGGCAGCGGCAAGACCCACCTGGTACGTGGCCTATTGCGGGCGCTCGGCTGTCGCGGTGCGGTGCGCAGCCCCACGTACACCCTGCTCGAGACATACGACGTCGATGCCCCGCAGACGGTTCGCGCCGGCGTTCGCGCACCCAGCACCGGGGCTCGGCAAAAACTTGAAGCGGAATCTGGATTGGTCGTGTATCATTTTGATTTGTATCGTTTGGCTTCGCCAGAAGAGTGGGCCGAAGCCGGTTTTGACGATCTGCCGGACCCGGCGGTGCGCCTGATCGAATGGCCGCAACGCGGGGGCGCCGCCACACCACCCGCGGATTTGCGCGTCGGCCTGGCGGTGGCGGGGCGGGGTCGCAGCGCGACGGTGATCGCGTGCAGCCGGATTGGGGGGGAGACATGTCAGACGCTTGGATCGGCCTTGCAGGCGCAGCCCGCCGGATCGGCGCTGCACTGGGTCTCGGTCTGCTGATTCTGCTGCCGGCGCTGGCTCCGGCTGTCGCCGAGGCGTCTGCTCAGGTCAGGGCGGTGCGCTTCTGGCCCGGCCCCGAAAGCACCCGTCTGACCCTCGAGACCGAGTCTGCGGTGGGCTTCCAGACCTTCGCTTTGAATGATCCGCTGCGTCTAGTCATCGACCTCCCCGGCCACGTCACCGGTGGTGCGCTCGACCAGCTCGCAGCCCGGATCCCTGCCGATAACCCTCTGGTGGTGCGCGCCCGCTCTGCTCAGTTCAAGCCCGACGTGGTGCGCATCGTGCTCGAGCTGAGGCAGCCGGTGAGCAGCCGTGTGTTCGTCGTTCCGCCGGCCGGCGAATACGGGCACCGCCTGGTCGTCGATCTAGCGCCGGAGGGCCCTGCAGCGTCGTTGGCAGCGCCAGTGGTCGAGGCTGTGCCCGGGCCCGGTGAGCTGCTGCCCCCCCAAGCCACGGCCCCGGCAGCTGTGCCGCGTGCACCGCTCGCTCAAATGCGTCCGGAGGCCGTTCGGCCGGAGGCGTCGCGGCCGGTGGCCGATCCGCGTTTCGACCGCCTGGTCACCATCGCCATCGATGCCGGTCATGGCGGCGAGGACCCGGGTGCGCGTGGGCCGTCCGGATTGATCGAGAAAGAGGTCACGCTGGCTATTGCGCGGCGCCTCAAAGCGCTGGTGGATGGCGAGCCGGGTCTTCGCGGCGTGCTGGTGCGTGAGGGCGACTACTTCATTCCGCTACAGGGCCGCACGGCGCGGGCGCGCGCCCTGCAGGCCGATCTGTTCGTCTCGATCCACGCCGATGCTTTCATCAAGCCGGACGCCGCCGGGTCGTCGGTGTTCGTGCTCTCCGAGAACGGCGCTTCCTCGGCGGCGGCGCGCTGGCTGGCCAAGCGTGAGAACGACGCCGACCTGATCGGCGGTGTGCGCATCGATCAAAAAGACGTGCATCTGGCGCGCACCCTGCTCGACCTTTCCCAGACCGCCTCGATCCAGGACAGCATCAAGCTGGCCGGCCACGTGCTCGGTGAACTCGGGCAGATCAACCGGCTGCACAAGCAGGCGGTGGAGCAAGCCGGCTTCGCCGTGCTCAAGTCGCCGGACATCCCATCGATCCTGGTCGAGACCGCTTTCATCACCAATCCGGCCGAAGAGCGCAAGCTGTCCGATCCGGCGCACCAGGACCAGCTGGCGCGCGCCATTCTCGGTGGCATCAAGCGCTACTTGTCGGAGAACCCGGCGCTGGCGCGGCCGAGCAAGGTCACGCGTCTCGATGTGCAGGTGCAGCCAGCGGCATCGCGGGATCGCCTGGCTGCCGCGCTGTAAGCGCGGGCCCGCTGTCGCGCCGCCCGGCCTCGCGACCCTTGACCTCCCGAGACTGCCCGCTCTGCACGGGCTCTGGCGGCGAGCTGGTCTGGCAGGGCGCCGACCATCGCGTCATCCTCGCCGACGAACCGCGCCATCCGGGGTTCTGCCGGGTCATCTGGCGCGCGCACGTGCGCGAGATGAGCGACCTGTCGAGTGTCGACGCGGCCCGTTTCATGGCCAGCGTGCTCATCGTAGAACGTGTCTTGCGCGAGCAGCTCGCCCCTGACAAGGTCAACCTTGCCAGTCTCGGCAACGTGGTGCCGCACCTGCACTGGCATGTCATCCCGCGCTGGGTCGATGACAGCCACTATCCCGACCCGGTGTGGGCTCCCGCACGGCGTGAGGCACCTGGCCGCACCATCGATGCTGCTGCGCTGTCGGACGCGTTGCGCGAGGCGCTTAGCCACACCTGAATCGGTCGATGCCACCGCTGGCCCTGCCGTTGCCATCTGGCCTGGCCACTGCCACCTCGCGGAGGTCAGCCGGCCGCGTCGCTGATCTTGCGTGAACCCTCTCGCTGCATAGCCCTCTACCTGCGTTGCAGGCTGCGTGATAGCGTTCGCCGCGCTGACGGGTCACGGTTACAATCGAGAGCTTTTTGAGTGCCCACTTTGCTCAGTCGCTTGCGGCCGTGCGCCGCATCGCGGCCCGCTGCACCGGGACCTGCCGCACCGGGACCTGCCGCACTGGGTCTCACCGCACCGGGTCCCGCCGCACTGGGGCTCGACGCACTGGGGTTCGACGCAGTCAAGGAGATGCCATGCCGATCTACGAATATCATTGCGCCGCCTGCGGGCAGCGTTACGATGCCCTGCAGAAGGTGAACGACGCACCGCTCACCGACTGCCCCCTTTGCGGCGCCGCTGCGCTGTCCAAGGCGCTCACTGCCGCCGGCTTCCAGCTCAAGGGCAGCGGCTGGTATGCCACCGACTTCAAGGGCGGACAGCCGGCTCACAAGGCGGATGCACCCGCTGACAAGCCGGCCGACAAGCCCGTCGAGACGGCCGCTTGCACCGGCGGCGCGGCACCCTGCGCCGTTGCCGGCTGTGCCACCACGCCCGCCAAGGACGCCGCCTGATGAAGCGTTATCTGCTGGCCGGGCTGTTGATCTGGGTGCCGGTCGGCATCACTGCCTGGGTGGTCAACACCCTGGTCGTGACCATGGACCGGACCCTGACCCTGCTGCCGCCACAGTGGCAGCCGGTCAACCTGTTCGGCATGCACATCCCCGGTCTCGGGGTGATCCTGACCATCGTGGTGGTGCTCGGCACCGGCGCGCTGGCCGCCAACCTGATCGGCCAGAAGGTGGTGCGTTGGGCGGAATTGGCGCTGGCGCGCATTCCGGTGATCAAAGGCATCTATTCGAGCGTCAAGCAGGTCTCCGACACGCTATTGGCCCCGGGCGGACAGGCTTTTCGCAAGCCGGTGCTGGTGCGCTTTCCGCATGGCGACAGCTGGACCATCGCTTTCCTCACCGGCCAGCCCGGCCCCGGCGTGGCTGAGCATCTCGACGGCGAGCATTTGAGCGTCTACGTGCCGACCACGCCCAATCCGACCTCGGGCTACTTCATCATCGTGCCGCGCCGTGATGCCGTCGAACTCGACATGAGCGTTGACGAAGCCCTGAAGTACGTTATCTCGATGGGCGTGGTCTCGCCCACGCCGCACGCGTCGCCGGCCGGTGGCGATCGCAAACCCTCTAACCCGTCGTAAAGCTCCTTTCCATGCGCACCGATTACTGCGGGCGAATCCACGCCGCCCACCTCGACCAGATCGTCACCTTGTTTGGCTGGGCCCACCGCCGCCGCGACCACGGTGGGGTCATCTTCATCGACCTGCGCGACCGCGAGGGCTTGGTCCAAGTGGTCTGCGACCCCGACCGCGCCGAGACCTTTGCCACTGCCGAGGGCGTACGCAACGAGTTCTGCCTGCGCGTCACCGGCAAGGTGCGCCGCCGCCCGGCCGGTACCGAGAACGCCAACCTCGTCTCCGGCGAGATCGAGGTGCTGGCGCACGAGCTTGAAGTGCTCAACGCGTCCGCCACGCCGCCGTTCCAGATCGACGACGACAACCTCTCGGAGACCGTCCGCCTGACGCATCGCGTCATCGACCTGCGCCGCCCCTACATGCAGCGCATCATGCAATTGCGCTACAAGACCGC
>RFSW01000033.1 GCA_009923755.1 Betaproteobacteria bacterium | reverse complement strand
GTGCGGCACCGGTGCCAGGTAGGGCGAGTCGGTCTCCACCAGCATACGGTCCAGCGGGATGGTCCTCGCAACCTCTTGAAGGTCCCTGGCGTTCTTAAAGGTGACGATGCCAGAGAAGGAGATGACGAAGTTCATGGCAATGGCGGCATCAGCCACCGCTTGACTTTCGGTGAAGCAGTGCATGACCCCGCCAACCGCGGCTGCGCCCTCCTCCTCCATGATCCGCAGCGTATCCGCGGAGGCACTGCGGGTGTGGATGACCAGTGGTTTACCCAGCCGCCGCGCTGCGCGGATGTGGGTGCGGAAGCGCTGGCGCTGCCATTCGAGGTCGCCGGTCAGGCGGAAATAGTCGAGTCCGGTCTCGCCGATGGCCAAGACCCGCGGATGGTCGGCCAGGCGCACCAGGTCGTCGACGCTCGGTTCGGGGGTGTCCTCGTAATCCGGGTGCACGCCGACCGTGGCCCATAGTTGGGCGTGGCGTTCGGCCAGTGCAATGACGCGCGGCAGATCGGGCAGGTTCACTGAGATGCACATGGCGCGCTCGACGCCGTGGTCGGCCATGCGGGCCAGGATACCGTCGAGGTCGGCGGCAAGGTCCGGAAAGTCGAGATGGCAGTGCGAATCGACGAGTCTCATGCGGCGGTGCGAGCGGAGGGAAAGAGTTCGGCCCGGTATTCCAACAGGATGTCGGCGACTGTCAAGGGCGCGATGAGGGGATGGTCGGCATGGCGCTGCCATTCAGCCAGACGCTTGCCCATGTGCAGGATGCCCTGCAGGTCGGCAAGAGCTGCCACGCGAGCCAATTCGGCTGCGCGGAACGGCAGGAAACGTGGCACACCGCCCGCTTTGACACGCGCCAGATCATGGGTCCAGCGGCTCAGCACCGCGAGCGCCGCTGGTAGGGTCAGTCCGCTGATGCGGCTGGCCGCGGGGACACCCAACCCCTCGCCCCGCGCCAGCGCGTCCACCAAGGCGCGCTGCGCCGGCCACGGGGCGCGGGCCACCGGGTCAGGGTCGGCATCGCGCAAGAAAGCCACCATCTCTGGCTCGACCCCGTCGCCGGGTTTCACCATCGTCGACTCGTCGATCAGCCGTATCGGCAGGCAGCGACTACGCAGCGTAGGTAGCAGTCGCATCGGGCGCCGGCTCAGCAGCAGCAATACATTGCCGGCGGGCGGTTCCTCGAGCACCTTGAGCAAGGCATTTGCCGTTGCGCTGTTCATCGCTTCGGCAGGGTCGATGATGCACACCCGGCAGCGGCCATGGTGCGGGCTGAGAGCCAGTGTCCCGATCAGTTGGCGCACCGCTTCGATGCGGATCTGGCTGGAGGCTTTACGTCCCGCGGCCTCGTCGGCCTCCAGCGGGCGCAGTCTCAGCAGATCGGGATGGTTGCCGGCAGCCAACAGCCGGCACGCCGCGCAAACACCGCACGCAGTGCCGTCGGCTTGCGGGGCGTCGCACAGCAAGCCGACGGCGAGCGCATCGGCCAGGCGCGCCAGGTCGCGGGCCATGCCGCCGCTGATCAGCAGCGCATGCGGAAAGACCGATCGTCGGGCCAGCAGGCGTTCGACTTGTGCGGCGTGGGCAGTTGGCAGGCTGGCGCCGATGTCGGGGACATGGCCGAGCAGACTGTCGCCTGCGTCCACCTGGCTCATACCCGAACCCCGCTCGTCACGGGCGCTCCACAAGGCGGCACACGCTCTGCGTGCTCATCGCAGATGCTCCGAGACCACGTGCAGCAGTGCTGCCGTCACCGCCTCCATGGGCTGGCTGGCATCGAGGAGCGCAAAGCGTTGCGGTTCCGCACGCGCCAAGGCCAGATACCCCGCACGCACGCGCTCGAAGAACGCACTCTGTTCGCGTTCGAAGCGGTCCGGGGCTTTGAGCCCGGCAAGGCGTTCGCGACTGACTGCAGGGGGGACATCGAAGAGCACGGTGAGCGAAGGTCGCGTACCTGCCTCGACCTGTTCCGCAAGCAGGCGCAGAAAGCCCATGTCAACACCCCGCCCGGCGCCCTGATAGGCCATCGTCGCATCGGTGAAGCGGTCGCACAGCACCACTTTGCCCGCCGCGAGTGCCGGACGGATGACCTGCTCGAGGTGCTCGGCGCGCGCTGCGAACATCAGCAGCACCTCGGTCGCCGTGGCCACCGAGCGATGCAGCACCCACTCGCGGATCGACTCGCCAAGCGCAGTGCCGCCGGGCTCGCGGGTGAGGCAGACATCGCGGCCTTGGGCGAGCAAATGCTCGTGCAGACGGGTGATGTGCGTGGTCTTGCCCGCGCCATCGATGCCTTCGAACGAGATGAAGATGCCGGTCATCGCCGGGTCCGTGCGACAAGTTGCCTGACCGCCGCGTTATGACGGTCCAGCGAGGCGGAAAAGGTGTGGCGCCCCCCACCGGCGGCGACGAAATACAGCGCATCGGTGTCTGCCGGTTGGGTGGCCGCAGCAAGTGCTGCGCGCCCCGGCATGGCGATCGGTGTCGGCGGCAGGCCGGCCCGCGTGTACGTGTTCCAAGGCGTGTCGCGCAGCAGGTCGGCTTTGGTCAGGTTGCCGTCGAAACGCGCACCGAGACCATAGATAACCGTCGGATCCGTCTGCAGCAACATGCCGCGGCGCAAACGGTTGCTGAACACCCCGGCGATCAACGGCCGCTCGTCGGCGACGGCGGTCTCCTTCTCCACGATCGAGGCGAGCACCAAGGCTTCGGCCGGCGAACGCACGGCGACGCGCGCGCTGCGCTCCGCCCATGTCGCAGCCAGCGCGTCCTGCATGGCGCGATAGGCCATGCGCAGGACAACCTTGTCAGAGGTGCCGTGACTGACCAGGTAGGTGTCCGGCAGGAAGCGGCCTTCGGCGGCGACGCCCGGGGCGCCGAGCTCGGCCATCAGTTCGGCCTCGCTCATCCCTGCTGTGTCGTGACGGATGCCACTCTCGGCGGCAAGCGCAGCGCGCCACTGAGAGAAGCGCCAGCCCTCGACCAGGGTCACCGCGACTTTCACGGTGTCGCCGCGCACCATCTGCTCGAGCAGCGCGTAAGGGGTGGTGCCGGGCTCGATGCGATAGCGGCCCGCCTGGATACGGCTGCCGAGCCCGCTGAGGCGGCCCATCACCCAGAAGGGCAGCGCCAGGCTACCGACCCCCTGCGCGGTCAACGCCTCGGCAACACTTCGCTGGCTGCCGGGTGGGATATCCACGGTGATTCCAGCGACAGGGAGTGGGTAGGGCCGGCTCGAGTACCACAGCAGGCTGGCGACCAGAAGTGCGCCGGATACCCCGCTGATCATCAGCAAGGTGCGCCACAGCGTCGCACGACCGCGTGGGGGTGGTTTCTTCGATTGGCTGGACTTCATGCCGGGCCCGGCTGCCACGCGTCGAACACCTCGACAGCAAGCTGTCGAGCGCGAGACCCCGGCGTCAGCGGGCGACCGTCGAAAGCGGTGACCGCGCGCAGCCCGAGTACGCTGTTGCAGACCCAAGCCTCATCGGCAGCGGCCAGCCCGCCCGCTGCAAAATGGCCGATCACCACATCGGCACCCGCTAGCCGTAAGGCCTCGAGGACCCGTGCCCGTTGGCGGCCGGAGACGCCGGCGCGATTGAGTGCGGGTGTGAAGATGGTGTCACCGGTGCGCCAGAACAGGTTGCCCATCACCGTCTCGACAACCTCGCCGCCAGTGCCGAGCAGCACGCCATCGTCGATCGAAGGGTCGTCCCATTCGGCCCTCGCGAGCACGTTCTCGAGTCGATTGAGGTGTTTGAGGCCGGCCAGGCGCGGCTGACTGCCCAAGCGCAGTTCGCAGCTACGCAGACGATAGCCGGCGTCCCACGCCTGTAGCACCGGCGCCGGCGCGGCAAGGACATAGACCGCGGCGCTCGCGGCAGAGGGCGGTCGATAGCCGCGCGGACCACTGCCGCGCGTCACCGTGACCCGCACCACCTGATCGACCGCCGGACAAGCGGCCACCGCATCGGCCACAGCTCGATCGAGGACTGCTGTCGAGGGCGGAACGATGCTCAGTGCGGCGCAATCGTGGGCCAACAATGCGAACTGGGCCTCGCGGTCCCACGGCCCGGTGGCACCGTGGCGAAACGTTCGGTAGACGCCGTCCCCGTAGAGGAGCCCACGGTCGGCCGTGACGTCGGTGGCCGCTAGCGACTCGCGCCCAATGGCCAAGGTTGTCTCGCAGCCGCCCGGACTAGAGCCTGCGGAAGGCCAAGGTGCCGTTGGTGCCGCCAAATCCGAAGGAGTTGGAGAGCGCCAGGCCGATCTTCATGTCGCGGGCGACGTTGGGTACGAAATCAAGATCGCACTGCGGATCCTGCTCGTGCAGGTTGATGGTGGGCGGCGCCACCTGGTGGTGTACGGCCATCACGCTGTACACCGCCTCTACCCCGCCGGCCGCGCCCAGCAGGTGGCCCGTCATCGACTTGGTGGAGCTCACTGCGGCTTTGTAGGCATGTTCGCCGAGCGCCCGTTTGACAGCGACCTGCTCGGCGATGTCGCCGAGCGGGGTCGAGGTGCCGTGCGCATTAATGTAATCAACTTCACTTGAGTTGGCAGAGGCGTTGCGCAAGGCATTGATCATGCATCGAGAAGCGCCCTCACCATCTTCACAGGGCGCGGTGATGTGGTGAGCGTCTCCGCTCATGCCGTAGCCGGCCAGTTCACAGTAGATCTTGGCGCCGCGTGCCTTGGCGTGCTCGTAGGACTCGAGCACCAGCACGCCAGCGCCCTCGCCCATCACAAAGCCGTCGCGGCCGACGTCCCATGGCCGCGAGGCGGTGGCCGGATCGTCGTTGCGGGTAGACAGCGCGCGCGCCGCGGCAAAACCGGCAATGCCCAGTGCGCAGATGGCGGCCTCGGCGCCTCCGGCGATCATCACGTCGGCATCGCCGTATTCGATGATGCGGCCGGATTCGCCAATGCAGTGGGTGGCGGTGGTGCAGGCGGTGACCATCGCAAGGTTCGGACCTTTGAAGCCGAACTGGATGGAGAGGTTGCCGGAGATCATGTTGATGATCGAGCCGGGGATGAAGAAAGGCGAAACCTTGCGCGGCCCGCCCTCGAGCAGGGCATCGCGAGTGTCCTGGATCAGCGGCAAGCCACCGATGCCGGCACCGATGTTGACGCCGACGCGGGTGGGATCGGGCAGCGGCGTGTCCAGACCGGCGTCCCGCACGGCTTCGATGCCAGCGGCCAGCCCGTAATGGATGAACGTGTCCATCCGCCGGACGTCCTTGGGCGAGATGAACTGGGTGGCGTCAAAGTTCTTGACCTCGCCAGCGATCTGGCAAGCCATCGCGGAGGCATCGAAGCGGGTGATGCGGGTGATGCCGGAGCGGCCCGCGCAGATCGAAGCCCAGTTCTCGGCAGCATTGTTGCCGATGGGCGAGACAATACCGATTCCGGTGACGACAACGCGACGGCGGGACACTCGGTTCTCCGGAGTCATGCGGCGACGGCGTGAACCGCCGGCCCGACAAGCAACGCGGCCGTTGCTGGCCGCGCGGTCTTACTTGAGGTGAGCAGCGACGTAGTCGATGGCCTGCTGCACGGTGGTGATCTTCTCGGCGTCCTCATCCGGGATCTCGCACTCGAACTCTTCCTCGAGGGCCATCACCAGTTCGACCGTATCCAGCGAGTCGGCACCCAGATCGTCAACGAACGACGACTCGTTCTTGACCTCGGCTTCGCTCACGCCCAGCTGCTCGGCGACGATCTTCTTGACACGCTGTTCGATGTTTTCCATCTGATGTTCCATCCTTATTGACAGGGAACGACCGTGCGCGATGCTGCTCGCAGCAGTCCCGCGGCCCTAAACCGGCCGCCTCGAATACTACCAAAAATCCGTTTCCGGCCCATCGCGAAAACCACTCGGGGGACGTGCTCGCCAGGCTTCAGGCCATCAACATGCCGCCATTGACATGCAGCGTCTCACCGGTGATGTAAGCGGCGGACGGCGAGGCGAGAAAGGTCACCGCCGCCGCGACATCGTCGACGTGTCCGAGGCGGCCCGCCGGAATGCCGCCAAGCAGTGCCTCGCGTTGCGTCTCAGAGAGCGCGCGCGTCATGTCAGTGTCGATGAAGCCAGGTGCCACGCAATTGGCGGTGATGCCGCGGCTACCGACCTCGCGCGCCAATGAGCGGGTGAAGCCGGCGACCCCGGCCTTGGCCGCGGCGTAGTTGGTCTGTCCGGCATTGCCGGCATGGCCGACCACCGAGGTGATGTTGACGATGCGCCCGTACCGCGCCTTCATCATCGGGCGGATGACGGCTTTGCAGAGGCGAAACACTGCGCTGAGGTTGGTGGCGACGATGTCGTCCCACTCCTCGTCCTTCATGCGCATCAGCAGGTTGTCGCGGTTGATGCCGGCGTTGTTGACCAGCACGGTGAGCGTGCCCTCGTTGGCCTCGATGTCGGCGAGCAGCGTGTCGATCGCGCTGGCATCGCGCACATCAAGCCTCGCGCCGCGACCGCCGAGGCCGGCTGCGGCGAGCGTTACGGTGATGTGCTGGGCACCGGCGTCCGAGGTCGCGGTGCCGATTACCCGCATGCCGGCGAGCGCCAAGCTGTGCAGGATCGCCTCGCCGATGCCGCGGCTGGCGCCGGTGACCAGCGCGACCTGAGCCGCGGTATCAGGTGTGTCGGACATCTCAGCCTCCAAGCAGTTGGTCAAATGTTGCGCGGTCGCTCAAGGCGACGCATTCGGCCCCGCCGGCGATGCGCTTGTTGAGCCCGGTGAGTACTTTGCCGGGGCCGCACTCGACGATGCGGGTGACCCCGTGTGCCGCCATATCGGCCACGGTGGCCGTCCACGGCACCGGCGAATAAAGCTGCCGCGCCAGCGCATCCTTGATCGCGGCGGCGTCGTTGTGGGCCTGGCGGTCGGCATTCTGAACGACTGGAAACCGCGGGGTAGCCATGGATACGCCTTGAAGATGCCGGCCAAAGGCCTCACCGGCGCCCATCAGCAGGGAACAATGGCTTGGTACGCTCACCGGTAGCGGCAGTGCGCGCTTGGCGCCCTTGGCCTTGGCGATTTCGCCGGCGCGGTTGACCGCTTCGGCGTGGCCGGCGATGACCACCTGTCCCGGACCGTTGAAGTTGACCGCCTCACAGACCTGGCCCTGGGCCGCCTCGGCACAGGCGGCGACCACCGCCTCATCGTCGAGGCCGAGCACCGCCATCATCGCCGTGGCCTGACCGGCGACCGCCTCCTGCATCAGCGTGGCGCGGGTGCGCACCAAGGGGACAGCAGCGGCAAAATCGATCACCCCCGCAGCCGTCAGCGCGACCACCTCGCCGAGACTGTGGCCAGCGGACACCACCGGCTGCGCCCCGCCGCGTGCCTGCCACGCACGCCACAGCGCGATCCCGGCAGTGAGCACGGCAGGCTGAGTATTGACGGTCTGGTTAAGGTCGGTTTCGGGTCCTTCGGTGACCATCTTCCACAGGTCGAAGCCGAGCGTGGCATGCGCCTCCTCGAAGGTTTGACGCACCTCGGGCAAGTCGGCGAAGGCATTCATCATGCCGACTGCTTGCGAGCCTTGGCCTGGAAAGACAAACGCGAGACTCATATCAGGGATTCCCAAAAAGACGGTGATACACCCTCGCAGCGAGAGGGGCCCGACGCGCAGTGAGACCGCTCGTGCCAACTGGCGCAGCGGCGGCGACGTGCCGACTTGGCCGGTGATGGTGCGAAGATCCAGTCACGATGCAGAGTGTCACCGGGGTGGCTTCTAGTACCGGACGAGGGCGGAGCCCCAGGCAAACCCGGCGCCGATACCCTCCATCAGCAGCATCTGGCCACGCTGGATCCGACCGTCGCGGACCGCCACGTCCAGCGCCAGCGGGATCGATGCAGCCGAGGTGTTGCCATGCTGCGCCACCGTGGTGACGACACGCGTCATCGGGATCTTCAGGCGCTTGGCGGTCGATTGGATGATGCGGATATTGGCCTGGTGCGGCACCATCCAGTCGATGTCGTCGCCACACATCCCGTGTGCGTCGAGCGCCTCCTGCGCCGTGGTGACGAGCGCCTCGACGGCGAACTTGAAAACCGCCTGGCCGTCCATCTCGATGAAGGGGTTGCCGCGGATGCTGCCCCCCTCGACCACGCCCGGCGCCTTGAGGATGGGCATGTGGCGGCCGTCGGCGTGCAAGTGGCAGCCGATCACGCCCGGCTCGGCGGCGGCCTCGAGCAGCACGCAACCGGCGCCATCGCCGAACAGGACACAGGTGCCGCGGTCGCTCCAGTCGATGATGCGCGAGAGCGTTTCCGCGCCGATGACCAGCGCCTTCTTGACGACGCCACTGCGGATCATCGCGTCGGCGGTGGCGAAGGCGTAGACAAAACCGCTGCACACCGCCTGTACGTCGAACGCTGCACAGCCGTTGGTGACGCCGAGCCCGGCCTGGACAATGCAGGCAGTGCTCGGGAAGGTCATGTCGGGCGTGGTGGTGGCGACCACGATCAGGTCGAGGTCATCAGGTACCCAGCCAGCCGAGTCCATGGCTTTGCGCGCCGCCGCCAGCGCCAGGTCGCTGGTGTTCTCACCCGCGCCGGCGAGGTAGCGCTGGGCGATGCCACTGCGACTGACGATCCACTCGTCAGTGGTGTCGACGCGGGTGGCGAGTTCGGCGTTGGTGACCACGCGGGCCGGCAAGTGAGAGCCGGTCGCGGCGATACGGGAGAAGGTCATGCGTGGGCCGGGGCGAGTGTCTCGACGTGGGCGGTGATGCGCTCGATCAGGCCATGGCGCGCTTCTTCGGCCGCGCGCTCAAGCGCACAGCGAAAGCCGAGTATATCGGCCGAGCCATGACTCTTGACGACGATGCCGCGCAGGCCGAGCAGGCTCGCGCCGTTGTAGCGGCGGTGGTCGACGCGGCGGCGGAACGCGTTGAGCACCGGCAGCGCCAGCAACGCCGACAGCCGCGACAGCCAATTGCGACCGAACTCCTCGCGGAGGAAGGCGCGCAGCATCTGCGCCAAGCCCTCGCTGGCCTTGAGAAAGACGTTGCCGACGAAGCCATCGCACACCACCACATCTACCGCGCCGCCGTAAACATCGTCGCCCTCGACGTTTCCGACAAAATTGACCGGACTTTCGCGCAAAAGCAGCGCGGCCCGCTTGACCACCTCGTTGCCCTTGATGTCCTCGGCGCCGATATTGAGCAGCGCGACCGAGGGCGCTGATTTGTTCTCTATGGCGGCCACCAAGGCGCTGCCCATGATGCCAAACTGCAGCAGGTGCTCGGGGCTGCAATCCACATTGGCGCCAAGGTCGAGGATGCAGACAGCGCCCTTCTGTGTCGGCATCATGCTGGCGATGGCCGGCCGGTCGATGCCGGGAAGGGTCTTGAGGACGAAGCGCGCGGTGGCCATCAAGGCCCCGGTGTTGCCGGCGCTGACGCACGCTTCGGCGGCGCCGTCGCGGACCAGGTCGATGGCAACGCGCATGGACGAGTCTTTTTTGTTGCGCATGGCCAGCGCTGGCGCCTCGTCCATACCCACCACCTCAGTGGTGTGCCTGATCACGATCCGCTCATCCCCGCCATGACGCTGACGCGCCAATCCTTTGCGGATGTGCGCCTCATCACCGACCAGGATGACGCGGTCAGCGGGATGCCGATGCAGGAAGGCCAAAGCAGCCGGCAGTGTCACGGCAAGACCGTGGTCACCGCCCATCGCATCGATCGCAAGAGTCACAGCCATCGGTCGCTCACTGCAGTACGCTGCTTGCGGCTCGAGTCAGACGGGACCGCCTAGGGTGGGCGGAAAAGCCGGAAAAACCGTGCCAGCGCCAGAGCGCAAAATGTACGACCGCCGAACCGTGGTACTCCGGCCGGTGGTCAAGACGCCGGGTGACCCCGGCCGGCATCACTCGTCGTTCTTGGTGCGCACCACCTTGCGACCACGGTAGAACCCGTTGGGCGAGATGTGGTGGCGCAGGTGCGTCTCGCCGGTAGACGGTTCGACAGCCAGCGGCGGGTTGGTCAGAAAGTCGTGCGAGCGATGCATGCCGCGCTTGGAGGGCGACTTCTTGTTCTGTTGGACGGCCATGTTTCCTTCTCCCTGTCAGGCCGCGCAACTGCGCGCGGCTTTTAATTCAATCCTGTCCACCGGTGCTGCCGGAACCGCCGGCCTCATCGAGCAGACTCTTGAGCGACGCGAACGGGGTCGCAACGCCGGTTGTTGCCGGACCGGGCGGCTCGCAGTCGCGGTGTCGCGGCAACATCGGCAACGACAGCAGCAACTCCTCTTCCGCCAGATCGGCGAGATCGACACTTGCTAACAAAGGCAGCACCTCGACCGATTCGGCATCGAGCACCTCATCCGCGCCCTCATCGCCGAATGCCAACGTCTGCCCGACTTCGACATCCACCGCCATCGGCCGCATGCACCGTTGGCAAAGCACCCACAGTTGCCCGCTGAGCCGAAGATCGAGACAGGGCCGGTCGCGCGCATCGATCCAACCGCGAACCTGCATCGACACCCCGCCCGCCGTATCTGCGACACTATCGAGCAGGCGCGGAAGCTGGGTCGGGCTGAAAGCCGCATCCAGCGTTCGAGACTCCTCGCAAAAGCGCCGCAGTTCGACGATCATCCGACGACCAAGGGCATCGATATAAACGTGCAAGGATACGCGACTCCCGGTGCGACCGTCAATTCCGCCATGCAACGTCATGGTGCATCTGACCGAGTCTTTCTCTGATGCCACGGTTGGTGCTGGGATCTTCGTCGCCGTACCGTCGTGCCTTGCTGGAAAGGCTCGGCCTTCCTTTTGATGTCTGCACACCCGCGATCGACGAGACCGCGCGCATCGACGAGAGCCCCGGCCAGACCGCCGAACGGCTCGCGGCGGAAAAAGCCAGGGCGGTGGCCCAGCGCGAGCGCGTCGGCGTGATCATCGGCTCCGACCAGGTGGCGGCAAGTGGTGATTTGCGCCTCGGCAAGCCAGGCGATGCCGAACGCGCGGTGGCGCAGTTGCTCGACGTGCGTGGTCAGACCGTGACGTTTCACACTGCCCTCCATGTGCTCGACGCGAGCAGCGGTCGCACACTCGGTAGCCATTGTGACGTTACGCGTGTGCTGGTGCGCGCCGATCTGGACCGCGCGATGCTCGAGCGCTACGTGGCACTCGACCACCCCTTGGATTGTGCCGGCAGCGCGCGCATCGAATCACTCGGCATCGCTTTGCTCGAGCGCTGCGAAAGCGAGGATCCGACCGCATTGATCGGCTTGCCGATGATCGCGCTGTCCCGCATCCTCCGCGTCAGTGGGTTCGATCCGCTGTGTGGTGCGTCCGTTGCAGCCTGACACCTACCCGCCGCCTGCCAAGCCGACTTATCCTGTTGCCGTGACGCCTGTTGTCTAAGTCCCCCGAACCGACACCGCTGATGGACGCAAAACGCCCTGCCCCAGGCCAACCGGCCCCCGCATTCTCCCTGCCTGGCACGCTCGCAGCGCAGGTCTCCCTGCAGCCACGCAACGGCCGATGGCTGGCCCTGTACTTTTACCCGCGCGACGATACCCCGGGCTGCACCATCGAGAGTGCGGCTTTCCGCGATGCGCATGCGGCCTTTGCGGCAGCCGGCTGCGACGTCGCTGGCGTGTCGCGTGACAGCTTGGCCTCGCACCAGCGTTTTCGCGACAAACTGGCCCTGCCTTTCGACCTGCTCAGCGACAGCGACGAACAGGTCTGCGAGCGTTACGGGGTGATGCGCATTAAGAACATGTATGGCAAACAGGTGCGCGGTATCGAGCGCAGCACCTTCCTCATCGATCCGGAGGGGGTTCTGCGTCATGAATGGCGCGGCGTCAAAGTGCCCGGGCACGTTGAGGCCGTGTTGGCTACTCTGCTCGAACTGCAGGCGCACTGACCGCCCCCCCCTCAACCCGCTCTCCTCCTCGCAACCTCGCCCAACCCGACCGGCAAACCCGACATGACCGACAAGTCCCCGCGACGCCGCAGCAGCGCACGCAAAGCCGACCACGGCAAGCTCTTCGTACTCGACACCAATGTCCTGATGCACGACCCCACCAGCCTGTTCCGCTTCGAGGAACACGATGTCTTCATCCCGATGACGACGCTGGAAGAGCTCGACAACAATAAGAAAGGCATGTCCGAAGTCGCCCGAAACGCCCGTCAGGCCAGTCGTTTCATGGAAGAACTGGTGGCGGCAGCACCTGACAGCATCGGCGAAGGCATCCCGCTCTCCAAGCGCAATGGCGCCAGCGGCCGGCTCTTCCTGCAGACCGAGGCGATCCCCGGTGATCTGCCACCGGGTCTGTTGCCGGGTCGCAACGACAACCAGATTCTCGCGGTGGTGATGCATCTGGCCGAGCAGCAGTCGGGCCGTCAAGTGATCCTGGTGTCCAAAGACATCAACATGCGGATCAAGGCGCGCGCGCTGCGTCTGGCCGCCGAGGACTATTTCAACGACAAGGTGCTGGAGGACAGCGATCTTCTCTACACCGGGATTCGCGAGCTGCCGGAGGATTTCTGGGACCGCCACGGCAAGGGCATGGAGTCGTGGCAGGAGCAGGGGCTCACTTACTATAAAGTCCGAGGACCCTTATGCAAATCCATGATCGTGAACGAGTTTGTGTTCATGCAAGGAGACGCTGCCATGCAGGCGCGGGTGCATGCGACCGACGGCGACACGGCGGTGCTGTGTACCTTGCGCGACTACGCCGTGGCCAAGCAGTCGGTGTGGGGCATCACCGCCCGCAACCGCGAGCAGAATTTTGCGCTCAACGCGCTGATGGATCCAGAGACCGACTTTGTCACCCTGCTCGGTCAGGCCGGCACGGGCAAGACCCTGCTCACGCTGGCTGCCGGCTTGTTGCAGACGCTTGAGTACAAGGTCTACAGCGAGATCATCATGACCCGCGTCACTGTGCCCGTGGGCGAAGACATCGGTTTCCTGCCGGGCACCGAGGAAGAGAAGATGACGCCGTGGATGGGCGCGCTCGAGGACAACCTTGACGTCCTCAACAAGAGCGACGACGAGGCCGGCGAGTGGGGCCGCGCCGCCACACGGGATCTGATGCGCAGTCGGATCAAGATCAAGTCACTCAACTTCATGCGCGGGCGCACCTTCATCAACAAGTTCCTCATCATCGACGAGGCGCAGAACCTGACGCCGAAGCAGATGAAGACGCTGATCACGCGCGCCGGGCCGGGCACGAAAGTGGTCTGCCTGGGCAATATCGCGCAGATCGACACGCCCTACCTCACCGAAGGCTCGTCAGGCCTGACCTATGTGGTGGACCGCTTCAAGGGCTGGCCGCACAGCGGCCACGTCACTTTGACCCGCGGCGAGCGCTCGCGACTTGCCGAGCACGCCGCCGAAGTGCTTTGATCGGCCGCGGCAGTCCCGCCACGATCGACCGCGATCAAGGCGGGACAATGCGCAGGCGCCCTGCCTTGCGCGTGATGCGGTGGCCTTCGTGCAGCACCTCCGGGCAACCGTCTCCACTGAGCTGACGCAACATCTCGGCCAGCCGGGCGGCGTCCGCCATGCGGAGACCGGCCAGCGCCAGCTGACGGCGCAGCAGGTTGCGCGCGCGGTGCGCTGGTAAGTCGGCAAAGGCGCGACAGCGCAGACCACGGTCGTCGGTCCAACTTGCTGCATCGAGGTCGGCCAGCTCGTCAGCCAGCCGCTGCGCTTCGGCGGCGTGGCCGGCGAGTCGCGCCAAGGCCAGTCGCGCTTGCGGCAGACCCCGCTCCGCCGGTGGCAGGACTTCGTGGCGCAACAGATTGCGACACCAACGGGTGTCCTGGTTACTCGGGTCGTCGATCCACTGCAGACCATGCCCATGCGCATAGGCCTCGAGTTGGGCACGCGGATGATCGAGGAACGGCCGCAGCAGCAGGCTGCGACCGCCAGCCAGCGGGCGGCACCGGGGCATGCCGGCGAGACCGCCAAGTCCGGCGCCGCGCAGCGCATTGAACAGCACCGTCTCGGCCTGGTCATCGCGGTGATGGGCAAGCAGTAGCGCATCGACGTCGAGGGCGGCGAACACGGCAAAGCGGGCGTCGCGCGCGGCCGCCTCAAGGCTTTCGCCGCCACCTCGCGTCACGCTCACGCGATGCATCTCAAAAGCCGCGCCGAAGCAGGTCGCCGTCGCGGCGCAGTGCGCCGCCCAATTGTCGGCGGCCGATTGAAGACCATGGTGCACGTGGACAGCCAAAGGGGGCGCTGCGCCGGCGCTGGCGGCGCGCTCACACGCCACATGCAGCAGCACGGTGGAATCGAGCCCGCCGCTGAAACCGACGGCGAAACGGAGCTTGTCGCGGCCAAGTCCGGCCGCTTCACACGCGGCGTCGAGCGCCGTGCGTAGCGCTCCGCCGCTCAGCCCTCAGTCTCCTTGAAGCGTCCGTAGGCCATCAGCCGGTCGATGCGCCGCTCAAGCAAGGCATCGAGCGACTGGTCCTGCAACTCACGCAGAGTCTCGGCGATGGCCTTGCGCAGGTTGCCCATCATCGCGTCGGGGTCGCGATGCGCCCCGCCCAGCGGCTCATTGACGATGCGGTCGATCAGGCCGAGTGACTTCAGGCGCGGTGCCGTGATGCCGAGCGTCTCCGCTGCCTCACCGGCCTTGTCAGCACTCTTCCAAAGGATGCTGGCACAGCCTTCTGGCGAGATCACCGAGTAGATGGCGTTCTGCAACATCAACACGGCGTCACCGACAGCCACAGCCAAGGCGCCCCCGGAACCGCCTTCTCCGATCACGACGCACACCACCGGTACGCGCAGGGTTGACATCTCGGCGAGGTTACGACCGATCGCCTCAGATTGCCCGCGTTCCTCAGCCCCCACACCGGGGTAAGCGCCTGGCGTATCGATGAAGGTAATGACCGGGAATCCGAACTTCTCGGCGGTTTTCATCAGCCGTAGGGCTTTGCGGTAGCCCTCAGGCCTTGGCATACCGAAGTTACGGTAGATCTTGTCGCGCGTGTCGCGGCCCTTCTGGTGGCCGATCAGCAGCACCGGCTGGCCGTTGAAGCGGGCGACGCCGCTGACGATCGCCGGATCGTCAGCAAAGGCACGGTCGCCGTGCAACTCGTGCCAATCGGTGAACAGGCCCTGCACGTAGTCCAGCGTGTAAGGGCGCTGCGGGTGGCGCGCGACCTGGGCGATCTGCCAGGCGCCGAGCTTGCCGTAGATCTCCTTGGTGAGCTTGTCGGCTTTGGCCTGTAGGCGTTCGATCTCTTCGGCGATGTCCACCGCCGAGTCGTCCTGCACAAAGCGGAGCTCTTCGATGCGCGATTCGAGCTCGGCGATGGGTTGCTCAAACTCCAGAAACGTCGTCTTCAAGCGTGTCTCCAATGGCCGCGACCGGCTCAGGCGGTGCCGCCAACCGTCAGGCCGTCGATGCGCAGGGTCGGTTGGCCGACGCCGACCGGCACGCTCTGGCCGTCCTTGCCGCAGGTGCCGATGCCGGGGTCCAGCGCCATGTCGTTGCCGATCATGCTGACACGGGTGAGCACGTCGGGGCCGTTGCCGATCAGGGTGGCGCCACGGACCGGGCGCGTCACCTTGCCATTCTCGATGAGGTAGGCCTCGGCGGCAGAAAAGACGAACTTGCCGCTGGTGATGTCGACTTGCCCGCCACCGAAATTGACGGCGTAGAGACCTTTTTCGACCGAGGCAATGATCTCGCCGGGGTCGCGGTCACCATTGAGCATGCAAGTGTTGGTCATGCGCGGCATGGGGACGTGCGCATAGCTTTCGCGGCGACCGTTGCCGGTCGGCGCAACCCCCATCAGGCGGGCATTGAGCTGGTCCTGGATGTAGCCCTGCAGGATGCCGTCCTCGATGAGGACCGTGCGCTGGGTCGGTTCGCCCTCGTCATCAACATTCAGCGAGCCGCGACGTCCGGGAAGCGTGCCGTCATCCACCACCGTGACGCCTTTGGCAGCGATGCGCTCACCGACACGGCCGGAGAACGCCGAGCTGCCTTTGCGGTTGAAATCGCCCTCGAGACCGTGGCCGATGGCCTCATGCAACAAGATGCCAGGCCAGCCCGGGCCGAGCACCACCGTCATCTCACCCGCCGGCGCCGGACCGGCTTCAAGGTTGACCAAGGCTTGGTGCACGGCCTGATCGACCAGTGCACGCAGGCGCGCGCCGTCGAACATGGCGAGCCCGCCGCGACCGCCGGCGCCTGCGCTGCCCTGCTGCCGACGGCCATCGGCCTCAGCAATGACCTGCAGCGACAGTCGCACCAGTGGGCGCACGTCGGCGCTGACCCGGCCATCGGCCCGCAACAACAGCACCACATCGTATTCGGCAGCCAAGGAGGCCATGACCTGCGAGATGCGCGGGTCGGCGGCACGTGCCATCCGCTCGACTTGCAGCAGCATCGCCACCTTGGCATCCGCATCGAGACTCGCCACCGGATCGACCGGTGCGTACAGGCTGCGTCCCGGCCCGCGAGCGGGCACTGGTGCGCGACCGTCGCCGCCCGCTGCGGCGATGCTCCGTGTGGTGCGGGCCGCCTGCTGCAGAGCTTCCAGGCTGAGGTCGTCGGTGTAGGCAAAAGCGGTGCGTTCGCCTTCCACTACACGCACGCCAGCGCCGGCGTCGATGCTGAAGCTGCCCGATTTGACCAGCCCCTCCTCGAGACTCCAGCCCTCGGATCGGGTGTACTGCAGATAGAGGTCGGCATAGTCGGCGCGGTGCACAGCGACATCGCCAAGCACGCGGCCGAGGTCGCTGAGGTCGAGTCCCGCCGGTTGCAGCAGCAAGGCAGTGGCGGTGGCGAGATGGTCGGGGGCGAGAGGCGCGTTCATATCCAAGGATCGGGGGTCAGGTCAAGACCCGGTTGGCCAATGCAGGAAGGTCGCGGCGTACCTGGCGCAAGCGGTCAGCGTCGATGTCGGCGAGGACGACACCCGGGCCTTCCGGCAGCAGGTCGAGAACCGCTCCCCATGGGTCCACAATCATACTGTGACCATGAGTGCGCCGCCCGCCCGGATGCATGCCGCCTTGCCCTGCTGCTAACACGTAGCATTGGTTCTCGATGGCGCGCGCTCGCAGCAGGACCTCCCAGTGCGCTTGGCCGGTGGTGGCAGTGAAGGCGGCGGGCATACAGAGGATGTCGAATGGTGCCAAACGCCGGTACAGCTCGGGGAAACGCAGGTCGTAACACACCGACAGGGCAATGCGTCCGACTGGGGTCTCCACCGCCACTGGAACGCTGCCGGCTTCGATGGTACGCGCCTCGCAGAAGCTCTCGGCACCCAGGCTGAGATTGAACAGGTGGATCTTGTCGTAGCGGGCCACCGGCCGGCCATGGTCATCGAACACCAGGCAAGCGTTACGCACTCGGCCGGGGTCTTGGCAACTCAGAGGTAATGTGCCGGCGACCAGCCAGACCGATTCCTCGCGCGCCAAGGCCGAGAGAAAATCCTGCACCGGCCCCCTTCCTTCGGGTTCCGCGAGCCGCAGTTTGCAGGTCTCGTCCATGCCGAGGACCGGAAAATACTCCGGCAGCAACACCAGGCGGGCCCCCTGCTCTGCCGCAAAGCGCACCAAACGCGCCGCGCTCTCGAGGTTGGCAGCGAGGTCTTCGCTGCTGACCATCTGCACAGCCGCCACCCGCATACCGCTCGACGCGGTGCACATCGCTCCGCTCATGGCACGACGCCCGGCAAGATACCGGGGCGCGGCGGCGTCGCGTCGCCCGATTTTGAGCGGCTGCTCACCTCAGGCGCACCGCCGCGGGTCACCACCGGGTCCGACCAACTGCCGGTGACGCGGTAATTGAAAGTGATCAGCTTGCCGAGGGGGTCGTCGAGCAGCTGCTGGGCGATGAACACCGCGAGGCCGGCGAGGGGGTTAGCGATCAAAGCGCCGACCGTGGCGGCATCCATCGCCGGCGAGACCTTGACCTGCAAATCCTGCGTCTCCTTGGCAAGATCGGCCTGTCCCTTGATGCGCACCTTGGCACCGGGTCCGTCGATGAACAGCTGTTCGGTACGCATCACGCCTTCACTCACCGTGAGATCGCTCTCGATACTGTCGAAAGCCAGACCGTCGCTGAAGACATCGCGAAAGTCCAGTGTGATGCGTCGTGGCAGAGCCTGCAGGCTCAGAATCCCGAGCAAGCGGGCGGCGCCCGGTTCGCCCTTGATGAACTGGCCTTTTCCGGTCTCGAGCCGGAATTGGCCCGACAGACTGGCAAAATCGATATCGGTCGGCGGGCCCCGCCAGCGCAAAGTCCCCTTGAGGCTGGCTGGGGCCGCTTTGATCAGGTCGCCGTAGCCGAGCCGCTCAAGGTAGCGGCCGGTGTCGCTGGTCTTGACCTCAAGGCGGACGTCAGTGGTCGGCCGGCTGCGCCAGGACTGCCACAAGCCGCTCGCCTCCAGCTGATACTCGGGCGCATTCAGCCGCAACTGGTCGATGCGCCAGTCGCGACCTTGCTGACTCGCCTTCAGGCGCAGTTGGCCATAGTCACGACCGCGACGCAGGAAGCTGCCGATTTC
>RFSW01000032.1 GCA_009923755.1 Betaproteobacteria bacterium | reverse complement strand
AGCGAGTAAAAAAACAGCTCCGAAACTGATCCTGGAGGCAAACGTCAAATGATCGATGAGACCCTGAGGAATCTTGCCCTCCTGTCCATGGAACATTCCTACTCCCCCTACAGCAAAAAACAGGTGGGTGCGGCGATCCGTCTTTCCAATGGCAAGATCTACACGGGATGCAATATCGAAAACTCCTCTTTCGGAGGAACCGTTTGTGCTGAACGGGTTGCCGTCTGGAAGGCTGTCAGCGAAGAAGGCCCCGCGATTGAAATCACCGAAGTGGCGGTAGCAACGGATGCCGACCCGCCCAGTTCGCGGAGTGCATCGAGTAGCGGGTTCAACAAGTCAAGATGAGACGGGATTTTGATGTCCGGCACAGTCGTCCTCATTCGGGCCATGAAGAAAAAAGACCCAGAGCCGGGCCGAATGATCGCCCGAAACATCAAATAGATCTAGAAGTCAGAGATCGAAGGCGGCTGTCGCTTCTGCGTGCGCAGATGGGCGGAAAGCTTTAACCCAACCGCCCCCTTGCCCGCTTGATCGCCGCCCGCACCTGCTCCGGCGCCGTCCCGCCGATGTGGTTGCGTGCCGCCAGCGAGCCTTCCACCGTCAGGGCAGCGGCCACGTCCGCGTCCAGCTTCTCCGCCGCGCCCTTCACCTCGGCCATCGCCGCGCGCAGCTCGTCCAGCGTGAAGTCGCTCAGGTCGCAGCCGCGCTTCTCCGCAGCGCGCACCGCCAGCGCCACCGCCTCGTGCGCGTCGCGGAACGGCAGTCCGCGCTTCACCAGATAGTCCGCCAGGTCGGTCGCCGTGGCGTAGCCCTGGCGCAGCGCAGCCCGCATGGCATCGGGCTTGACGCGGATGCCGGCCACGAGATCGCTATAGATGCGCAGCGTGTCGAGCAGCGTGTCGGCGGCGTCGAACAGCGGCTCTTTGTCTTCTTGGTTGTCCTTGTTGTACGCCAGCGGCTGGCCCTTCATCAGCGTCAGCAGGCTGATCAGACTGCCGTTGACGCGGCCGGTCTTGCCGCGCACCAGCTCCGGCACGTCCGGGTTCTTCTTCTGCGGCATGATCGACGAGCCGGTGCAGAAGCGGTCGGCCAGGTCGATAAAGCCCACCCGCGGGCTCATCCACAGGATCAGCTCTTCCGACAGGCGCGACAGGTGGGTCATGGCGATCGCCGCCGCGGCACAGAATTCGATGGCGAAGTCGCGGTCGCTCACCGCGTCCAGCGAGTTCTCGCACACCTCGTCAAAGCCGAGGTCCGCTGCCACCGACGGCCGGTCGATGGGGTAGGTGGTGCCGGCCAGCGCCGCCGCGCCCAGCGGCAGGCGGTTGAGGCGCTTGCGGCAGTCGGCCAGGCGCTCGGCGTCGCGCCGCGCCATCTCCACATAGGCCAGCAGGTGGTGGCCGAAGGTCACCGGCTGCGCCACCTGCAGGTGGGTAAAGCCCGGCATCGCGGTGTCGGTGTGCTGCTCCGCCAGGTCCAGCAGCGCGGTCTGGAAGCCGCGCAGCAGTTCCAGTGCCTCGTCGATGGCGTCACGCAGCCACAAACGTATATCGGTGGCGACCTGGTCGTTGCGGCTGCGGCCGGTATGCAGGCGCTTGCCGGCGTCGCCGATCTGGTCAGTGAGCCGCCGCTCGATGTTCATGTGCACGTCTTCGAGGTCGACGCGCCACTCGAAATTGCCAGCGCGGATCTCGTCGAGGATGGCGCCCATGCCGTGCTGGATCTCGGTCAGGTCCTCCTGCGAGATCACCCCCACTCGCGCCAGCATGCGGGCGTGCGCCAGCGAGCCGCGGATGTCCTGCTCGGCCATGCGCTGGTCGAACTGCACGCTGGCGGTGTAGCGCTGGACCAGCTCGGCGACCGGCTCGGAGAAGCGACCGGACCAGGCGGAGGCGGTTCCGCCGGTGCCCTTTTCGGCCGGCTCATCAGGTTTGGACATGGGTGGTTGCTGCGAATACGTCAAGACGCGTCAAGTATACGCCGCAGCAGGGATTATCCTGCCGCACCGCAACGGTGCAGTTGCAGCCTCGGCGCTACAATCGGCGGCCCGAGATGTCCCAACAGAGCCCGCGAATGGCTGTTCCGCACCTCACTACCGCGCTCACCGGTCCCTTGCTTGATCTGGAGAAGCGCCTGCTGGCGGCCATGCCCGACATCGAGGGCTGGTTCCGTGGCCAGTGGCAGGAGCACACGCCGCCCTTCTACGGCTCGGTCGACCTGCGCAACGCGGGTTACAAATTGGCGCCCGTCGACATGAACCTGTTCCCGGCCGGCTTCAACAACCTCAACCCGGTGTTCCGGCCGCTCGCCATCCAGGCCGCGCAGGTCACCGTCGATCACTTGTGTCCGGGCATCGCCAACCTGCTCATCGTCCCCGAGAACCACACCCGCAACCTCTATTACCTGCAGAACGTCGCCACCCTGCGCGACACGCTGCGCCTCTCCGGGCTCAAGGTGCGCGTCGGCTCGCTGCTGCCGGAGATCACCGCGCCGACCACCATCGAGCTGCCGGACGGCAACAGCCTGACGCTGGAACCCTTGGTTCGGCGCGGCCGTCGGCTTGGCCTGGCCGACTTCGACCCCTGCATGGTGCTGCTCAACAACGACCTCTCCGCCGGCATGCCGGACGTCCTGCGTGGCATCGACCAGACCATCATGCCGCCGCCTGAGGCCGGCTGGCACAGCCGCCGCAAGAGCCAGCACTTCCGTCTCTACGACGATGTCGCCGCCGAGTTCGCCGACCTCATCGGCATCGATCCGTGGGTGGTCAACCCCTTCTGGGGCGTCTGCCGCGGCGTGGATTTCCAAGCGCGTACCGGCGAGGAGTGTCTGGCCGAGACCGTGCGCGAGGTGCTCGAGCGCACTCGCGCCAAGTACCGCGAGTTGGGCATCGACCAGACGCCCTTCGTCATGGTCAAGGCCGATGCCGGCACCTACGGCATGGGCGTGATGAGCGTGAAGGACCCGTCCGAGGTGGTCGGCCTCAACCGCAAGCAGCGCAACAAGATGGCGGTGGTCAAGGAGGGCATGGCTGTCTCCGACGTGCTGGTGCAGGAGGGCGTGCCGACCTTCGAGACGCTCAAGGATGCGGTGGCCGAGCCGGTGGTGTACATGCTCGACCGCTTCGTCATCGGCGGCTTCTACCGCGTGCACACCGAGCGCGGTGACGACGAGAACCTCAACGCGCCGGGCATGCACTTCGAGCCACTGGCCTTCGAGAGCTGCTGCTCCGAGCCGGATGCCGCCGAGAAGCCCGACGCCCCGCCCAATCGTTTTTATGCCTATGGCGTGATCAGTCGGCTGGCGCTGCTGGCGGCATCACGGGAGATCGAGGCGCTGACCACTGCGCCCTACATGGACGCACCGGCCGAACAGCCCGAGGCGGTGTAGACCGTGCGCGACTGGCTGTTCGTCGTCGACCCCTTGGCGCATCTGAAGCCTGCCAAGGACTCGTCGATCGCCATCATGCGCGCCGCGCAGGCGGCCGGACACGCGGTGTGGGCCTGCGAGGTCGGGCACCTGTTCGCCGATGGCGAGACTGTGCTGGCCCACGCCACGCCGCTCACCCTCCACCCGGCTGGCGACGCCGACTGGCGCGCCGAGGGCAGTGTCTCGGTGCGGCCGGTGTCGAGCTTCGACGCGACGCTGATGCGCAAGGACCCGCCGGTCGATGCCGGCTACCACACCGCGCTGCAGCTGCTGGCGCTGGCCGAACTCGATGGCGCGCGCGTATTCAACCGCCCGGTGGCGGTGGCCACGCACAACGAGAAGCTGGCGATCCTGCGCTTTCCGGACCTGATCCCGCCGACGCGGGTGACGCGCGACGCGCACGACATCGCGGACTTTCTCGACCTGCACAGCGACATCATCGTCAAGCCGCTCGACGGCATGGGCGGCGCCGGCATCTTCCGGCTGCGCGCCGGCGACCACAACCTCGGCGTGATCACCGAGACGGCGACGCACCACGGCCACCGGCACGTCATGCTGCAGCGCTACCTGCCGGAGATCGCCGAGGGCGACACGCGGGTGCTGCTGATCGATGGAGAGCCATTCCCGTACGGCCTGGCGCGCGTCCCCAAGCCCGGCGAGACGCGCGGCAACCTGGCCGCCGGCGGGCGCGGCGAGGTGCGGCCGCTCACTGCCACACAACGCGACATCGCAGCAAAAGTGGGCACTTACTGCCGCGAGAACGGCCTGATTCTTGTAGGGCTGGACGTCATCGGCGACCGCATGACCGAGTTCAACGTGACCAGCCCGACCTGCATGGTCGAGATCTTTCGCGAGACCGGGGCGGACCCGGCGGCGCAACTGGTGGGGGCGATCGACCGATAGGCCTGAAACCCAGTCAGCGCAAAACCCGTTAGAGTGCGTGTCAGAAACTTTGGACACGTCCGCTGACCCAGCATGCTAGGCATTCTCGTCATCGCTCACGGTAACCTCGGCCACGCGCTGCTCGAATGCGCGCGCCACGTGTTGGGCGAGCTCCCAGATCGCGTTGCTGCGATCGAGGTCTACATGTTCGACAATGAGGCAACCATGGTGGCGCGCTTGTGGCCCGCGGTCGAGGCCATCGATGGCGGCAATGGTGTGCTGATCCTTACCGACATCTTCGGTGCGACGCCTTGCAACATCTCTGCTCGGCTGATGGAGCGCGGCAAGGTCGAGGCGATCAGCGGCGTCAACGTGGCCATGCTGTTGCGCGCCATCTCCAACCGCAATCTGCCGCTCAGCATCGCTGTCGGCAAGGTCATGCATGGCGCCAAGGAGGGCATCATCCGGCTCTCCACTGACCAGTGCTACGGTGGGGAGGAGTGAAGCGTGCTCGTCCGTGACGTCGAGATCGTCAATCGCCTGGGCTTGCATGCGCGGGCTTCGGCCAAGGTGACGCAGACTGCGGCCAGGTTCAGCAGCGACGTCTTTATGTCGCGCAACGGTCGGCGCATCAATGCCAAGTCGATCATGGGCGTGATGATGCTCGCTGCGCCCAAGGGCAGTCTGGTCACCCTTGAGGTCAACGGCGCCGACGAAGCCGACGCCATGGCGGCGCTGGCCAAGCTGATCGCCGACCGCTTCGGCGAGCCGGACTGACTCCACCCATGCTGCAGAAGCCCCGCCGCTGGCGCACGCCGCTGGCGGCACTTCTGTTGGGCGCCCTTACCCCGTTCGCCTTCGCCCCTACTGGCTGGTGGTGGCTGCTGCCGCTCACCCTCGCGCCGCTGCTGTGGCGGGCGCTGCTGCGCCCGTGCTCGGCGCGTGCGGCGGCCCGGCTCGGCTGGTTGTGGGGCTTCGGGTCGTTCATGGCCGGGATCGGCTGGATCGAGGTGAGCCTATCGGTCTACGGCGAACTGCCGTGGTTGCTGGGCTGGCTGGCGGTGGCGCTGCTTGCGGCATTTCTTGCGCTGTTCCCAGCGGCGGCAATGTGGTTGGCGGCACGCGGGTCGGCCTGCGGCGTGGTGCGTCTGTTGGGGTTGGCGCCGGCGGCGTGGTTGCTCGGCGAGTGGGTGCGCGGCTGGATCTTCACCGGTTTCCCCTGGCTGAGCTTGGGCGATTCGCAGGCGCCGGACGGCTGGCTGGCGCCGCTGGCGCCGGTGGTGGGGCACTTCGGGCTGTCGGCGCTGATTGTGTTGGCGGCTGGCGGGCTGGCGCTGCTGGCGCGCGCTATGTGCCAGCCGCGCGCGGCTGCGGTTGCCGGCGGGGCAGATGGCGCTGGTGGTGTGGCGGCCCGAGGGCGCGCCAACCGTGCCCTGGTGGTCGGGCTGGCGGCGGTGCTGGTTCCTATTGCGGTGGCGCGAGGTCTGGCGCGGGTCGAGTGGAGCATGCCAGCGGGCGAACCGGTGCAAGTGGAGCTGTTGCAGCCGGACGTCGCGCAGTCGGTCAAGTGGGACCCGGCGCACTCCCGGGCGGTGGTGGGCCAGGTGGCGAAGCAGGTGGCCGCTTCTACCGCGCAGTGGGTGGTGTTGCCGGAGACGGCAGTACCGTTCTTTCTGCAGCAGATGCCGGGAGAGGTGCTTGGCGCCCTGCACGAGCCGGTGCGACAGCGTGGTGTCGAGCTGCTCATCGGGCTGCCTACGTTGGATGGGGAGCGCTACTACAATTCGGTGGTGGCTCTGGGCAACACCACCGCGATCCCCTACAGCAAGCACCATCTCGTGCCATTTGGCGAGTTCGTACCGTGGGGATTCCGCTGGTTCGTTGATGCAGTAAGCATCCCGCTGGCCGATTTCAGCCGTGGCGTGCCGGATCAGGCGCCCTTTGCCCTCGGCGGTCAGCGCATCGCCTTCATGATTTGCTACGAGGACATCTTTGCCAGCGAAGTGGCTGGGCGCGCTCGGGATGCGACCCTGCTCGTCAATCAGACCAACGATGCCTGGTTCGGCCAGACCGCCGCGCCGTGGCAGCATGCTCAGCAGTCGCAGATGCGCGCACTGGAGAACGCCCGTCCGCTACTGCGTGCCACCAACAATGGCGTGACGCTGGCGGCTGACCACCGCGGCCAGGTGATCGCTGCACTGCCGCCATTCGCGCCCGGCGTGCTGGCCGTTGAGGTGCAGGGCCGCAACGGCACCACCCCCTACCAGCGTTGGCGGGATTGGCCGGTTGTGATCTTCGCCCTGCTTGCGCTTCTGGCTGTCGAGCTTCGCCGTAGAAGGGTTTAGTGCATGGCGGGCCCTCCCCGAGTCGACTCTGGCGGCCGGGGCTTCCATCGGGACACTCTTCTCGGGTGGTGGTTGGCCGGGCTTACCAGCGGTGAGGCTCTCTTGCAGATGGCTCCGCAGTCCGCTGCGAAAGCTTCAGCCGTTGCTCTCCCGGCCAACGACGGTCAGCGCAGCGCCAAAAACCCCAAGTAGGCGGCCCCCGTCGGGTGTCCTTTTCGAAGCGACCTTGCGCAGCAGGGAGCGAGAACAAGCGAGACCCGAGGTAGTGGGCCGCCAACCACTGCTTACGCCCGGCCGTAGTCGCCTACTGCCGGTTATGAGGTCGTGGGCCGCCCCCAAACCGCCACCCGGAATAGCTCCCCCATCTCCGCCGGTGACAGCAGGCGGTTGGCCTCGGCAGACAGTGGCAGATAGCGCGCCGGGTCATCCGCCGGCGTGCGGGCGAGCACATCCAGGATGCCGGCATCGAGCAGAAAGCGCGCAAAGCTCACGTGTCCGCCCTCCAGCCCGGCCTCGGCGGCGACCGCATCCAGCGCATCGAAATTGACGTGTGCGGTGATGTCCTGCGTACCGGGCTGCCACAGCGGATCGTCATTGGCGGTGTGGCGGTGATGGCAGCGCAGGGTGCCCTGCGCGCGCTGCGGGTGATAGTAGGTGGGCTCGTCAAAGCCATAGTCGATGAAGACCAGCATGCCCCGCTGCAGACGCTCGGCCAGGCTTGCGATAAAGGCCTCTTGTCGCGGGTGCACCTCGCTCAGATAGCCGTCTGGCCACTCACCAGCCTCGACGCGGCGCAGCGCCCGCGCCGCCCGTGCATCGGCTGTCGGCGGTCGGTCCGACCAGGCTAAGTCGCCCTGCACCAGGCCCACGCCGCGCTCCAGAACCCCGCCGTTGTGGCCGACCAACAGGTGCACCGGCATGGCGTCGAGCACCTCATTGCCGATTACCGCGCCTTCCAGACATTCCGGCAGGGCGGTGAGCCACTCGACCCGCTCGAATGCGCCGGGCACTGCCGAGATCCGCTCGCGTTGCCGGGTGGCCAGCGGCGCACTGACCTCGACGATGCGATAGCGGACGTCCGCGAGTCGCGGATCGGCCAGCAGCTGCGCAGCCAAAAGCCCGCTTCCGGCGCCAAATTCTGTGATCGTGCGCGCATCTGTCGGCAAAAATCCATCCAGCCACTGCGCGAGCGTCGCCGCGAAGAGGCCGCCCATCTCGGGTGCTGTGACGAAATCGCCGGCCGCACCAAATACCTGCCGGCCGCAACTGTAGTAACCGAGCCCAGGCGTGTAGAGCGCCAGATCCATGTATTCGGCAAACGGGATCCAGCCGCCGGCATCGCCGATCGCCGCGTCGATATGCGCGCGCATCGCAGCGCTGTGGGCGGCCTCATCCGGGGCCTCGGGGTGGGGGCTAAGCATCTGATTATGGTAACCTTTGAGCAATGCAAAAAAGCGAATCCCGCAACGACCAGAACGGCGACCCGCCACGCGTCGCGCTGATCACTGGTGGGGCCAAGCGGGTCGGAGCGGCGATTGCCCGCTGTCTGCACGCAGCCGGCTATCAGCTGATGATCCATTACCGCAGCTCGGAGGGCGAGGCGCGCATGTTGCAAGCCGTGCTCAATGATGCGCGTCCTGGGTCGGTGGCTCTGGTGCAGGCGGATTTGCTCAACATCGAGGGCCTCAATAGCCTGGTCGATGAGACGGTGCGTAGCTTTGGTCGCCTCGATGTGCTGGTCAATAACGCCAGCAGTTTTACGCCGACACCGGTGGGCGAGATCACCAAGAAGGATTGGGACGACCTGATCGGCTCCAATCTCCTAGCGCCTTTGTTCCTCTCGCAGGCCGCGATGCCGCAGTTGCGCGCGCACCGCGGCTGCATCGTGAACATCGTCGACATCCATGCCGACCGTCCGATGAAGAATTACGTGGTCTACAGCACCGCCAAGGCCGGTCTTGCCAACCTCACCAAATCTTTGGCGCGCGAACTGGCACCCGAGGTGCGGGTCAATGGCGTGGCGCCTGGCGCAATCACCTGGCCGGAAGACGCCAGCTGGCAGGACGAGCTGGCGCGCCAGCGCATCATCAACACGGTGCCGCTGCGCCGCGTCGGCGATCCTGACGACATTGCACGCGCGGTGCTCTTTCTGGTGGATGACGCGCCCTACGTCACCGGCCACATCCTGAATGTCGATGGAGGGCGCAGTGCCCATCTCTGAGCCGCCCTCCGCGTTCCGGGTTGCGCGACCCCTCTCCTCATGGGTGGCGCGAAACGGCCTTACTGATGCGGCAAGGCGCTTTCTGAGGCGTCAACAGTGACCGCGCAAACCATAGAGTTTCGCCAGCGTGGTGTGGCCGCCGATGGCCATCCGACGCCGCCAACTGAAGCGGCCACCGCTAATACCGGCATCGAAGGGCGCCGCGGCTTCAGCCGCCCGACCGGCACTTCGCGCCGGCAGGTCGCCCTGGAGAAGCGCATCCGCCGCCTCACCGGCATGGCCATCGAGCACTTCGCCATGATCGAGGACGGCGACCTCAGGCGGTAAAGACAGCTACACCCTGCTCGACATCCTGATGAAGTTGCAGCAGGTCGCGCCGGTGCGTTTTGAGCTCATCGCTGTCAACCTCGACCAGAAGCAGCCTGGCTTCCCGGAGCACATCCTGCCGGAGTACCTCACCGCGCTCGGCGTGCCGTTCCACATCGAGACGCAGGACACCTACAGCATCGTCAAGCGGGTGGTGCCGGAGGGAAAGACCACCTGCGGGCTGTGTTCGCGCCTGCGCCGCGGCATCCTTTACCGCGTAGCGGATGAGCTTGGCGCGACCAAGATCGCGCTGGGACACCACCGCGACGACATCCTCGAGACCTTCTTTCTCAACCTGTTCCACGGCGGCAAGCTCAAGACCATGCCGCCCAAGCTGGTGTCGGACGACGGCCGCCACGTGGTGATCCGGCCGCTGGCCTATGTGCCCGAGCGCGACATCGAGAAGTACGCAGCGATGGTCGGCTACCCGATCATCCCGTGCAATCTGTGCGGCTCGCAGCCCAACCTCAAGCGCGCCGAGACCAAGGCCATGCTGCGGCAGTGGGAGAAGGACTTCCCCGGGCGGGTGGAGAGCGCCTTCCGGGCCATGTCGCAGGTGGTGCCGACGCACCTGCTCGATCACGCCTTGAACGACTTCGCGGCGGTGCGCGCGGACGGCGTCGCGCGGGCCGATGGCGACACTGCCTTCGACGCGATGCCGGTGGAGGTGGCGCCCTTCGAGCGCAGCGCAGATCTTGCCACCAGAGATATTGACGACGCGGACGACGTCGATGGGGTTTGAGGCCGCAGATGCCGCTCGCGCGGCGTGCGTGATTGGCTAGACGGCGGCTTCAGCGCCGAGTCGGATCGTTTCTGCCCCCTCGGGCGTGACCCGCAGCGCCGTACCCACCCCATACCAGTCGGCGAGCACCCAGCGCTGGCAGGGCCGGCCATCGACGCGGAGCTGGTGATGTGCCGGCCGGTGTGTGTGGCCGTGAAGCAGGCGCGTTGCGCCGGATTCGCGCAGCAGCGCCGCAACGGCATCCGGCGTCACGTCAAGTACCGCCATCGGCGCACGCGACTGCGCTGCACGGCTGCGCTGCCGGGTGTAGCCCGCGAAACGCCGTCGCCAATCGTGGGGCAGGCGTAGGAACAGGTGCTGTACCCAGCCGCGCCGCACCACTGCACGAAACCGCTGGTAGCTGACGTCATCGGTGCACAAGGTGTCGCCGTGCAGCAAAAGTGTCGGGACACCGAAGAGATCGATTGGCGTCGGGTCGGGCAGCAGCGTTGTGCCGGCCGCGACCTCAAAGGCGTGGCCGAGCAGAAAATCGCGGTTGCCATGCATCGCATAGACCGGACACTCGGCATAGCGTAGTGCTTCGGCGACCGCTTGGTTGAACGGCTCGAGCAGGTCGTCGTCACCGACCCAGTACTCGAAGATGTCGCCAAGCAGATAGAGCGCATCGGCTGCCGGAGTGCGCTCGATCAAACGCCGCAGCTCCTCGAGTCCCTGCGGGTGCTGCGGCGACAAGTGCAGGTCGGAGGCGAACAGCACTGCGCCGCGTCCATTGCCAGCCAGATAGTCATGCCGGGGCCTCATCGATATCGCTCAGGGGGCGCCGGGCTTGTCGGGTGTCGGGATGATGGACACCTGGGCTGGTGTGGCCTGATTGACCGCGAGGTGTCTCAGGCCAGCTCTTCGGCGCCAGTGATGACGATGTCCTCTTCCGGCACATCCGAATGGAAGCCCTGCTTGATGGTGCGTACCTTGACCATGCTGTCGACCACTTCGGTGCCTTCCACGACCTTGCCAAACACGCAATAGCCCCAGCCCTGACCATTCGCTGCAGTGTGGTTGAGGAAGTCGTTGTCCACCACATTGATGAAGAACTGCGCGGTGGCTGAGTGCGGCTCGTTGGTGCGCGCCATGGCAACGGTGTAACGCTGGTTGCCCAGCCCGTTGGTCGCCTCATTGTTAATGGGCGCGCGCGTGGGCTTCTGCTTGAGGCCAGGCTCGAAGCCACCGCCCTGGATCATGAAGCCCTTGATCACACGATGAAAAATGGTGTTGGCGTAGTGACCCTCGCGAACGTAGCCAAGGAAGTTGGCGACGGTTTCGGGCGCCTTTTCGGCGTCGAGTTCGAGGGTGATGTCACCCATGCTGGTGGTGAGTCGGACCTTGCTCATGGTGATTCCTGGTCGGAAGTAGGGCCCGCTGGGGGTCAAGGCGTGACGCGCCGGTTCGGCGGACGCCGCGCCATTGTGGACCCCGTAGCGCTTTTCGGGGCGTTGATTTCGCTCGGGTCCGGACGCCCGGTGCGCGTTTCGGCGACTCGCGCCGGGCGATCGACGCGCTGGGCTTCAGCGATGAGCACCGGTTCGAGCGGAACATCGCCTGAGAAGGTTCCAGCGGCGCCAGTCGGCAGACGGCTCATGCGATCGGCCACATCCATCCCCTCGACGACGGTGGCGAAGGCACAGTAGCCCTCGTATCCGGACTCCAGGCGCACGTGGTTGAGGTGCGGGTTGTCCTCGACATTGATGAAGAATTGGCTGGTGGTGGAACGTGGTGCCATGCTGCGGGCCATGGCCACTGTGCCGCGCCGGTTCTTGAGGCAACGTGCGGCTTCGTTTTCGATCGGCTCACGGGTGGGGCGATGCCGCAGGTCGGCATCGTAGCCCCCGCCCTGCACCATGAAGCCGGGAATGACCCGGTGAACCACGGTGCCGGCATAGAAACCGTCGTCGACATAAGCAAGAAAGTTGGCCACCGTCTGCGGCGCCGACTCCGGGTGCAACTCCAACACCAAAGGGCCGTGGCTGGTGCGCAGCTCCACGAAGGGTGCCGCCGCAACTTCGTGAGTCGGTGCGCCAGCTACCAGCAGCGCGCAGAGCACGCCCAAGCCCTTGTTCATACAGGGTGTCATGGTCCCCTCCTGCGGTCGTGTCGGCAGGGTCTTGTGCCCCGTCATGCTATGCTCCGCGCCGCCCGTGGCAGTGACTGCCGAAGGTGTCGCCGGCGCTTCTGGCGACCAGTTTAAATCGGCTTTGCGGCAGAAGCATCCGTGCCGGTGACGAAATCCCCTTTCCCTGTTTTTGCGCGCCGAACGGTCCCAGCCGGATTTGAGAGTGCTCAATCTTTACAACAGCCTCACCCGCCAGAAAGAGACCTTCCGCCCGATCACGCCGGGCGAGGTCCGCCTGTATGTGTGTGGCATGACGGTCTACGACTTCTGCCATGTCGGCCATGCCCGGGTCATGGTGGTCTTCGACGTTGTTGCAAGATGGCTGCGTGAAGGCGGCATGAAGGTGACTTATGTGCGCAATATCACCGACATTGACGACAAAATCATCAAGCGCGCCACAGAGAATGGCGAGAGCATCGGCGATCTGACAGGCCGTTTCATCGACGCCATGAACGAGGACGCCGAGGCGCTCGGCGTCATCCGCCCCGATCACGAGCCTAAGGCCACCGAGTACGTGGCGCAGATGCTCGACATGATTCGCACCCTGGAGGTGCGCGGGTTGGCCTACGCGGCGCCGAACGGCGATGTGTACTACCGCGTGCGCGGCTTTGCCGACTACGGCAAGTTGAGCGGCAAAAATCCCGACGACCTGCGCGCTGGCGAACGTGTGCAAGTGGGCGAGGCTAAGGAGGACCCGCTCGACTTCGTGCTGTGGAAAGCCGCCAAGCCGGGTGAGCCGAGCTGGCCCAGCCCCTGGGGGCCGGGCCGCCCTGGCTGGCACATCGAGTGCTCGGCGATGGCCGGCTCTCTGCTGGGCCGCCAGTTCGACATCCACGGCGGTGGGCAGGACCTGCAGTTTCCGCACCACGAGAACGAGATCGCCCAGAGCGAGGGTGCGCACCAGTGCACTTTCGTCAACTACTGGATGCACAACGGGTTTGTTCGCGTCGACGACGAGAAGATGTCGAAGTCGCTGGGCAACTTCTTCACCGTGCGCGAGGTGCTGGCCAAGTACGCGCCCGAGGTGGTGCGCTTCTTCATCCTGCGTGCGCACTACCGCAGCCCGCTCAACTATTCCGATGCCCACCTGGATGACGCGCGGCGGGCGCTCGATTCGCTCTACATCAGCCTGCGTGATGTACCGCCTGCGGCCGTGACCATCGATTGGGCGGAGCCGCGCGCAGCGCGCTTTGCCGCCGCCATGAACGACGACTTCAACACGCCCGAAGCGCTAGCGGTGCTGTTCGAGCTCTCGACCGAGGTCAACCGCAGCAAATCGGCCGATGCGAGCGGGCTGCTGCATGCGCTGGGCAGCGTGCTCGGTCTGCTGCAGGCCGACGCCACCGCCTACCTGCGCGGTCCGGCTGCGGCCGGTGGCCTGAGCGATGCCGACATCGACGCGCTGGTGGCCGAGCGCCGCGCCGCGCGAGCGTCGAAGGACTTCGCGCGTTCAGATGCCATTCGCGATCAGCTGGCGGCGGCCGGGATCATGCTCGAGGACACGGCGCAGGGGACGCTCTGGCGGCGTTGAGTGTTCGGTCTCGCGCGTAGGCTTTTCGGTTGTCCGCAGCCCCCTGCCTTACAATCGCGCGTCCCACACGAACCCCGGGGGCCGGCAAGACTGCGGCTGACCCGACCGACCCGATGACCGACAAGACCCCGGCCGCCGCGCCCGCAGCCAACGAACCCGAGTTCGACGAGAACCAGATCATCGCCGAGCGGCGCGCCAAGCTCGCCCGCCTGCGTGAGGCCGGCCCGGCCTTTCCCAACGACTTCCGCCCGCAGCATCAGGTCGCCGCGTTGCACGCTACGAACGGCCATGCCAGCGCCGAGGACCTCGAAGCGAGCCCGGTTCCGGCCTGCATCGCCGGCCGCATGATGCTCAAGCGCGTGATGGGCAAGGCCGCCTTCGGCACCCTGCAGGACGCCAGCGGCCGCATGCAGATCTACGTGCAGCTGGACGCGGTCGGCGCCGACGCGCTCGAGGCCTTTAAGCACTGGGACCTGGGCGACATCCTTGGCGTGGAGGGCACGCTGATGAAGACCCGCACCGGCGAGCTGACCGTAAAGGCAAGCGCCATCCGCCTGCTGACCAAGAGCCTGCGCCCCCTGCCGGACAAGTTCCATGGCCTCGCCGACCAGGAGGTGAAGTACCGCCAGCGCTACGTCGACCTCATCGTCTCGGAGGATACGCGGCGGACCTTCCTCGCCCGCAGCAAGATGATGTCGGCGATCCGCAACCAGATGGTCGAGGCGAGCTTCCTCGAAGTGGAGACACCGATGCTGCACCCGATCCCGGGTGGCGCAGCGGCCAAGCCCTTCATCACGCACCACAACGCGCTCGATCAGGAGATGTTCCTGCGCATCGCGCCGGAGCTGTATCTCAAGCGGCTGGTGGTGGGTGGCTTCGAGCGCGTGTTCGAGGTCAACCGCAACTTCCGCAACGAAGGCCTCAGTCCGCGTCACAACCCCGAATTCACCATGATGGAGTTCTACGCGGCCTATACCGACTACGTGTGGCTGATGGACTTCACCGAGGCGCTGATCCGTCGCGCAGCCTTGGAGGCGACCGGCAGCGCGGTGCTGCAATATCAGGGCCGCGAACTGGACATGTCACAGCCGTTCGCGCGTCTGACCATCGTCCAAGCAATCAAGGCGCATGCGCCGCACTACACCGACGCGCAACTGGCTGACGCGGCGTTCCTACGCACCGAGCTCAAGAGATTGGGCGCGCACGTCGATGGCCCGCAACTGAAGTACGCCGGCTTGGGCGCCTTGCAACTCGCCCTGTTCGAGGAGACCGCCGAGTCTCAGCTGTGGGCGCCGACCTTCATCATCGACTACCCGATCGAGGTCAGCCCGCTGGCGCGCGAGTCGGACACGCGGCCCGGCATTACCGAGCGCTTCGAGCTGTTCATCGTCGGCCGCGAGATCGCCAACGGCTTCAGCGAGTTGAACGACCCCGAGGATCAGGCGGCGCGCTTTCAGGCACAGGTTGCAGCCAAGGACGCCGGCGACCATGAGGCGATGCACTTCGACGCCGACTACATCCGCGCGCTGGAGTACGGCCTGCCGCCGACCGGTGGCTGTGGCATCGGCATCGACCGTCTGGCGATGTTGCTGACCGACAGTCCGGCGATCCGCGACGTCATCCTGTTTCCGGCGCTCAAGCGCGAGGGCTAGAAGGTGCGGCGGCTGCAGCCCGGCCGCATCGTCCGCCAGGACGACGGCTCGCTGCTGGCGCCGGATTTTGGCGATACGTACGCCAGCCGTGCGGGGGCGCTGGCGCAATCGCGCGCGGTGTTTCTTGCCGGATGCGACCTGCCAGCGCGACTGACGGGGCGATCGCACACGGTTCTGGAGACCGGCTTCGGTACCGGGCTGAATGCCTTGGCGCTGGCGCACGCTGCACACGCGGCCGGTGGCGCGGCGATGACCTGTCACATCCATTACGTCGGCATCGAGGCGCACCCGCTGTCGCTTGACGACCTTGTGGCGGGGCTGGCGCCTTTCGAAGAGCTGACGCCGTGGCGCGAGGCGTTGCTGGCCGGTTGGCCGCTGCCGATGCAGGGCTTCTACCGCATCCCGCTGGGCGAGCACTTCACCTTGACACTGGTTTTCGACGAAGTGCTGGCCGGCTTGCAGGCGCTGGAGTGTCGCGCCGACAGCGTCTTTCTCGATGGTTTCGCACCTGACCGCAACCCGGCCATGTGGCGGCCTGAGGTTTTGACAGAAGTGGTTGCTCACTGTCGGCCAGGTGCGCGACTGGCAAGCTGGTGCGTGGCCGGCGAGGTGCGGCGTGCATTGGAATCGGCCGGCTGCCGAGTGGAGCGCAAGCCTGGCTTCGCGGCCAAGCGCGAGCGGCTGGAGGCCTCGTTTGCGGAGGCGGTTGGCCAGCCTCCGAACTTGGCGGCGAGTCCAGACCGGGCGCTGATCATCGGCGCCGGGATCGCCGGCGCAAGCGCCGCCACTGCGCTGGCCGCGCGCGGCATCGCTGTGACGGTGATCGAGGCTGACGCGCCGGCCAGCGGCGCTTCCGGCAACCCGCTCGGCGTTGTGCGGCCGGAGCCCTCCGGCATCGAACACCCGATCTCCGCGCTTACCGCGTGGTCGACTTGGTGGCTGGAGGGCTGGCTCGCGCGGTACGCCTGCGGGGCTCCGGATGTTCGGCATGCGCGCTGCGGCGCCTTGCGTCTGCCGCGCGACGACAAGCATGCGCGACGCCTGCGCAAGCACGCTGAGGCGTCTCCCGCCGAGTGGATGCGCTGGATGCCGGCCGAGGCGGCGATGGCGCGAACGGGGCAGCCGGTCGCCGGCGATGGCGTCTGGATCGAGGACGGCCTGAGCGTGGTACCCGGCGATCTGGTGCGGCAGATGCTCGAGGTCTCGGGGGCCATGCTCGTACGCGGACAGGTGCAGCGGGTCGAGCCTGAGCCGCCTGGCGTCCAATCGGTTGCGGGCGCGCCTGCCTGGTGCGTGACCCTGGCCGATGGCAGTACCTCGACCTGGCCCGTCGTGGTCGTTGCCAATGCCTTTGGAGTGAGTGGTCACATACATCTCCCGCTCAGGCATGTCCGTGGGCAATTGTCCTGGGCCGAGGCGGAGCCGGGGCGGCCGCTCGACGCCATCGTCTGTCGCGAGGGTTACGTGACGCCCGCCCGCGATGGCCGCCACATCGTCGGCGCCACCTTCCAGCGTGATGACGCTGACCTCAACCCGCGGGATGAGGACGACGAGACCAATCGCTGGCGACTCGGCCGGCTGGTACCCGGTTGGGGCGACCAGCCGCTCACATCGGCAAGGGTCTCGGTGCGCGCTGCCACGCCCGACCGCTTGCCGCTGGTCGGCGCGCTCGCGCCGGGGCTGTTCGCCAGTCTGGGGCATGGCAGTCGCGGCCTGACCTGCGCGCCCCTCTGCGGCGAATTGCTGGCGAGCATGATCTGTGGCGAGCCGCTGCCGCTGCCCCGCGACCTCGTCCGCCGGCTCGACCCGCTGCGTTTTGGGGATGTGGCGTCGCACCCGGCGCGGGTCAATATGTCCGATGACTGAGGCGGCCGGCCCGCGACCCGCGGAGCACTATCGCATCGACCGACCTACTGCCAACGACCCCGTGTCCTCCAGTCCCGCTGCCGCTCTCACCGCTATCGATCTTCAGATTGAGGGCATGCACTGCGGCGCCTGCGCCTTGCGCTTGGAGAAGGCGCTCACCGCCGAACCGGGTGTGCGCCATGCCGAGGTGAACTACGCGACCGCCAGCGCGCACCTGCTGCTTGCAGCAGACCGCCCGGACGCCGTGCAGCTCGCCAAGGTCGTCGAGGCAACGGGCTACAAGGTGGTGGCGAGTGGAAAGCCTGCTGCCGGCGGTGAGCACGACCCGCTGCTTTGGCTCTCGGTGCTGGTGGCGCTGCCGTTCCTCGCCTCAATGGCCGCGATGGCGGCCGGCACCCACGCCTTCATGCTGCCGCGCTGGCTCGAGTTCGCGCTCGCGACGCCGGTGCAGTTCGTCGCCGGCGCGCGCTTCTACCTGGGCGCGTGGGCATCTATCCGCGGCGGACTCGCCAGTATGGATGTGCTGGTGGCGCTCGGCACCTCTGCCGCTTACGGCCTGAGCCTGTGGGCTTGGCACAGCGGTGGTCCGCTCTACTTCGAATCGGCGGTGCTGATCATTGCCCTGGTGCGCGTCGGCAAGCGCCTCGAGGAGCAGGCGCGGCTGCGCGCCAATCGCGACCTGCGGGCGCTGCTGGATCTCGCACCGCGTCGCGCCTGGGTCGAGCGAGGCGGTGTCTGGCAGGAGGTCGATGCGGCCACTCTGTTGCCCGGCGACACCTTCCGCGTGCCGACCGGTGAGTCGGTGCCGGTGGACGGCGTGCTGCTCGGGGAGGGCGCGGCTGGCGACGCACCTGCCGAAGACGCGCTCGGTGGCTCGGCCCACCTCGACGAGTCCATGCTCACCGGTGAGTCGCTCCCGCTCGCGCGGACGGCCGGCGAGGCCATCTTCGCCGGCACGTTCAACGTCGGTGCGCTGCTGATTGCCCGCGCCACCGCGACTGGCCGCGATACGGTGCTCGCCGGCATCGTGCGCCGGGTGCGCGCGGCGCAGGCCGCCAAGCCGCCGATCCAGCGCCTGGCCGATCGCATCTCGGGCGTCTTCGTACCGGCGGTGGTCGGCGTCGCAATGGCTACGGCCGCCGCCTGGGCATGGTTTGGCCAACCCGCGCTCGGCTTGGTTCACGCCATCGCCGTGCTGGTCATCGCCTGCCCTTGTGCGTTGGGACTGGCGACGCCGACTGCGATCCTGGTGGCTACTGGACGGGCCGCGCGACGCGGTCTGCTGTTCCGCGACGCGGCCGCACTCGAGCACGCCGCGCGCATCGACACGCTGGTCATCGACAAGACCGGCACGCTGACGGCCGGCAAGCCACAGGTGGTGGTTCAGGCGGGGTGGAAGCGCGCTGACACAGGCGCCGGGCTGCCCGTAAGCACCGACGCCATTGCGCCGGGCGAAGCGGTCGATACCTCCGGCCGGGGTCAAGCGGGTGGCCCGCCCCCGGGGCTGCGAAACGATGTCGCGCTCGGCATAGCCCGGCAGCTCGCTGGCGCTTCGACCCACCCCTTGGCGCGGGCAGTGGCGCTCGCCTTGTGGCCCGCGGAGGCGGGTGGAAGCGGTGCCGCATCCGCGCAATCCCCGGCCGCCAGGGACGCTTCCGCACCGCGTGTGCGAGTCCGCACCGAGCCAGGTCGTGGTGTCTCCGCGCGCATCGATGACACCACCTGGGCGCTCGGCTCTGCCGAGTGGATGACTGCCCGCGGCACGCCCCTGCCGGAGGCTTGGCTCACTGAGACCCGCGCGCGCGGCCTCAGCATTGTCGCCTTGGCCGATGACCAGCGCGTGCGCATGGCCTGGGGGCTGGCCGATACCTTGCGACCCGATGCTGTGGCTGCCGTGCGCGAGCTGCAGCGTTTGGGCATCCGGCTGATCCTGCTCAGTGGCGACAACGAGGCCGCCGTCCGGCCGGTCGCGGCCGCGCTCGGCATCACCGAATGGCGCGCCGGCGTCAGCGTGCAGGCCAAGGCCGACGCGGTGCAGGCCCTCCGCGCCG
>RFSW01000031.1 GCA_009923755.1 Betaproteobacteria bacterium | reverse complement strand
CGCGCCGCCAGTCCCCAAGAAGATGTCATGGAGCGCGCGCTGCGGCCGCGCGACTTGTCGGAGTATGTCGGCCAGGAGAAGGCGCGCGGCCAGATCTCGCTGTTCGTTGAGGCCGCCCGCCAGCGCCGCGAAGCGCTCGACCACGTGCTGCTCTATGGCCCGCCGGGGCTGGGCAAGACCACCCTGGCGCATATCATCGCCCGCGAGATGGGCGTCGGCCTGCGCCAGACCTCGGGTCCGGTACTGGAGCGCGCCGGCGACCTCGCCGCGCTGCTCACCAACCTCGAGCCGCACGATGTGCTCTTTATCGATGAGATCCATCGCCTGAGTCCGGTGGTCGAAGAAGTGCTCTACCCGGCGCTCGAGGACTACCAGATCGACATCATGATCGGCGAGGGGCCGGCGGCGCGCTCGGTCAAACTTGACCTGCCGCCGTTCACCTTGGTCGGTGCCACCACCCGCGCCGGCATGCTCACCAACCCGCTGCGCGACCGCTTCGGTATCGTCGCGCGGCTCGAGTTCTACACGCCCGAGGAGCTGTCGCGCATCGTCACCCGCTCGGCGGGCTTGCTCGAGGTCGGCATCGACGACGCCGGTGCGCTTGAGGTGGCACGCCGCTCGCGCGGCACACCACGCATCGCTAATCGCCTGCTGCGGCGGGTCCGCGATTACGCGCAGGTGCGCGCCGCCGGTCGCATCGACAGTGCCACGGCGGACGCTGCGCTGCTCATGCTCGAGGTCGACCGTGCCGGTCTCGACGTGCAGGACCACCGGTTGCTGCGCGCCATCATTCAGCGCTTTGATGGCGGGCCGGTGGGGGTCGAGAGCCTCGCCGCTGCTGTAGGCGAGGAGCGCGATACGCTCGAGGACGTGATCGAGCCCTACCTGATCCAGCAGGGCTTTTTGCAGCGCACGCCGCGCGGGCGGGTGGCAGCGCCGGCGGCCTATCGCCACCTGGGTCTAGAGCTGCCGAATCTGGCACTGCCGGGCCTGGCGCTACAGGGACTTGAGCCGACGGGCCTTGAGTCCCCGCCGCGCGATGGTGGCGGCGCGCCGCCACCGGTCAGCTTGCCCTGAGTCGGCCGAGTTTCTGCGCGATAATCCTTAGGTTATGTCAAACCGTCATCCCATCATCGCTGTCACCGGGTCATCCGGTGCTGGCACCAGCACGGTCAAGCTGGCCTTTGACCACATTTGCCACCGCGAATCGATCGGCGCCATCCATATCGAGGGCGACAGCTTTCACCGCTTCGGGCGCGGCGACATGCAGATGGCGATCGCCGAGCAGCTCAGCCGCAACAAGCGGCCGATCAGCCATTTCGGGCCGGAAGGCAATCTGCTCGGTGAGCTTGAGAAGTGTTTCGCTGCATATGCCGAGACGGGTGTCTGCCAACGGCGTCACTACATCCACAACGAGGAAGAGGCCGAGCAGCACGGCGTACCGGTCGGTGCCTTTACCAGCTGGTATCCGACGCCGCCGGGCAGTGAGCTGTTGCTGTACGAGGGCTTGCATGGAGGATTCGTCGGCAACGGCGTGGATGTGGCCCAGTGGGTCGACCTGCTGATTGGCGTGGTACCGGTGGTCAACCTCGAGTGGATTCAGAAGATCCATCGCGACATGAAAGAGCGCGGCTACTCGATGGAGGCAGTGACCGACGCCATCCTGCGGCGCATGTACGACTACGTGCATCACATCTGCCCGCAGTTCTCGCGCACGCACATCAACTTTCAGCGGGTGCCGCTGGTCGACACCTCCAACCCGTTCTCGGCGCGCGACATCCCCACCCTCGACGAGAGCTTTGTGGTGATTCGCTTTCGCAATCCCAAGGGCATCAACTTCCCCTACCTGCTGAGCATGATCCAAGGTTCGTTCATGACCCGCCCGAACTGTATCGTGGTGCCGGGCGGCAAGATGGGCATGGCCATGCAGTTGATCCTGACGCCGCTCATGCTGGAACTGATGGATCGGCGTCGGCGCAGCATGCCCGCCGGTCTCGGCGAGTAGCCGGCGTCCGCCCCGCGTCTTGCGCGGCGAGACTTACGCCTGGCCGCGGCTGCGGGTGCCAAAGCCCCCGGCGGTGCTGCCGTCGGCTTGGTAAGTCATGTCGGGGTTGGCCAGTCGCGTCAGCAGGTCGAGCGTCTGCCGGTTGTGGCGCATCAGCCCCTCAAGCAGCGTCGTGTTGGTCTGGTGCTGTGTCCATACGTCGCGCGTGCGTGCCAGCAGGTCGCGCCACAAGGCGGCCGTTGGTTCACCCGCGTGAGCGCGTAGCCACGCTTCGGTCTCCGCCGCGCCGGCGACACCGGTTGCGGCCAGCGCCACGCTGCGTTCGTTGGCATGGCGTTGCAGCTCGTCGAGGATGGCGGACTTGCGTTGCAGCACAGCGTCCACCGCGTCGGGGTCGCTGCGGCCGAGCAAGGTGAACTCCTCGGCGAGGATTTCGCCCAGGCGTTGCATGCCATCAAATTCGCGGCGCAGGATGTCTTCGAGGGGCGCGGTTCTCATCATGCGATTGTCGCGCAGAAGCCGCTTTGCCGCACGCCGCCGGATAGCGGCACGGGTTTTAGTTGCTGCGCGTGAGGATGAGGTCGCGCACGCTGCCGGCGAGCCGTTCGGCGACGCGGCGGCTGTCGATTTCAAAGCGACCTTCAGCGATCGCTTGCTTGATCTCGGCGATGCGCGCCATATCGATCTCGGGGGCATCGGCCATGGACGACTCGGCGGCAGCCAGCAGGCTGGCGCGCGGATCGATGCGCACGGTACCGGCGTCGCGTGCCGCAGCGCTGCTGGTCGGCGAAACGGCCGGACGGCGCTCTTCGGGCCGTGCCACGCCGCCCGTGGCAGGGCTGGTGTCGATGCGGGTGGTGTTGCTGCTCAGGATCTTCATGCGGCACCTCCTTGGGGAGGCCAGGGTTGAGTCTTAGCAATGATAACGGTCGCCACAACCGATACTTTAGGGCAAAACGGCGTGGCCGGGGCGATCACATCGAAGACTGTCCCCTGCGTGAGTGCCTGCCGGAGCGCTTGCGGGTGTCCCCTTCGGAGTGCCCAGCTGCAGCAACATCTCGCGCGCGTGCGCAAGCGTGGTCTCGGTGATCTGAACCCCGCCCAGCATGCGTGCCAGCTCGTCGGCGCGCCCCGCCGTATCGAGGCGGACCACTCGGCTGCTCACCATGCCATCGGCCAGGGCTTTGCTGACGCGGTACTGCGTGCCAGCGCAAGCGGCCACCTGCGCCAGATGGGTCACGCAAAGCACTTGGCGGCCTTCGCCGAGGCTTTGCAGCATGCGGCCCACGACTTCGGCGACACCCCCACCGATGCCGGCATCGACTTCGTCGAACACCAGTGTCTCGGCCTCCAGCGAGTCCGCACCCGCTGTGCTGAGCGCCAGGCCGATGCGCGACAACTCGCCGCCTGACGCGACGCGACCGAGCGCACCCGGTGTCATGCCAGCATTGGCCGAGACCAGAAACTCCACGCGCTCGCTGCCATGTGCCGAGGGTTCGGTCTCATCGAGCAGGCGCACTTCGAGGCGACCACCGTTCAGCGACAGGCGTTGCATGGTTGCTGTCACCGCACTCGCCAGCGCTTCGGCCGCCGGCGCACGCCGGGCCCGCAGGGCTGCTGCCGCCTGATCGTAGGCGAGCCGGGCGGCGGTGGCGCGCTGCCGCAGGCGCGTTTCGGCGTCTTCGCCATCGTCGCCGCCTGCGCGTTGCCACTCGGCACGCAGCTGTTCGAGCAGCACCGGCAGACCCGCCGGCGTGGTGCGGTGCTTGCGTGCCAGACGCTGCAAGGCCGCCAGTTGTGATTCCACCTCGTCAAGGCGGTCGGGGTCGAGGTCGGCGCGGTCGAGATAGCGGCGCAGACCAGAGGCCGCTTCGGCTGCCGCCGCCTCGGCTGTTTGCAGTGCGTCAAGCGCTTCGCCCAAGCGCGCGTCGAGCCCTGCCACAGCGTCCACCCGTTGGAGGGCGCGAGCGATGCGGTCGTGGGCATTGCCGTCGCTTTCGTCGACATGCTGCAGGGCGTCACGTGCGGCATCCATCAGGCTCTGCGCGTGGGCAAGCCGGCGATGCTCGGCCTCGAGTGCCTCGATCGCGGCGGCATCACCTGCCAGCGCCTCGAGCTCGGCGATGTCGTGCTGGAGCGTCTCGAGTCGGCTGCGCCAAGCCTCGGCCGACGCCTGCCACTCGCCCAAGGCGGCATCGGCGTCGCGCCAGGCGGCGTAGCAGGCTGCCACTTCGGCGGCTTCGGCAGTGGCCGCGGCGAAGCGGTCGAGCTGCTCGCGCTGGGCGCTGGCGCGGGTCAGCATCAGGTGCGCGTTCTGACCGTGAATGTCGACCAATTGCTCGGCCGCCTCGCGCAGCTGGCCGAGCGTGGCTGGGCGACCGTTGATGCTGGCGCGCGACCGTCCGGCGCGGTCGAACACCCGCCGCAGCAGCAGCTCGCCGGGCGCGTCGGCGTAATCGTTGTCGCTCAGCCAGCGCGCTGCGGGGCTGTCCGGCGCGCATTCGAACTCGGCATGCAGCTCGGCACGCTCCGCACCGGGACGGATCAGACCGGACTCGCCGCGACCGCCCAGCAACAGGTCGAGCGCATCAAGCAAGATCGACTTGCCGGCGCCGGTCTCGCCGGTGAGCACATTGAAGCCCGGACTGAACTCGAGTTCGAGTCGGTCAACAATGACGAAGTCACGGATGCCCAGCACGCGCAGCATGGCGGCTCAGGCTCCGGGTTGCGGTGAGCCGCTCCAGCCGAGTTTCTCGCGCAGGGTGCGGTAGTAGCTGTAAGCGGCCGGGTGCAGCAGGCGCGAGCGATGCGGGGAGGTGGTCACCGTGAGGCGATCGCCGGCGAGCAGAGTGTGGTGATCGCGCCCATCGAAGTAGATGCTCCCGCGGGCTGCGCGTAGCAGTACTACCTCGATCCGGCTGCCGTCGCCAACCACGATCGGACGATTCGACAAGGTGTGCGGGCTCACCGGGACGAGGATCAGACCGGCGACCGAAGGATGCAGGATGGGGCCGCCAGAGGACAGTGCGTAGGCCGTGGAGCCGGTTGGTGTGGCGAGGATCAGGCCGTCGGCGCGCAGCTCGTAAGCGAATTCGTCATCGACCATGACGCGGAACTCGATCATCCCGCCTTGCACCCCGCGGCTTGCCACCACATCGTTGAACGCCAGCGAGCGCAACAGCGTGTGGCCCTCCCGGCTCACTGTGGCGTCGAGCAGGGTGCGCTCCTCGGCAGTGAAAAGGCCGTCGAGGATCTGCTCGAGGGCCGGCAGCATGCCGTTCATGGCGATGTCGGTGGTGAAGCCGAGCCGGCCGCGGTTCACGCCGACCAGTGGCACGCCGTGCGGCGCCAGCTCGCGCGCGACGGTGAGCAGCGTGCCGTCACCGCCGACGACGATGGCGAGGTCAGCCTCGCGGCCGATCCGTGCAAAATCAGCCGAGACCAGTGCGGCGTCGGCCATGCATTCGTGGGTGTGCTGCTCGACCAGCACTGACAGGCCTCGCGCGGCGAGGAAGTGCGCCAGTTCCGACAGCGGCCCGGTGTCTTCGCTTCGGGCGAACTTGCCGATGATGGCTGCGGTCCGGATCGGGTGCATGGCCCGATTAAACCACAAGGCCCGCGGAGCTCCATCGGCTGACTGACCGGATCGCAGGTATGCGCTGTGACCCTGCCGACCGGGGCGCCCCTGCTAATATCCGGTGCATGCTCAATGACCGCGCTCAGATCCTGCTCAAGCTGCTTGTTGAGCAGTACATCGCCGACGGTCAACCGGTGGGCTCACGTACGCTGTCCCGGCATTCGGGCCTCGACCTGTCGGCAGCGACCGTGCGCAATGTGATGGCCGATCTCGAAGACCTCGGCTACATCACCAGCCCGCACACTTCGGCCGGAAGGGTGCCGACGCCGCGCGGCTACCGCGTCTTTGTTGACAGCCTGCTTACCGTACAGCCGCTCGATCGCGCGCAGATCGAGCAGGTCGAGGGCAAGCTCGCGCCGGCGAATCCGCAGCAACTGATCAATACCGCCTCGCAAGTGCTGTCCGAGCTGTCGCGCTTTGCCGGGGTGGTGAGCGTGACACGCCGTGTCGAACCCGAGGTGCGCCAGATCGAGTTCATCGCGCTCTCCGAACGACGTGTACTGCTGGTGTTGATCAGCACCGATGGCGACGTGCAGAACCGCGTCATCCACCTCGCCGAGCAGGTCTCGCCGGCGCGTCTGGTCGAGGCCGCTAATTATTTCAACGAGCACTTCGCCGGCCAGACGCTCGGTCAGATGCAGCGGCGGCTGCGAGAAGAGTTGCACGTCCTGCGTGAGGACATGCAGACGCTGATGGGCGCTGTCCTGGCCACTGGCAATGCCGCGCCGCTGGGCGATTGCGTCATCTCTGGCGAAGGTAATCTGTTGCGCACCCACGACCTCACCGCCGACCTCGCCACCCTGCGCCGTCTGTTCGAGATGTTCGAGAGCAAGACCGGCTTGCTGCAGATCTTTGAGGCCAGCGCGCAGGCGCAGGGGGTGCAGATCTTCATCGGAGGCGAGTCGGGTGTCACCGCGCTCGACGAATGCAGTGTCGTCACGGCGCCTTACGAGGTCGATGGCGAGGTGGTCGGCACCTTGGGGGTCATCGGTCCGACGCGGATGGCCTACGAGCGTGTCATCCCGATCGTCGACGTCACCGCCCGGCTGCTTTCCAGCGCCCTCTCGGGAGCTTGAACCCGCAACAGTTGGAACCGCGTCGATGGCCTGAAGCCGCGCCAGTGCAATCCGTGTTTACAGCTTGAAACCCTTGCCAAGCTTGAACTGTTTCCAAAGCTGAACCGTTTCCAAAGCTTGAACCATGGCGCCTTGGCGCCGTCTGACCCTCCGCCCACACCCAGACTCCTGCCATGCCCCGTTATCTGCCCGAGCCGGCCTTCTCCCACGGTGACAGCCCACGCATCGGCGTCCTTCTGGTCAACCTTGGTACGCCCGATGCCCCCACGGCGCCGGCCTTGCGTCGTTATCTGGCTGAGTTCCTTTGGGATCCTCGCGTGGTCGAGATCCCGCGCGCCATCTGGTGGTTCATCCTCAACCTGATCATCCTGCCGCTGCGGCCGCGCGCGTCCGCCGCGAAGTATGCGTCGATCTGGGCAGCCGAGGGCTCGCCGCTGCGTGTGCACACCGAGCGCGTGGTGCAGGCGCTCAAGGCGCGTCTGGAAAAGCGCTTCGGCGACACAGTGGTGATCGACTACGCCATGCGCTACGGCCGCCCCACGGTGGCCGACGCCATCGCCAGCCTGCGTGTCCTGCACTGCGACCGGTTGCTGGTGATCCCCATGTACCCGCAATTCGCCGGCAGCACCACCGCATCGGTGGCCGATGCCGTGTTCGACGCGCTCAAGGCGCGGCGCGTGGTGCCCGAGCTGCGTATGCTGCGCAACTTCCACGACCGGCCCGACTATATCGATGCTCTCGCTGCCGGTGTCCGCGAGTATTGGGCCGAGCATGGCCAGCCCGACCAGTTGATGATGAGCTTTCACGGCGTGCCGCGCCGCTCGCTCGACCTTGGCGATATGTACCACTGCGAGTGCCACAAGACCGGCCGCCTGCTGGCGCAGCGGCTCGGGCTGCAGGAGGGACGCTGGAAGGTGTGCTTCCAGTCGCGCTTCGGCAAGGCCGAATGGCTCAAGCCCTATACCGCGCCAACGCTGGTGGAGATGGCCGAGGCCGGGGTCGGCCGCGTGGATGTGGTGTGCCCCGGCTTTGTCGCCGATTGCCTGGAGACGCTCGAAGAGATCGCCATGGAGGGCAAAGAGGATTTCCTTAAGCACGGTGGGCGCGAATATCACTACATCCCGTGCCTCAACGATCGCAGCGACTGGATCGACGCCCTTGAGCACATGATCGACGAGCAGACCGCCGACTGGCGCGCGCGGCAGCCCGGCGTGGCGCAGCTGGCCGTCAGCCGAGCGGCGGCGCTGGGGCACGGCGCGGAGGATTAAGCGATTCCGGTGGCGGGTGTGGTGGCGGGGGCTCCCGTCCGGTGGTCTTTCCGAAGCGACCTAGCGAAGCTCAGGGAGCGAGGAAAGTCACCACCGGAGGTAGTGGGCCGCCTCCACCAAGTCGGTCCCACGGCGGCCCCCGTCGGGTGTCCTTTTCGAAGCGACCTTGCGCAGCAGGGAGCGAGAACAAGTGACACCCGATGCAGTGGGCCGCCTCCCCACAACCCCCGAGGTGGTGGGCCGCCCAGCCCACACTGCTAAGTGTCACCCTCCGCTGGCTCGCCCCAGCGCGGCAGCAGGTCGGTGGCGACGCCGATCTGGTCGCAGACCCGCATCACCACGAAGTCGATCAGATCTTCGGTGGTAGAAGCCCGGATTGGCCGGCAGCACGCAGGCGCCGGCACGCGCCAGACGCAGCATGTTTTCGAGGTGGATGGCAGAGAGCGGGGTCTCGCGCGGCACCAGGACCAGCGGCCGCCGCTCTTTGAGCATCACGTCGGCGGCGCGGTCGATCAGGTTCTTCGCCAGTCCCTGCGCGATCGATGCCAGCGTGCCCATGCTGCACGGGCACACCACCATGGCATCGGCGGCATTCGAACCCGAGGCGATCGGCGCAAACCAGGCCTCGCGGCCGTAGACCTGCAGCGCCTCGCCGGCAGCGAAACGCTCGCGCAGCATGGCGGCAGCGGCATCCGGTGCAGAGGGCAGGGCGAGGTCGAGTTCCTGCCGCGCCACCACCTGCGTCACCGCCGAATAGACCAACTCGACCTGCACGCCAGCCGCCAACAGAACCTCGATCAGGCGCAGGCCGTAGCCGATGCCGGAGGCGCCACTCCACGCCACCACCACGCGCTGCGGCGTTCGCGGGCTGCTCACTTGGATATCCGCTCGATGTCGCGGTGGCGGATCTGCACCGCTGCGAGTTCGGCGCAATCCTGCGCCAGTTGCTCGGCGAGCCAGACGGAGCGGTGGCGGCCGCCGGTGCAGCCGATGCCGACGGTGAGGTAGCTGCGCGGCTCGTCGCGGTAGCGCGGCAGCCAGTTGCGGCGCATCGCCTGCACCGTGGGGTCGGCGGCCAGAAATGCCGCCACTCCGGCGTCGCGTCCACTCTGCGGCCGCAGCGCCGGGTCGTAGTGCGGGTTCTTCAGGCAGCGCACGTCGAACACCAGGTCCATGCCCAGCGGCGTGCCGTGCTTGAAGCCGAAGGACTGGAACAGCACGTTGAAGTGGCCGGTCGGGGTGCCGGCGAAGTCGCGCACCCAGGCAGCAAGTTGGGCCGACGCGGCGTCGGAGCTGTCGATGTGATGCGCCACATCGGCCACGCTCGCCAGTCGCTCCCGCTCCAACGCGATGGTCTCGGCGAGCGTGCGCGCCGCGTCTTGCATCGGGTGTGGTCGCCGCGTCTCCGAGAAGCGCCGTGCCAGCACCTCCGGGCGGGCCTCGAAGAACAGCACGCGTACCGCATGACCTTCGGCTCGCAGACCGTCGATCTGCGCTGGCAAGGTGTCGATGCCGCCGCCCGTGGCACTGCGAGTGTCGACGCCGATCGCCAGTGGCGCGCTGATGCGTGGCCCGATACGCAGAACAAGGTCAGCCAGTAGTTCAGCCGGGATGTTGTCGACGCAATAGAAACCGTTGTCCTCTAGCGTACGCAAGGCCACACTCTTGCCAGCGCCGGATTGACCGGTGACGAGCAGGATGTCGAGGGTGTTGCCGGTCGTCACTCGTCGTCGGCGATCATCTTGGCCTGCCGCTCGGCCAGTTCGCGGTTGCTGTCGATGCCGCGCAGTTGCAGCACGGTGTTGCGCACCGCTGCTTCTACCAGCACGGCCAGGTTACGGCCCGGGGCCACCGGGATGGTCACCTTGGCCAGCTTGACGCCCAGGATGTCGATCACCGAGGCGTTGAGCGGCAGCCGCTCGAGCGGTGCCTGATCGACGTGGCGCACGCTGGCGAGGTGGATGATCAGGCGGACGCTCTTGTTCGGCCGCACCGAAGTCTCGCCAAAGATGGTGCGGATGTTGAGCACGCCGAGGCCCCGCACCTCAAGGAAGTCGCGCAGCAAGTTGGGACAACGCGCTTGCAGCGAATCAGGTCCGATACGGTAGATGTCGACGACGTCGTCGGCCACCAGGCCAGCGCCACGCGAGATCAGCTCGAGGCCGAGTTCGCTTTTGCCCGAGCCGGAGTCGCCGGTGATGATCACGCCCATGCCGAGTACGTCGAGGCACACGCCGTGGACGCTGGTGGATTGCGCCAGCCGCAGCGTCAGATAGCCGCGCAGGAGCGTCATGAACGGGATGGTCGGCTGGTCGGACGCGGCCAACAGGGTGTTGGTGCGTCGACAGGCCGCCAGCAGGACGTCGGGCACCGGTGCGGCGTCGGCGATCACCAGCAACAGCGGTCGCGCAGCGAACAGCTGGTTGAAGTGGTGGCTCAGCGAGGCCTCCTCGAGGCTCTGCAGGTAGGCCAATTCGGTGGCGCCGAGCACCTGGATCCAGTTGGGGTGGATGAAATTGAGGTGCCCGACCAGCCCGTTGGGCGAGTTGATCAACGACTCGCTGTCGATGCGTCGTTCGCTGGCGCGCTCGTCGAGGACCCAGCGCAGGCCAAGCTTGACCTGATTGTCGGCGACCAGTTGGGCGACAGTGACGCTGGACATTCAGACCTCGTTCGGGTTGAAGGCGGCGACCACGCCATCGGCGTCGGCGGCCGTGGCCAGCTGCTCCCGAAAGGCCGCAGAGCCGAGGTGCTGCGCCAGTTCGCCGAGGAGTTGCAGGTGCAGTTCATCGGCGTGTGCCGGCACCAGCAAGGTGAACACCAGCGACACGGGTTTGCCGTCCGGGGCGTTGAATTCGATGGCCGGCTGCAAGCGGGCAAATAGCACGGTGGCTTCGCGCAAGCCCTTGATGCGTCCGTGAGGGATGGCCACGCCCATACCGAGTCCGGTGGACCCGACACTCTCCCGCGCGCGCAGGCTATCGATGATGGTGTGCTCGCTTGCACCGGTCAGCGGCGCGGCCTGTCGCGCCAACTGGGCGAACAGGTCGGCCTTGCCGGCGACACGCAGGTCGAGGGAGACGTTGGATGGACGCAGGAGGCTGGCGATAGAGCTCATGCGTCCACGATCGGCTCAGTCGGCCAGCGGTTGGCGCTTGAGACCTGCGCCGTGGTGGTTCTGATTCTTTTCCTTGTGGCGGATCACCTCGCGGTCGAGTTTGTCCGCCAGCGCATCGATCGACGCATACATGTCCTGATCGACCGCCTCGGCATGCAAATCGCGGCCGCGCACGTGGATCGTGGCAGCGGCTTTTTGCTCGAGCTTCTCGACCGACAGAACGACGGCCACTGTCGTGACATCGTCGAAGTGTCGCAGTACGCGGTCCAACTTGCCCTCCAGATACTGGCGGATGGGCGGTGTAATCTCGACGTGGTGACCGGCTAGGCTAAGGTTCATGGCAGCTCCTCCTGGTTTCACAGCGATTGCTGTTCTACAACGACTTCCGCAGGGACACTGCGGGGATCTGGAGTGACTCTCGATACTTGGCGACGGTGCGTCTCGCTACGATGATACCCTGCCGGCCGAGGATGTCGGCGAGCTGGCTGTCGGAAAGCGGTCGTTGCCGGTCTTCGCTGCCGACCAGCTGGCGGATCAAGGCCCGGATCGCGGTCGAAGAGGCAGCGCCGCCGCCATCGGTGGCGACATGGCTACCAAAGAAGAACTTGAGCTCGAACAGGCCACGCGGCGTCATCATGTACTTTTGGGTGGTGACGCGGCTCACGGTGGACTCGTGCAGGTCGAGCGCTTCGGCGATCTCGCGTAGCACCAAGGGGCGCATCGCCACCTCGCCGTGATCGAAGAACGCTTGCTGGCGCGCGACGATGGCCTGCGATACGCGCAGGATGGTCTCGCAGCGTTGCTGCACATTGCGCAGCATCCAGCGTGCCTCCTGCAGGCGCCCGCCGAGTTCGCCGGCCTGGCCGCGGTGGCGGGCCAGCCATTCGGCATAGGTCCGGTTGATACGCAGCCGCGGCACGGCATCGGCGTTGAGGCGCACCACCCAACGTTCACCGGCTCGCAGCACGCGCACGTCGGGCACCACATAGCGCGTCTCGTTCTCGCCAAAGGCGGCACCCGGCCGTGGGTTGAGGTGGGTCACCAGCGCCTGCGCCTGGCGTAGCTCGGACTCGTCGCAGCCCAAGGCCCGGCGCAGGCCGGCGTAATCGCGCCCGGCCAGCGCATCGAGATGGTGCCGCACCAGCACTCGCGCGAGTGCGCGTCCAGGTGTCTCCGCGGGTAGCGCCTCGATCTGGATGGCGAGGCATTCGGCGAGATCCTGAGCACCGACGCCAGGCGGATCGAAGGTCTGCAGATAGCGCAGCGCCACGCGCAGCGTGTCTTCGTCAAGCGGGGCCTCGGTCGTATCGAGGTCGGCGTCGGCCAGCGCGTTGGCGGCCTCTACCAGTTCGGCCAGCGGCTGCGTCAGGTAGCCGTCCTCGTCCACCGTCTCGATCAGCCAAAGCACCAGCTGGCGGTCGGCTTCGGTCAACTGCGACATCTGCACTTGCCAGATCAGGTGGTCGCGCAGGCTGGCGACCACCGCGGTCTGGCGCTCCAGCCCGGCCTCGTCATCGTCGACCACACCGCTGGCACTCTCCCACAGCAGTGTCCCGGCGTCGTGTTCACCAGCGTCGCTTCTGGCCTCAGTGTCACCCTCGCCGCGCCCCGCGCCATCCGCCGCCGTGGTCTGGCTGGCCAGGGCTGCCGCCAGCATCGGCAACAACTCGTCGGTTTCGCCGTCTTCGGCGCGCTCGAGCATGGGGTTCTCGTCGAGCACCCGATCGAGCTCTTGGTCGAGTTCCAGCGTCGACATCTGTAGCAGGCGGATCGACTGTTGCAGCTGCGGCGTGAGTGTCAGCTGCTGGCTGGTGCGGAGCTGAAGGGTCTGCTTCATGGCGGCTGCGTCACCGCCCTAGAGGCGGAAGCGTTCGCCCAGGTAGACCCGTCGGACATCCTCGTTGTCGACGATCGCCGCCGGTTCGCCGCTGGCCAGCACGTGCCCCTCGCTGATGATGCAGGCGCGGTCGCAGATGCCGAGCGTCTCGCGGACGTTGTGGTCGGTGATCAGCACGCCGATGCCACGGTCGCGCAGAAAGCCGATGATGTTCTGGATGTCGATGACGGCGATCGGGTCGACGCCGGCAAAGGGCTCATCGAGCAGCACGAAGCGTGGCTCGGTGGCCAGTGCGCGGGCGATCTCGACGCGTCGCCGCTCGCCGCCCGAAAGGCTGACGGCTGACGCATCGGCGAGGTGGCTCACGTGCAGCTCGTCGAGCAACTCAGCGGTGCGACGCACCATCCAGTCGTCATCATCATGGGCGATCTCGAGAATCGCCCGGACATTCTCGGCCACTGTCATGCGGCGAAAGATCGACGCCTCCTGCGGCAGGTAGCCAAGGCCCAGTCGCGCCCGCACATGCATCGGCTCGTGGGTGATGTCGCGGCCGTCGAGCAGGATGCTGCCACCGTCTGCCGGCGCCAGGCCCACCACCATGTAGAAGCAGGTGGTCTTGCCGGCGCCATTGGGGCCGAGCAGGCCCACCACCTCACCGGCATCGACGCTGAACGACACGTCTTGCACCACCATCCGCGCCTTGTAGCGCTTGCGGAGCCGCTGCGCGGCCAGCGTGCTCATCGCGTCTGCGGATCGGCCGGTGCGCTGCGCGGCTGGATCACGGCCCGCACCCGACCACCGGCGCCCGCCGGTGCGCCTTCGGTGCGCTGCGTATCGCCGACCACGCGGTAGGTCCCTTTCTCGCTGTCGTACTCGATCAACTGGCCGCGTGCCCAGTCGCCACCTCGCCTGATCTCGGCGTTGTCACGCAATTGGATCATCTGGCGCTGGCTGTCGTAGTCCATGCGCTGGCCACGCCCCTCGATGTATTCGTCTGCACCATCGCGCTTCTGCCGGAAGGTGGCGGGGTCGCCGAGTGCCGTCGCCGACTGCCGGCCCTTGCCGTCGTTCAGCAGGGTGACCTTGTCGCCGCGGATCACCAGCGTGCCTTGCGTGATCACGACCTTGCCTTTGAACACCGTGGTCTTGGTCTTGTCATCGACCTCCGCGTTGTCGGCCTCGATCTCCACCGGTTTGTCCCGGTCGGCCTTTTCGGCGAACGCCGGAGCGCTAAGCAGACCGGCGGCCAGCAGCGCGGCGATCAGGCCGGCGTGATGCGGAGGCGGGGACTTTGGCGGCATGCTGGCTGGCTGGCTGGTAGGTGACCTTGACCCGCGAACGCAGCTTGAGCGTGCGGGCATCCATGTCAAAGTCTAATCCATGGCCGGTGATAAGGGTGCCGGCCGACTGGATGCGCACGTCGCGGTCGGTGCTGGCGAGGCGCCGGTCGGGGAGCAGTTTGAGGTAGCTGGTCTCCAGCGTGGCCGGCGACTTGGTCGCGCCACCCTGGCGCAAGGTCACGCGCCCTTCGAACTCCAGCGTCTTGCGATCGCCCGAGCTGCGCCCGCGATCGCTGTGTACGCTGAGCGTATTGCCTTTGGCGTCGCGATGTTCGACCTGCGGCGCTTCCATCTCTGTGCTGCCGTCGTCCATGAAATGGCGCAGCGTCTTGGCCTTCACGGTGACCTCAAGGGCGCCGGTCTTGCCGGTCTGCCGGGTGCTGAAGTCGTGCAGGATGGTGTCCGGGTCGTGGCGGTCGCGGTTTGCAGCTTCGGTGAGGTTGCTGCGCACCTCAAAGTCCAGCCAGGTGGTGAGCGCAGCCAGCGCCGCCAGCAGAATCAGCGGGAACCAGAGGGCCGGGCGGTCGCTCATCGGGTGGGTGGCCGGCCTCGTCAGGCGTCAGGCTGTGTAGCGTGCCAGTGCAGCGTCAAAACGGCCCTGCGCATGCAGGATCATTTCGCACCACTCGCGCACGGCGCCATGCCCGCCGGGCAACTTGCAGATGTAATGCGCGCTGGCGCGTACCACTTCGGGCGCCTCGGGCACGCAAGCGGCCAAGCCGCAGCGGCGCATCACCGGCAGATCGACGATGTCGTCGCCGATGTAGGCGGTCTGCTCCGGCGCGAGGCCGGTGCGCTGCAGCAGCTCCTCGAACACCGCGACCTTGTCCTCGACGCCTTGATACAACACACCGACATCCAGGCTGCTGGCGCGCACCTCGACGCAACGCGCGGTGCGCCCGGAGATGATGGCGGTCTCCAGGCCGGCGTGTTTGAGCAGCTTCATGCCGTGGCCGTCACGCGAGTGGAAGCCCTTCATCTCCTCGCCGCTGTCGGTGATGTAGATGCGGCCGTCGGTCAGCACGCCGTCGACGTCGAAGATGACGAGCTTGACAGCGCGGGCGCGTTCGTAGGCTTCCTGCATAAAGGGTCGGGCCGGTGCAGACGCGCCGGAAGGCTGGATTCGGGCTGTCAAGTATAATGCGACACATGCACCCAACCCGTTCCCGTCTCCGAGCCCTCAGGGCTTGGCCTCTCGCCATTCTCGTTGCGCTGCCCGGCGCCGCCACAGCCATGCCTGCCGATGAGTTGCAGCGGGCCAAGGATGCGGCGCAGATGATCGCCCGCAAATCGGCACAGTACGAGCTGTGCGGGCTGTCCAACGCCAGCGAGCTGCGCAAAAGCCTGCTTGATTTCGGCCAGCGCTGCGGCGCGGAGTCGGGTGAGCTGGCGACGATCGGCAAGACCTTCGACAGCAAGCGCAAGGAGCAGATGAAGGCGCTGGTCAATGGCAACTACGTATGCCCGGTACAGCCCGCTCAGGCGCGCGAGATGTTCGAGCGTGACCGGGTGGCGATGGGCGCGGTGGACTGCCAGCCGATCAAGAGCAAGTTGCAGCTCAAGTAAGCGCGTCACCTCTCTTCGCGCGCACCGACACCGATGGCTGGCAAGTTCTACATCAAGACCTACGGCTGCCAGATGAATGAGTACGACTCCGCTCGCATGGGCGACGTGCTCACCGCCGAATACGGCATGACGCCGACCGACGATCCGCAGCAGGCGCAGGTGATTCTGTTCAATACCTGTTCGGTGCGCGAGAAGGCGCAGGAAAAGGTCTTTACCGACCTCGGCTGGATCCGCGAGTACAAGCAGGCCAATCCTGATGTGGTGGTTGGCGTTGGCGGCTGCGTGGCAAGTCAGGAAGGCGAGGCCATCGTCAAGCGGGCGCGCTACGTGGATGTGGTGTTCGGCCCGCAGACCCTGCACCGGCTGCCTGAGCTGATCGAGCAGCGTCGCCGCAGCGGCCGCGCCGCGGTGGATATCAGCTTCCCGGAGATCGAGAAGTTTGACAGCCTGCCGCCGGCGCGGGTCGAGGGGGCAAGTGCCTTCGTCTCCATCATGGAGGGCTGCAGCAAGTACTGCACCTTCTGCGTGGTGCCCTACACACGCGGCGAGGAGGTCTCGAGGCCGCTACTCGACGTGCTCGCCGAGATCACCGACCTCGCCGAACGCGGGGTCAAAGAAGTGACATTGCTCGGCCAGAACGTCAACGCCTATCGCGGCGCGATGGACGGTGTGGACACTGCGGCCGACGACGAAGGTCAAGGCAGCTTCGCCGACTTTGCCCTGCTGCTCGAGCTTGTGCAGGATATCGATGGAATCGAGCGCATTCGCTACACCACCAGCCACCCGCGCGAGATGACGCAGCGCCTGATCGACGTTTACGCCACCTGCCCCAAGCTGGTGAACCACCTGCATCTGCCGGTGCAGAGCGGCTCCGACCGCATCCTTGCCGCCATGAAGCGCGGCCACACGGCGATGGAGTACAAGTCGATCATCCGTCGGCTGCGCAAGGTGCGCCCCGACATCTGCCTCTCGTCCGACTTCATCGTCGGCTTCCCGGGCGAGACCGAGGCCGACTTCGAGGCGACCATGCGCCTGATCGAGGACCTCGACTTCGACCAGAGCTTCAGCTTCATCTACTCGCGCCGGCCGGGCACACCCGCCGCCGAGTTGCAGGACGATACGCCGCATGAACTCAAGGTCGAGCGGCTGATGCGCCTGCAAGCGCAGATCCAGACGCAGGCGGACCGTATCAATACGGCGATGGTCGGCACCGTGCAGCGCGCGCTGGTCGAGGCGCCGGCGAAAAAGGACGCCAACGAACTGGCCGCCCGCACCGACAACAACCGTGTGGTCAATTTCGCCGTGCCGCATGGGCAAGCGCACGACCGGTTGATGCACACCTTTGTCGACCTGCGGATCACCCACGCCTACCCCCATTCCCTGCGCGGGGAGTTGGTGGTGAAGCAGTGACCGTCTCTTTGGAGCTAACGGTCGGCGGCTGCGTGAAGACCGTTTTGCCTGGCGGCCCACTACCGCGGGCGTCCTTCTTCTTGCTCCCGGGCTGCGCCAGGTCGGTTCGGGCGTATCAGCCGATGGGGGCCGCCCGATGACCGTTGCCTGGCGGCCCACTACCTCCGGTGGTGCTTTCCTCGCTCCACGCTGCGCGAAGTCGCTTCGGAAAGACCACCGGACGGGGGCCGCCGGCAGATGTTCATGGCGCTGCGTTGACCGTCGCTGGCCGGGAGAGCGGTGGTGGGGCTTTCGCAGCAGACTGCGGAGCCATCTGCAAGGAAGCCCCACCACCGGTAGGCCCGGCCTGCCATGGGGCGTGCGTTGCGAACCGCCATCTCCCACGGTGGCGTTCCCCGGTCCGCGCTGCGCCAGGTCAGGTTGGGCAGACCAGCCGACTGGGGCCACCCGATGACTGCTCCGCCTCTGGAACTCCGCTTCGAGCCGGTCGACAACCTGCGGCTGGCCAACCTTTGCGGCGCGCTCGACGAGAACCTGCGTCAGATCGAGACCGCACTCGACGTACGCATCTCGCGCCGTGGAGAGCGCTTCACCATCCGCGGCGAGGGCGGCGAGCAGGCCGCGCAGGTGTTGCAGCGCTTCTACGAGCGCGCGCAGCAGCCGCTCGGCGTCGACGACATCCAGCTCGGCCTGATCGAGGCGCGGCACGCCGCGCCGCGCCCGGTGTCGGAGGCCGACGACGTGCCGCTGCTGCGCACCCGTCGCACCGACCTGCGTGGCCGCACGCCGCATCAGGAGGCGTACATCCGCCAGATGCTGAGCCACGACGTGACCTTTGGGGTCGGCCCGGCCGGCACCGGCAAGACCTACCTTGCGGTGGCTTGCGCGGTGGACGCGCTGGAGCGGGATCTGGTGCGCCGCGTGGTGCTGGTGCGGCCGGCGGTGGAGGCGGGCGAGAAGCTCGGTTTTCTGCCGGGCGACCTGGCACAGAAGGTCGACCCCTACCTGCGGCCGCTCTACGACGCCCTCTACGACCTGATGGGCTTCGACAAGGTCGGCCGCCTGTTTGAGAAGGGCACCATCGAGGTCGCCCCCTTGGCCTACATGCGCGGCCGCACGCTGAACCAGAGCTTCGTCATTCTCGACGAGGCTCAGAACACCACGCCCGAGCAGATGAAGATGTTCCTGACCCGCATAGGGTTTGGCAGCCGCGCCGTGATCACCGGCGATGTGACGCAGATCGACCTCGGGCCGCGCCAGCGCAGTGGACTGGTCGATGCACGGCAGGTGCTTTCCAAGGTGCGCGGTATCGCCTTCTGCAACTTTACTGCCGAGGACGTGGTGCGCCACCCCCTGGTGGCGCGCATCGTCGAGGCCTACGACCGCCACGACACCCGCCGCGGACCGCCGGAGTGAGGTGACCATGGCGCGCAGTGGTGGTCCGCGCAAGTCCGGCACGGAAGCTGGCGAGATGCGGCCGCACCGCCTCGCACTCGCTGTCCAGTACGCCTGCGCCGCAGGCGATTTGCCGACCCGTGCGCAGATCCGCCGGTGGGTCGGGGCGGCGTTGGCCGGCGACGCGTCGTTGACCGTCCGTTGGGTCGACGCCGACGAGGGCCGTGCGCTCAACCGTGATTTTCGCGGCAAGGACTACGCTACCAATGTGCTCACCTTCGTCTACAGCGAGCCGGACGCGTGGCCCGCAGAGGGCGACATCGTGTTGTGCGCCCCGGTCGTCGAGGCCGAGGCGCACGCGCAGGGTAAGCGTTTGCGCCACCATCAGGCGCATCTGTTAGTGCATGGTGTGCTGCACTTGCAGGGCCAGGATCATGAGGACGACCGATCGGCTGCCATGATGGAATCGCTGGAACGCGCTATCCTCCGCCGCATGCGAATACCCGACCCCTATGCCGACTGTGGCGTCGCCGCGCCGGAGCAGGGCTGACCTCACGCATGGACGACCCCAGCCATAAACCGGGGCTGCTCGATCGCCTCAGCGCGCTTCTCCTGCGCGAGCCTGAGGACCGCGAGCAGCTCATCGAATTGCTTCACTCCGCCTATGAGCGCCACCTCATCGACAGCGATGCACTGTCGATCATCGAGGGGGCGCTGGCCATGTCCGAGATGGCAGTGCGCGACGTCATGGTGCCGCGCGCGCAGATGGACATGATCGACATCGCCGACCCGCCCGAGACCTTCATCCCGTTCGTACTGGAGATGGCGCACTCGCGCTTTCCAGTGTTCGAGGGCGAGCGTGACAAGGTGCTCGGCATCCTTCTGGCCAAGGACCTCCTACGTTTCTACGCCGAGGAGACCTTCGACGTCCGCGAGATGCTGCGGCCGGCGGTCTTCGTGCCGGAGAGCAAGCGGCTCAACATGCTGCTGCGCGACTTCCGCGCCAACCGCAACCACATGGCGGTGGTGGTGGACGAGTACGGCGGTGTGGCCGGGTTGGTCACCATCGAGGATGTGCTCGAGCAGATCGTTGGCGACATCGACGACGAGTACGACTACGACGAGGACGAGGACAATATCGTCGAGGAGCGTCCCGGCCACTACCGCTGCAAGGCGCAGACCGAGATCGCCGATTTCAACGAGATGCTGTTTGCCGACCTGCCACTCGACGATGTTGACACGCTGGGCGGCCTGGTGGTGCGGGCGCTCGGTCGGGTGCCCAAGCGCGGTGAGAAGGTCAACGTCGGCGGCTTCCATTTCCAGGTGCTGCGCGCCGACAGTCGGCGCATCCATACCCTCTTGGTGCAGCGCGTGCTCTCCGCCGACGACGAGGTGCTGCCGCAGTGAGCACCGCGGCTCTGCCGGGCGTGGCCGGCCCGTCTCCGGACCAGGCCGCCGCGACCCCGGTTGTTGCCCCGACCGACCGCCTGCTTGCGCTCGACCAGGCGGTTCGCCGCTTTGCCGATGAGCGCGACTGGGGCCAGTTCCACACGCCCAAGAACCTCGCCTCGGCGCTGATCGTCGAGGCCGCTGAGCTGCTCGAGCAGTTCCAGTGGCTCACCCCGGAACAGAGCACGTCCTTGTCACCTGCCGAGCGCGAGGCGGTGTCGCGCGAGATGGCCGATGTCTTCATCTACCTGCTGCGCCTGGCGCAAGTGCAGGGCATCGACGTGCTCGCCGCTGCCGAGGCTAAGCTCGCCGACAACGCACGCCGCTATCCGGTGGAGACGGCGCGCGGCAGCAGCGCCAAGTCCGTCGTCCGCTGACGCCTGCTGCACCAGGCTGCACCTCTCTCCGATCCGGAATCTGCCACTGCCGATGTCCAAGACCGCCAGCCACTTTGCCCAACACGTCTTCTTTTGCCTCAACCAGCGCGAGCCGGGGGAGGGCTGCTGTGCCGACTGCGGCTCGCTCAAGGCCTTCGAGCACACCAAGGCCAAGGTTAAGGCGATGGGCCTGGCCGGCCCCGGCAAGGTGCGCGTCAACAAGGCCGGCTGTCTCGACCGCTGCGACCTTGGCCCGGTGCTGGTGGTCTACCCCGAGGCGGTCTGGTACCGCTATGTCGATCACGAGGATCTTGATGAGATCGTCGAGCGGCACCTG
>RFSW01000004.1 GCA_009923755.1 Betaproteobacteria bacterium | reverse complement strand
CGCTAGGTCGCTTCGGAAAGACCACCGGACGGGGGCCGCCCGGTTGAGCTGGTTGGTGCTGCGTTGACGGTTGCCGGCCGGGAGAGCAGCGGTGGGGCTTTCGCAGCAGACTGCGGAGCCATCTGCAAGAAAGCCTCACCGCTGGTAGGCCCGGCCCGCCACCTCCCGAGAAGGGCCCGCCTGCCAACACCGCCGGTAGGCCCAGCCCGCCACAACAGCCAGCGTCGCTGGCGGGGCGCATCGGGAAAGCTCTTCGCTGCAACCTCGCGAAGCTCGGGGAGCGAGAAGAGTGTCCCGATGGAAGCCACGCCCGCCACTCCACCAATGGCACCCACACCCGCCACTCCACCAATGGCAACCGCACCCGCCGTACCACCAATAGAAGACGCGCCCGCCAGAGTCGACCCGGAGAACAGCCCACCCGCCACACCAGCATTCGTCACCAGCAAGTAGACGCACATCAAAGGGCAACAGCGGTATCTCGCCGAACATGGCCGGATGACCGCAGCGCCCCCAGCCTACCGCGGCCTCCATCCGACCACTGCCGCTGAGCGGCTGCTGGCCGACGGGCCCAACGAGCTGCCGCGCGAAGCGCCGCGCAGTACGCTGCGCATCCTGCTCGAGGTGCTGCGCGAGCCCATGCTCACGCTGCTGTTGGCGGCAGGCGGCGTCTACCTGTTGCTTGGCGACCGGCTGGAGGCGGCCGCGCTGTTGGTGTTTGCGACGCTGTCGGTGGCGATCACGGTGGTGCAAGCGCGCCGCAGCGAGCGCGTGCTCGAGGCGCTGCGAGACATCAGCAGCCCGCGCGCGCGCGTGATCCGCGCCGGCGCGACCCTGCGCATCGCTGGCCGCGACGTCGTGCGTGGCGATCTGCTGGTACTGGCCGAAGGCGACCGCGTGCCGGCCGACGCCCTGTTGCTGCGCGGCGACGAACTGCTGGCCGACGAATCGCTGCTGACCGGCGAATCGGCACCCGTGCTCAAGTGGTCCCGCGAGGGCGCAGCAGCCCTCAGCGGGCCGCACCCCCGCCATGCGCACCGCCTGTTTGCCGGCACGCTGCTGGTGCGTGGCGAAGCCCTAGCGCGGGTGACGGCCACTGGCGCTGCCAGCGCCATCGGCCGCATCGGAGCGAGCCTCGGCAGCATCGAGACCGCCACGCCACGCCTGCAGCGGCAGACCCGCCAACTGGTGGCTTGGCTGGGAGGCGCCGGCATCGTGGTGAGTGCATTGGCGGTGCTTCTGCACGGCATGTTGCGCGAAGACTGGCTGCAGGGAGTGTTGGCCGGCATCGCCCTGGGTATGTCGATGCTGCCGGAGGAACTGCCGGTGGTGCTGGCGGTGTTCACCGCGATGGGCGCATGGCGCATCTCGCAAGTGGCGGTGCTGACCCGACGCGCAGCGGCTATCGAGACCCTGGGCGCCACCACTGTGCTGTGCAGCGACAAGACCGGCACGCTCACGCAGAACCGCATGACCATCGTGCGGGCGTGGACCCCGGCGGGTGGTCAAAAAGTCGTGCAAGCCGAGGATGCAGACCCCGATCCCGCTCGACACGGCGTCGCACAGGCAGCCCAAACGCACGCCACCGACACCCTCACCCCAGCGATTGGCGGATTCGCGACCTTGCTGCAGGCCGGCCGCATGGCCAGCAGCGATAACCCGGTCGATCCGATGGAGAAGGCCTTTCACGCACTGAGCCGGCCTCCCCCCGCCACTCAGCATCCGCTTGCAAGCCGTGCACCCGCACCCGGTTGGCCGCTGATGCTGCGCGTGTGGTCCGATGAGCAGCCCGCCAGTGCTCGTCGACTGGTATGCAAGGGCGCACCTGAGGCGGTGCTGGCAATGTGCCACGTCACGCCGGGCGAGCACTACGCCGCAACGGTGGCGGCACGGCGCATGGCAGCCCTGGGGCTGCGGGTATTGGCGGTGGCCGAGGCGGCGCTGCCGCGCGAGACCACCGCAGCGACAGACACCGGCGCGGCGATGGGCGCGCGCCAGGCTAACCCGCTCTTCAGCCCGCCGCCACTCACCCTGCTCGGCCTCGTGGGCCTGACTGACCCGCTGCGCGACGGCGTGCCGGAGGCCATCGCGCTGTGTCAGGCGGCGGGCATCCGCGTGCTGATGATCACCGGTGACCACCCCGACACGGCACTCTCGATCGCGCGACAGGCGGGCCTCACATCCGACAGTGGCGCGGATCCGGCGCAGGCGACGCCGCCTGGCGACGGTCTGGCCGCGCACGCCGGGGTGCTGAGCGGTCACGACATCGACCGGTTCAGCGACCCGACCCTGTTTCGGCGATTGCAGTCGGTCGATGTCTGCGCGCGCATCCACCCGGAACAGAAGCTGCGCATCGTGCGTGCGCTGCAGGCGCAGGGCGAGGTGGTGGCGATGACCGGCGACGGCGTCAACGACGCGCCCGCGCTCAAGGCCGCCGACATCGGCATCGCCATGGGCGAGCGCGGCACCGATGTCGCGCGCGAAGCAGCGGCGCTGGTGCTGCTGCACGACGACTTCGGCGCCATGGTGGCGGCGATCCGCCTCGGCCGACGTATCGGCGACAATCTGCGCAAGGCGGTGCGCTTCATCTTTGCGGTGCACGTGCCAGTGGCCGGGCTGGCCCTGTTGCCACTGTTGTTGGACCTCCCGCTGATGCTCGGTCCGCTGCACATCGCTCTGCTGGAGATGGCGATCGACCCGGTGTGCGCACTGGTGTTCGAGGCGGAGCCGGAAGAACCTAGCGTGATGTCGCGGCCGCCGCGGCCGCGTGACGAGCCGCTGCTCACTGCCGCCGACCTCCTCCGTGCGCTGCTGCAGGGGCTGGCGGCGCTCACGCTTTGCGGCGCGCTGTACGTTCTCGCCCTGCAGCGCGGCATGCCGACAGACGAGGTGCGCGCGCTCGTGTTCGTCACCTTGATCCTGAGCGTCTTTGGGCTGGTGCTGGTCAACCTGCGCTTTGCCGGGGGCTTGACCGGGCTCGGCGGCCTGCGTCACGACGTCTTGCTGGCAGTAGCCACGCCCATTCTGATCACCCTCGCCGTGCTATTGAATTGGCCGGCTGCGGCGACGCTGTTCGGCTTCGGGCCACTGCACCCGCCCGACCTGCTGCTGGCGCTGGGGGCGGGTGCCGCGCTGGTGGCGATGCTGCAATTGCTCAAGCGGTAGGCACCGGGGCGGCCCGCTAGAATGTCGCCATGTCCGCCGACCAGCACTGCTTCGCCCCCTGCCCCCGCGGCCTCGAGCAGGTACTGGCAGACGAGCTCACCAGCCTTGGCGCCCAAGTCGACGGCGTCAGGCCCGGCGGCGTAGCCTTCCGCACCAGCATTGAGGGCGTACTGCGCACCAACCTGTGGAGCCGGTTCGCCAGCCGCATCCTGCTGCGCCTGCTGCAACGGCCCTACCGCAACGAGCAGGACATCTACAAGCTCGCTCGCGGCATCGACTGGCCGGCCTGGTTCGATGTCGGGCAGACCATCAAGGTCGAGACCAACGGCATCCGCGCACCGGTCAAGAGCCTCGAGTTTGTCTCGCTCAAGGTCAAGGACGCGGTCTGCGATGTGTTCCGCGATGCTTGCGGCGAGCGACCGAGCGTCAACACGCAGCGCCCCGACCAGCGCATCCATGTGTTCCTCGACGACACGACGGCGACGCTGTACCTCGATACCAGCGGCGAGGCGCTGTTCAAGCGCGGCTACCGGCGTGGTGCCGGCGAAGCCCCGCTGCGCGAGAACCTCGCGGCCGGCATCCTGCGGCTGGCCGGGTGGACGCCGGAGCGCCCACTGTTCGACCCGATGTGCGGCTCCGGCACCTTCCTCACCGAGGCGGCGATGATGGCCATGGGCCGCGCGCCCGGCCTCGGCCGCGAGTTCGCTTTCGAGCGCTTTGCCGGCATCGACCACGCCCAGTGGCACGCCCTGCGCGACGCAGCGACGGCACGCATCACACCGCTGCCGGACGGGCTCATCTCCGGCCGCGACGAGGACGCCGAGGTGCTCGGCCACGCCCGCCGCCACCTGGCGGCACTGGGCTGCGCCCCGCAAGTGGTGCTCGCCGAGGGCGACGCGCTCAGCGCCGAGGCGCCGGCGCCCTCCGGCGTGATGGTGATGAACCCGCCCTACGGCGAGCGCATGGGCGAAGTCACAGCGTTGGCCGCGTGGTACCCCAAGCTGGGCGACTGGCTCAAGCAGCGCTTTGCCGGCTGGGATGCGTGGATCCTCACCGGTGACCTGCAGGGCATCCGCAGCATCGGGCTGGCACCCTCGCGCAAGGTACCGCTGTTCAACGGCCCGATCGAGTGCCGGTTGCTGCGCTATGAGATGGTGGCGGGGGCACGACGGCGCCCAGCTACAGCGGCCGACTCCCACAGTCAGCTTCGTGATTAAACTCGCTGCATCTCCCCCCAGTGACCCCATGACGCCGACCGACATCCACCGCGCCGCACTCGACGCCAGCCCCATCGCAGCGCGGATCATGCGGCGAGAGGATCGCCACCTGCTCTATGCCAACCGGCGCTACCTCGAGCTGTTCGGCGTGAGCGAGACAGACCTGCCAGCGCTCGACCCGCGCAGCCTCTATTGCGAGCAGGCCGACTTCGATGCCGTGCTGGCCGCCATCCATGCCGGCCGCGACCTCGAGGGGCGGTCGCTGAGGATGGTCGCGCGGGACGGCCAGGCGCTGATGGTCTCGGCCACCTTCCGCAACATCGTGGTCGGCGGCGAGAACCTGGTTGCCGCGTGGTTCTACGATGTGACGGCGAGCCACGAGCGCTACAACTTCCTGCTCTCCAACTCGCCGGCCATCGTCTACAGCTACGACGCCCGGACCTTTGCCCCGACCTTTATCAGCCCCAACATCGAGCGACTGCTCGGCTACCCACCCGACACCTACCTCGGCGACGCCGGCTTCTGGGCCGCGCACGTGCACCCGGACGACCACGACCGCATCGTTGCCGAGCTGGAGGCGATCTGGAAGGTCGGCACCGGTGCCCTCGAATACCGCTTCAAGCACGCCGATGGCCATTGGCTGTGGGTGAGCGACAAGCTGCAGATCGTGCAACGCGAAGGCCACCCCAGCGAGGTCGTGGGGTCATGGCAGGACATCACGCTGCGCCGCGAAATGGAAGAAGCGGCCCGCGCGGCGCGCGAACGCGAGTCACTGGCCGAGCAGGCCACGCGCATGAAGAGCGAGTTCCTCGCCAACATGAGCCACGAGATCCGCACGCCGATGAACGCCGTCATCGGCATGGCGTTCCTCGCCCTCAAGACCGAGCTCACGCCGCGCCAGCGCGACTATGTGACCAAGATCCACCGCGCCGGCCAGCACCTGCTCGGCATCATCAACGACATCCTCGACTTCTCCAAGATCGAGGCCGGCAAGATGACGCTCGAGTGCGCAGGCTTCGACCTCGAACAGATGATGGGCGGAGTGGCCGACCTGATCGGCCAGAGGGCCGGCGAGAAGGGTCTCGAGCTGATCGTCGACATCGATTCGCTGGTGCCAACCAATCTGGTGGGAGACTCGCTGCGGCTGTCGCAGATCGTCATCAACTACGCCAACAACGCGGTCAAGTTCACCGAGCGCGGCGAGGTGGTGATCGCGGTCCGCCTGGCCGCCCACCAAGACGATGCGGTGCTGTTGCGCTTCGAGGTACGCGATACCGGCATCGGTCTCAGCGTGGAACAGCAGACGCGACTGTTCCAGTCGTTCCAGCAAGCCGACAGTTCGACCTCGCGGCGCTTTGGCGGCACCGGCCTTGGGCTGGTCATCGCGCGCCAGTTGGCCGCCCTGATGGATGGCGAGGTCGGCGTGGCGAGCACCCCCGGCAAGGGCAGCACCTTCTGGTTCACCGCGCGGCTGGAGATCGACACCGGACGGTCGCGCCGGCGCCTGCTGCGCACAGACCTGGCGGGCATCCGCGTGCTGGTGGTGGATGACAACGAGACCGCACTGCGCATCACTGAGGACATGCTGGCGCATATGGCGCTGCAGGTGTCGACGGCGACCTCGGCCGAACGCGCGCTGCAGGCCCTGAGCAGTGCAGCGGACGCCGGGCAACCCTTCGACCTGCTGGTGACCGACTGGCAGATGCCACCCGGCATGAACGGGCTCGACCTCGCGCGCGCCATGGGTCAGCTGCCGGGCCCGCAGCGGCCCCGTGTGGTGATGCTCACCGCCTACGCACGCGAGAGCCTGAACGAGGACGCCGCGCGCGCTGGCATCGAACAGGTGCTGGCTAAGCCGGTCAGCGCCTCGCTCCTGTTCGAGACGGTGGTCAGCGCGCTCGACCTCGACGCCAGCTTGCGCGAAGGCGAAGCGGACACCTCCAGCGCGAGCGCACGGGGCACGCAAGACCAAGCCAGCCTCGCTGCCGTGCGCGGTGCGCGCATCCTGCTCGCCGAGGACAATCCGCTGAACCAGCAGATCGCCGTGGAACTGCTGAGCGACGAGGGGCTGCTGGTGGAGGTGGCGCAGAACGGCCGCGAGGCCGTGGAGATGGCCGGGAGCCGCCACTACGACCTGGTGCTGATGGACATGCAGATGCCGGAGATGGACGGCCTGGCGGCCACCCGCGCGCTGCGCCAGCGTTTCACCCCTGCGCAGTTACCGATCCTGGCGATGACCGCCAATGCATCGCAGGCCGACCGCGAGGCCTGCGAAGAAGCGGGCATGGATGCGCACATCACCAAGCCGATCGACCCGCCGGAGCTGTATGCCACCTTGGCGCGTTGGCTCGCGGGGCGGGTCGGCACACCCGCGAAGGATGCGCCGGTGGCCGGCGCGCTCGTGCCTGCAGCCGACCCTCCGGTGCTGGCCTTGCGCGGCGCAGCTCCCCACAGCGACGCGGCAGCGGCGCCATCGGTGCTCGGCGTGGCGGGTGTGGACTGCACCACCGGCCTGCGACGGGCCGGCGGCAAACCGGCGCTCTACCGCAAGATGCTGTTGACCTTCTGCCGGGACCTCGCGGGTAGCGTCGACGCGGTGCGCGCAGCGATCGCCGGCGGGGACCGCGAGTCCGGCTTGCGCGCTGCGCACACGCTCAAGGGCAGTGCCGGCAGCATCGGCGCCACAGGTATCCAGGCACAGGCCGCGGAGATGGAAGCGGCGTTGGGCGCAGGCAGCACACCCGACGCGCAGTCGATCGACCATCTGGCCGATGAGCTCGACCGCATCGTCACCGACATCCGGGCGGCGATCGGGCGGATGGATGCGGAAGCTGCAACGAGCGGTGCGCCAGGCAATGAGCCGGGAGGCGCAGCCGCAAACGACGCACCGCCGGCCCTCGAGGCGGCGACGCTGCAGCGCCTCGACGCCCTGCTCGCCAGCGACGACACCGCCGCCGGCGAGGTCATCGATGCGCACGAGGCGGCGCTGCGGGCCCACCTGGGCGAGGCGCGCTTCGGCGCCCTGCGCGAGGCCATCGACAATTACGATTTCGAAGCCGCTCTGGCGGCATTGCGCGGCGAGGCCTGAACCACATGACCGACATCAACCGCCCGACCATCCTGGTGGTCGACGACACCCCCGCCAACGTCACGCTGATGAGCGGCCTGCTGCAACAGGAGTACACCGTCAAGGCAGCGACAAATGGCGAGCGGGCGCTGAAGATCGCCTTTGGCGAGCAGCCTCCGGACCTCATCCTGCTCGACATCATGATGCCGGAGATGGACGGCTACGAGGTCTGCCGGCAACTCAAGGCCAACCCGGCCACCGCGCAGATCCCGGTGATCTTCCTCACTGCCAAATCCGACAGCGAGGACGAGGCGCTGGGCCTCGCCATGGGCGCGGTCGACTACATCACCAAGCCGGTGAGCCCGGCCATCGCCATGGCGCGCATCAGCACGCACATGTCGCTCTACCGCCACAAACAGCGCATCAAGGAAACCTTCGGCCAATACGTCGATCCGCGCATCGTCGAGAACCTGATCACCGGCCGCCCCGACAACGCGCTGAGCGGCGAGAAACAGGTGGTGACGGTGTACTTCTCCGACCTGGTGGCCTTTACCGCCCTCGCCGAGTTGCTGAGCCCGGCAGGGCTGGTCGGGCTGATCAACGAGTACTTCACGGTGATGTCGGAGCCGGTGCGCGCCCACAACGGCGTCATCGACAAGTACATCGGCGACTCGATCATGGCGTTCTGGTCGCCGCCCTTCTCGCCGGCGCCGACCCAAGCCGCCGATGCCTGCCTGGCCGCGGTATCCCAGCTGGCGGCGCTGGAGGCTTTCCGCACGCGAGTGCCTGACCTGGTGGGGCTACGCAAGGGCGTGCCGAAGGTCGATATGCGCGTCGGGCTGGCCAGCGGCGATGCCATCGTCGGCAGCATCGGCTCCTCGACATCGCGCAGTTTCACCGTGATGGGCGACACCGTGAATCTGGGCTCGCGCCTGGAGGGCGCCAACAAGGTTTATGGCACGCGGGTGCTGATCGACGAGACGACATGCAAGATGGCCAGCAACGCGATCATGGTGCGAGAGATCGACTCGCTGGCGGTGGTCGGCAAGACCGAGCCGGTGGCGGTGTTCGAGCTGCTTGGCGCGGCCGACTCGCTGTCGCCGCTCCCGGACGGCCTGTGCGAGGCCTACGCCAGCGGCTTGGCGCGCTACCGCAGCGGTGACTTCCGCGAGGCGCAGAAGGCGTTCGCCACCTGCCTTGGTATCGCGCCGGACGACGGCCCGACCAAGACGCTGCTGGCACGCTGCTGGGCGCTGTTGCGCGACCCGCCATCAAAATGGGATGGCAGCTGGCAACTGGCCAGCAAGTAGCTCGCCGGCGGGGGATGTGGCGGGGCGGCCCGCTACCTCGGGGAGACTGGGAGGCGGCCCACTACCTCGTGTTGGTGGAAGCGGCCCGCCGCAACAGCCAACGTCGCCGGCGGGGCGCATCGGGAAAGCTCTTCGCTGCGACTTTCGAGCGCAGCGAGCAGGAGCGAGAAGAGTGTCCCGATGGAAGCCACGCCCGCCACTCCACCAATGGCACCCACACCCGCTAAAACTCCTGGCCCGCCAGCCGCCCTAGAACTTCCGGTGCGTGAGCTCGCACTTGGCGCTGGCGGCCTGCGAGAACTTGTTGGGGTCGTTGGGGTTGAGCTTGAGCACGCGCATCTGGCCAGTGGTGCGATTGATGTCGTAGAGCAGCGTGTCGTCGCCGACCTTGGTGCGGAAGAGGATGCCACGGTCGCTCACCTGCGCCGGCTGCCAGGCGCCCCCGGTATTGATGCGTCCGGCGTTGTCGGTCTTGCCCTGGTCGAAGTCGATCAGCCAGGTCTCATTGCTGTCGCTGACGCAGGTGATCGAAACCGCACGAGCCATGCCCGGCGCCGCCAGGAGCGCCGCCAACGCAAGAGTGATGCCCGTGTTCCACAGAGCCATCCAAGACCTCATCAGCCAATCGATCGAACACCGGAAATGTACCGGACAGCAACGGCCTCGCGCCAATCACGAGGCCGTGACCGCGCCATCTTCGAGGCGATCAGCTTGCCAGACTCTCGAGGCGCAGCCGGGTCACCCTGCCCACCGTCGTAGCCAGCCCCTCGATACGGACGATGGCGGCATCGGCGTGCTTCTCGCGCGTCACATGAGTGAGCAGGATGATGTCGGCCTCGCCCCTGCCCTCCTCAGGCTCCTTTTGGGCCGAGTCCTTTTGAATCATCGCGTCGATCGAGATGGCGTTGTCGGCGAGGATGCGCGCCACATCGGCGAGCACGCCCGGCTTGTCCTGCACGCGCAGGCGCAGGTAGTAGGCGCTCTCGACCTCGGCCATCGGCACGATCGGCGTGTTCTCGAGCTGGTCGGCACGGAAGGCCAGATGCGGCACACGATGCTCGGGGTCGGCGGTGTGCAGGCGCGTCACGTCGACCAGGTCGGCGATCACCGCGCTGCCGGTCGGCTCGGCGCCGGCGCCACGGCCGTAGTAGAGGGTGGCACCGACGGCGTCGCCCTTGACCAGCACCGCGTTCATCACGCCCTCGACGTTGGCGATTAGGCGCTTGGCCGGCACCAGCGCCGGGTGCACGCGCAGCTCGATGCCGCCCGCCACGCGCTTGGTGATGCCGAGCAGCTTGATGCGGTAGCCCAGTTCCTCGGCATAGCGGATGTCCTCTGCGGCGAGCTGGCTGATGCCCTCGATGTGCGCCTGCTCGAACTGCACCGGTGTACCGAAGGCAATGGCAGACAACAGCGTGATCTTGTGCGCAGCGTCCACACCCTCGATGTCCCAGGTCGGGTCGGCCTCGGCATAGCCGAGCGCCTGCGCGTCGGCCAGCACGTCGGCGAACGGCCTGCCGCTGTCGCGCATGGTCGACAGGATGTAGTTGGTGGTGCCGTTGATGATGCCGGCGATCCACTCGATGCGGTTGGCGGTGAGGCCCTCGCGCACCGCCTTGATGATGGGGATGCCACCGGCCACTGCGGCCTCGAAAGCCACCATCACGCCCTTCTGCTGCGCCGCGGCGAAGATCTCGTTGCCGTGCACGGCGAGCAGCGCTTTGTTGGCGGTGACCACGTGCTTGCCGTTGGCGATGGCCTTGAGCACCGCATCCTTGGCAAAACCGTAGCCGCCGATCAACTCGACGACGATGTCGATGGCCGGATCATCGACGATGCTCATGGCGTCGTCGGTGATGCGCACGCCGGCAGTTTTGCCGACCACCTCGCGAGCGCGGTCGAGGTTCTTGTCCGCCACCGCAGTGATGACGATGGGGCGACCGGCGCGGCGCGCGATCTCCTCGGCGTTGCGGGCGAGCACGGCAAAGGTGCCGCCGCCAACAGTGCCGATGCCGAGCAGGCCGACGTGGATGGGCTTCATAGCGGTTTCGGTTCTTGTGGTGTAGCGGGGATGGGTCGAACGCAGGCGACGCGGTCAGGCTGTGCCGTGTTGCTTGCGGTAGCGGGCAAAGTGCCGGTCGATGCGGGTCAGCGCCTCACGCAGGTCGTCTTCGTGCGGCAAAAAGACGATGCGGAAGTGGTCCGGACGCGGCCAGTTGAAGCCGCTGCCCTGCACCAACAACACCCGCTCGGCCTCGAGCAGTTCCAGGATGAAGCGCTGGTCATCCGCAATGGGGTAGACCTTGGGGTCGAGCCTAGGGAACAGGTACATGGCGCCCTGCGGCTTGACGCAAGTCACACCCGGGATGCTGGTGATCAGCTCGTGGGCGAGGTCACGCTGGCGGCAAAGGCGGCCACCGGGGGCGACCAGCTCGCGGATGGTCTGATAGCCGCCCAGCGCGGTCTGGATGGCAAACTGGCCGGGCACGTTGGAGCACAGGCGCATGCTGGCCAGTATCCCGAGGCCGTCGATGTAGTCACGTGCGGCGCGCTTGGCGCCCGAGACGATCATCCAGCCGGCGCGGTAGCCGCAGGCGCGGTAGTTCTTGCTGAGACCGTTCATGGTGACGAAGACGATGTCGTCGGCCAGCGAGGCGATGCTGGTGTGCTCGGCGCCGTCGTAGAGCGTCTTGTCGTAGATCTCGTCGGCGAAGACCACCAGCTTGTGCTGCCGCGCAATCTCGACCAGCTCCCGCAGCACCGGCTCCGGATACACCGCGCCGGTGGGGTTGTTCGGGTTGATCAGCACCAGTGCGCGCGTATTGGCGGTGATCTTGCTGCGGATATCGGCGAGGTCGGGCATCCAGCCAGCGCCCTCGTCGCACAGGTAATGGCGGGCCGTACCGCCGCCCAGGGTGACAGCGGCGGTCCACAACGGGTAGTCGGGCGCCGGCACCAGCACTTCGTCACCGGTGTTGAGAAGGCCCTGCATTGCCATCACGATCAATTCCGAGGCACCGTTGCCGACAAAGATTTCGTCGATCGTCACGCCTTGGATGCCCTTCTCCTGAGCGTATTGCTGAATCGCCTTGCGCGCGGAGAACAGGCCTTTGCTGTCGGAATAGCCGGCCGCCTCGGGCAGGTTGTGGATGACGTCCTGGACGATCTCCTCAGGCGCAGCGAAACCGAAAGGCGCGAGATTGCCGATGTTCAGCTTGATGACGCGGTGACCCTCTTCTTCCATCTCGCGGGCGCGCGCCAGCACCGGGCCGCGAATGTCGTAACAGACATTGGCCAGCTTGGCCGATTTCATCACCAGCCCGGCATTGCCGGAGGCGGGGAGTTCGCGGTTGATGGGAGCGTTCATGGTGGGCGCCCGGGTTGGGCATCTGCTTGCGAGCCCGTCATGATAGCCTGCCGCAGGAGTCCGGTCAGCCGGATACCGCCTCACCCCAACACACGCGCCGCTGCCGTACCGATGAAACTCCACCTGCAGAACGACCCCGAGCTCTACCTGATCGGCGCCATCGAGCCTGCCGCGGACGGCCGACCGATGGCGCTGCTGGTGCGCGGTCAGCGCTGGAGCGGTGCGGTGCTGCTACAGACCCACGCCGCACCGGCAGCCCTGGCTGCCTCCCGTTTCGACGACCTCACAGAGGGCGACTTCGAGGCGCTGCTGGCGCTTGCGCCGGATGTGGTACTGGTCGGCAGCGGCGCACGGCAGCGCTTCGTGCACCCGCGATTGCACGCCACGCTGGCTGCCGCGCAGATCGGCGTGGATTGCATGGACACCGCTGCCGCCTGTCGCACTTACAACATCCTTGCCGGCGAGGGCCGAGCAGTGGTGGCGCTGCTGTTCGTCGAATAAAGCGCCAGACGACCGCAGCGCTCGGGCGCTCAGCGCGACGGGCGCGGCACGCCGGGTGGCAGGTCGATAGGCGCGCGCACCGGGCCCGACTCGTTGGCGCCGGCCACCACTTCGAGCGGCGGGCTGTCGGCTTGCGCGGCCCAGCGCCCGCCAAAGCGCCAGTCGCCGGCGATGTCCTGTACCAGCACATACCAACTGCCCGCCGCCGGCGGCGTGGCACTGCCGACGTAATCGCCATCGGGGCTACGCTGTAGCCGCACCACCTGGTCGAGACCCGCGCGAGTGGGGTGGGAAAACAGCACCTCGATGACCGGCGGCAATGCATCGGCGGCCCGAGCGGCGGTGAGATGCACGCGCAACAGGTGGCCAGCCGCCTCAAAACGCAGGGAGGCCGCCAGGCCCCGCTCGGCCGCCGCGTGCTCGCGCTTGAGCACGCGGTTGATGGCTTTGCCTTCCTTGTAGTAGTCCTCCACCACCAGGCCGTCGTCGGTGTCGATCGCGAGCCACGCGGTGATCACACCGGCTAGCACCACCAATGCCGGGCCGACCATCAACAGCCAGGGCGAGCGGTGGCGGTACCAGGGTTGTGCGGGGACAGAGGTGTTCATGCGGCTCACCGTAGCGGGGACAGGGGTATCGACCATCGGTCAGACAGGCGGTTCAGCGCAGCAGGAAGGTCGACTTCTCTTGGACCTGCAGTGCCCGCCCTTCGTCGGTAGTGACCACGTTGAAGCGCACATCGTGCGAGCCGGCGCCGACCTGCTCAGGGTCGACACGCAAGTACACCGCCAAGGTGCGTGAGCCGATCGCTGGCACCTCGAACTCGGCGCCCTCCATCGACGCCATCTCAAGGCTGGGCAGACCCTCGGCGCTGATGCGATAGCGACGCGGGTGCTCGTCCATGTTGAACACCTTGACGCGGTAGAGGTTCTCCACCCGGCCGTCGGCGGTCGGGCGCGACAGCACGCTGCCCTCGCGCATCACATTGACGCGAAACGGATCGCGGGTGGCCAGCGCGAACACCATCACACCGACCACCGCCGCCAGCACCAGGCCATAACCGATCACTCGCGGACGCAACACATGGGTGTACCAGCGGCCTTTGGGCCGCTTGCCGGTGAGCACGTTCTCGGTGGTGTAACGGATCAGACCGCGCGGCATCTGCATGCGGTCCATCACCTGGTCGCAAGCGTCGATGCAGGCGCCGCAGGCGATGCAATCGATCTGCAAGCCCTTGCGGATGTCGATGCCCGTGGGGCACACGGAGACGCAGAAACCGCAGTCCACGCAGCTGCCCAAGCCCTCGTTGTCGACGCCTTTGCGGCGCGTGCCACGCGGCTCACCACGTGCGGCGTCATAGGTCACGATCAATGTATCGGCATCGAACATCACGCTCTGAAAGCGCGCATACGGGCACATGTACTTGCAGATCTTCTCGCGCAACCAGCCGGCGTTGAAATAGGTGAAGAAGCCGTAGAACAGGATGGCGATGGCCTCGCTGCCGAAGTCCAGCGTCGGGATGGCTCCAGCCAGCGCGCGGATGGGCATAAAGAAACCGACAAAAGTAAAGCCGGTCCACAGCGCGACGATCAGCCAGGTCAGATGCTTGCCTCCGCGGATGGCGATCTTCCGGGGTCCCAACGGCGCGGCATCGAGTCGCCGCTGCTTGGGCCCGTCGCCCTCGATGGCGCGCTCGATCCACAGAAAGATCTCGGTGTAGACCGTCTGCGGGCAGGCATAACCGCACCACAAGCGACCCGCGACAGCGGTGAACAGGAACAGCGCCAGCGCCGAGATAATCAGCAAGCCGGTGAGGTAGATGAAGTCCTGCGGGTAGAGCACCAGCGGGCCGAGAAAGAACTGACGCGCGCCAAGGTCGAACAGCACCGCCTGCCGGCCCTCCCACTGCAACCAGGGCACGCCGTAAAAGACCAGCTGGGTGATCACCACCAGCGCCACCCGCCAACTGGCGAACCAGCCGTTCACCGAATGCGGATGGATGCGCAGGCCGCGCAGGGCGGCGTTGTCGCGCTTGGACGCCGGTGGCCGGATGGGGGCGACCGTGCCCGGGCTGCTCACCGCTTACTGCGCCCGGCCTTCCGTCTGGCCCTCGTTGCGCAGTCCGTAGACGTAACCGGCGAGCAGGTGCACCTTGGCCTCACCGAGATTGTCGAGCTGGGCCGGCATCTTGCCGGCGCGGCCCTTGATCAGCGTCTCGACGATGCTCTCTTGCACCGACGTGCTGTCGGCACCCTTGGCGTAGAGCCAGTAGCGGTCGGTGAGATTGGCCGAACCGAGCAGCGCATTGCCCTTGCCTTCGACGCCATGACAGGCGGCGCACACTTGGACGAATTTGGGCGCTGCCTTGGCGGCCAGCGCGGCATCGTGCTTCATGCCCGACAGGCTCATCACGTAATGCGCCATCTCCACAGCGCCCTGCGGCCCGCCGACCGCCGCCTCTTGACCGCCGTAGGCCGGCATCATGGCTTGGCGACCCAGGGTGATGGTCTCTTTGATCTTGTCCGGCGTGCCGCCCCAGATCCAGTCGGCATCGCGCAGATTCGGGAAGCCGGTGTTGCCACCGGCATCCGGGCCGTGGCACTGCGTGCAATAGGTGAGCCACATATGCTTGCCCATTTCACGCGCTTCGGGATTGGTGGCCACCGCTTCCACCGGCATGGCGAGATACTTGGCCAGTACCGGGCCGTAACGCTCGTCGGCCTGCTTGAGCTCCTGGGTGTGCTGGCCCACGCTGCTCCAACCGAGCAGACCGGCGTAGCTGCCGATGCCCGGGTAGAGTGCGAAATAACCGGCGGCAAACACCGCCGTGGCGTAGAACAGGCCCTTCCACCATTTGGGCAGCGGATTGTCGAGTTCCACCAGGGTCTCGTCCCAGCGGTGGTCGAGTTCCTTGCCCTCATCGGTCGGGACGTCCTGCGACTTCATCAGCCACAGGCAACCCAGCACGCTGGCGATCACAATCACGCCAACGTACCACGCCCAGAAATCGCTCACAAAATCACTCATCTCTCATTCCTTGGCATGGCCGACAGCGGGCGTGGCAGGCGGCCGGTCGTCGTCTTCGAGGGGGATGCGGGCGGCCTGCGAGAACGCCGTGTCGCGGCGCGAACTCCACGTCCAGCCGACGATGCCGATGAAGCTGGCAAAGGCCAGCACGGTGAACAGGCTGCGCAGGTCGATCAGTTCCATACAGTCGTATCCGTGGCTCAGCGGCCGGTCTTGAGGGCGGTGCCGAGCACCTGAAGGTAGGCGATCAGCGCATCCTCTTCGGTCTTGCCGAGGGTGTCCTTGACCGCGTCGCCGATCTCGGCATCGCTGTAGGGCACGCCTACCGCGCGCAAGCCGCGCATGTGCGAGGGCATCGTCGCGCTGTCGACCAGGCGATACTGCAGCCACGGAAAAGCCGGCATGTTCGACTCAGGCACCAGGTCACGGGGCTGGCGCAGGTGCACACGATGCCAGTCGTCGGAGTACTTGCCGCCCACGCGATGCAAGTCCGGCCCGGTGCGTTTGCTGCCCCACTGGAAGGGGTGGTCGTAAACGAACTCACCGGCCACCGAATAGTGGCCATAGCGCTCCGTCTCGGCGCGGAACGGCCGCACCATCTGCGAATGGCAGGTGTAGCAGCCCTCGCGCTGATAGATGTCGCGGCCAGCCAGCTGCAGCGCGGTGTAGGGCTTGAGACCCTCGACCGGCTGGGTGGTCGACTTCTGGAAGAACAGCGGCACGATCTCGACCAGACCGCCGACGCTGACCACCAGCAGGATCAGGACGATCAGCAGGCCGGCGTTGCGCTCGATGAGGTGATGGGTATTGAACTTGCTCATCGCCGCCGCCTCAAGCGTGGGCCAGCGCGGGCGCGCCGGATGCGTTGGGAACCGGTGCCTCGTCGTAGACCCGGGCATCGCGAGCGGTGGCCGTGCGATAGACGTTCCACGCCATCAACAGCATGCCGCTGACGTAGAGCACGCCGCCGAGGAAACGGATGAAGAGGAACGGATAGGTGGCCTTGACCGCCTCGGCAAAGCTGTAGGTCAGCGTGCCGTCCGGATTGGTGGCGCGCCACATCAAGCCCTCGGCCACGCCAGCGATCCACATGGCGGCGATGTACAGCACCACGCCGGTGGTGGCGAGCCAGAAGTGCACGTTGATCAGGCGCACGCTCCACATCTCCTCGCGGCCGAACATACGCGGGATGAGGTAGTAGAGCGAGCCGATCGACACCATCGCCACCCAACCCAGCGCGCCCGAGTGCACATGGCCGACCGTCCAGTCGGTGTAATGGCTCAGGGCGTTGACCGTCTTGATCGCCATCATCGGGCCCTCAAAGGTACTCATGCCGTAGAACGACAGCGAGGTGACGAGGAACTTGAGGATGGGGTCGGTGCGCAGTTTGTCCCAGGCACCGGAGAGGGTCATGATGCCGTTGACCATGCCGCCCCACGAGGGCGCGAGCAGGATCAGCGAGAACACCATGCCCACCGACTGCGTCCAGTCAGGCAAGGCGGTGTAGTGCAGGTGGTGGGGACCGGCCCACATGTAGGTAAAGATCAGGCCCCAGAAGTGGACCACCGAGAGGCGATACGAATAGACCGGGCGGTTGGCCTGCTTGGGTACAAAGTAATACATCATCCCGAGGAAACCGGCGGTGAGGAAGAAGCCCACCGCGTTGTGGCCGTACCACCACTGGATCATCGCATCCTGCACGCCGGCGTAGACCGAGTAAGACTTGGTCAGGCTGACCGGCACCACCGCGCTGTTGACCAGATGCAGCAGCCCGACGGTGAGGATGAACGCGCCGAAGAACCAGTTGGCTACATAGATGTGCGGCGTTTTGCGCTTAAAAACGGTGCCGAAAAAGGTAATCGCATAGCTGATCCACACCACACCCAACAGGATGTCGATGGGCCACTCGAGTTCGGCGTATTCCTTGCCCTGTGTGTAGCCAAGCGGGAGCGAGATGGCCGCCGCGACGATCACCGCCTGCCAACCCCAGAAGGTAAAGGCAGCCAGCCCGTCGTTGAGGATGCGCGTGTGGCAGGTGCGTTGCACTACGTAATAGCTGGTGGCGAACAGGGCAGAGCCGCCGAAGGCAAAGATCACCGCGTTGGTGTGTAGCGGACGCAGGCGCCCGTAGCTCAACCACTCGATGCCGTAGGTCATATCCGGCCACACCAATTGGGCAGCGATGAACACGCCCAAGGCCATGCCGACGATGCCCCACACCACCGCCATCACGGCGAACTGGCGGACCACCTTGTAGTTGTACGTCGCCTGCATCACACCATCCTCTCTGTCAGAACCGCGATCGCCGGACGCTTGCGGCCTGCCGGCGGAACCCCACCTACACCTGCTGACCGATGCTGGCACGCACCCCGCGGAAATGACCTGATCTAGCGCAGGTCATCCGGGGGCGGAGCTGCCGCGGGCCGGTCGTCGTCCATCAGGATCCTGTGCCCCGGACCCTCGAGGTCATCGAACTGGCCACTGCCCACCGACCACCACAACACCCACAACACGCCGCCGATCAGCACGACGCTCAGCGGGATGAGGATGTAGAGACTCTCGATGTCATCCTCCCGACCATGCTGCAGCGCAAGGCTTCAGCGGCTCAAACGCAAAGCATTGCCTACCACCACCAGCGAACTTCCCGCCATACCCAGCCCGGCAAGCCAAGGACTCACTAGGCCAGCGGCCGCCAATGGAATCGCGGCGGCATTGTAAACCATCGCCCAAGACAGATTCTGTCGGATGATGCGCTGCGTCATGCGCGACCTTTGCAGCGCCTCCACCAGCGCCAGCAGACGGCCCGAGAGCAACAGGCCATCGGCACTGGCGCCAGCGACATCACTGACACCTGCCATTGCCAGCGAGACGTCGGCAGCGGCCAGCACCGGCGCATCGTTGACACCATCGCCGACCATGAGCAAACAGCGCTGCTGACCGCCCGTGGCCCGCTGCAAGGATTGGACAAAATCCAGTTTAGATGCTGGCGTGGCCCGCGCCACCCGATTTGCGATGCCCAAGTGGTCGGCCACCGCATCGACTGCGGCAAGGTGGTCGCCGGACAGGAGATGCACGCGCAGGCCGGCTGCGTGCAGCGCTAGAACGGCCATCGCAGCATCGTCACGCAGCTCATCCTGCAGCACGAAGCTGGCCAGCCAGGCGTGTCGCGAGGCGAGGTGCACCACCACCTGGGCGCCTCCGGCGTGCGGCTGCTGATCATCGGCGGGCTGCGGGGCGGTGCACCAGGCGCCGTCGCCGGTCGCCGCGGTCAGCCAATCGGCGGCGCCGAGGCGTAACTCAAGGCCATCGACCTCGCCCTCGACACCCTGCCCGGTGAGGTGGCGCGCGGTGGCGGGCGGCAGTCGCGCCCGCCCGTCGGCAGCGACATTGGCAGCGAGCAGGGCCAAGGCCACCGGGTGCCTTGAACCTTGTTCGAGTGCTGCAGCCAGCTGCAGACAACGGGCCGCAGGCTGGTCGGCGTGCGGTACCACCTGCTGCAGGCACAAACGGCCACGGGTCAGCGTCCCGGTCTTGTCGAAGACGACATCGGTGACGCGGGCCAAGGTCTCGAGTGTGTGGCCGCGCGTGACCAGAACGCCTTGGCGCACCAAGGCGGTGGTGGCAGCGGTGAGCGCCGCGGGCGTCGCCAGGGCCAAGGCACAGGGGCAGGTGACCACCAGCACCGACACCGCCACCCACACCGCGCGTGCCGGCTCCAGCCACAGCCAGAACGCCAGAGTGATGACCGCCGCCAGCAACACCAGCGCGACAAAGCGGCCGGCGATGCGGTCGGCTGCTGCGGCTCCGGCCGGCTTCTCGCCCATCGCGCGGTCGAGCAGGCGGACGATGGCCTGCACCGTGGTGTCGGCGCCGACCCGCGACACGCGCACCAACAAGGGGCTCTGCACGTTGATCGAGCCACCGGTGACGACGCTACCAGACGCCTTGGGCACCGGCAGGGCCTCGCCGGTGAGCAGGCTCTCGTCGGCGGCGGAATCGCCCGCCACCACCTCGCCGTCGGCCGGCACCACGGCGCCTGGCGCCACGCTCACCACGTCACCGACTGCCAAGCTGGCCACCGCCACCGGCTCAATGCGCTGCGAGGCCGGCCAGTCGGGTAGGCGGTCGGCCACCGCCGGCACCACTGCCGAGAGACGATCGACGGCATCAGTGGCGCGCTGGCGCACGCGCAGCTCCAGGTAGCGCCCACCGAGCAGCAGGAAGACGAACATCGTCACCGAGTCGAAGTAGACCTCGCCAGCGTCCGCCGCCGTGGCCCATGCGCTGGCGACGAACGCCACCGCGATGCCCAGCGCCACCGGCACGTCCATACCAAAGCGACGCAAGCGCAGGTCACGCCAGGCATTACGGAAGAAGTGCGCGGAGGAATAAACGATCGCCGGAAGCGTGAGCACGAGGCTGGCCCAACGGATGAGCTGTTCGTCGGCGGCACTCATGTCGCCCTCACCGGCCAGATACACCGGCACCGCGTACATCATCACCTGCATCGACGACAGCCCGGCCACCAGCAGACGCCACAGTGCGGTTCGGCGCTCGCGCTGCATCAGCGCATCGCGGCGACGCGCGTCGAAGGGGTGGGCGCGGTAGCCGATCGCCGCCACCGCGCGCAGCAGCCTCGACAGCTGCGTCTGCGCCGGGTCCCAGCGCACCCGTGCGCGGTGGGTACTGAAGTTGACCTGCACCGCCAGGACGCCAGGCTGCGCCGCCAGATGCCGCTCGTTGAGCCACAGGCAGGCCGCGCAGGTGACGCCCTCGAGCATCAGGTTAGCTTCGCAGGGGGCGCCAGCGTCATCGGCCGGCGGCGCATCGAGGAAGCTGGCCTGCAGCGCCGGGCTGTCGTAGACGGCGAGCTCGGCCAGGTCGGGCACCAGCGCGGCGCGCCCGCTGGGAAGCGCGGTGCGCTGCGTGTAGTAGGCCGCCATGCCGGCGTCGACGATGGCCTGCGCCACCGCAGCGCAGCCGCGGCAGCACATCGGCCGCGGGCTGCCACCGATGCCGACGGACAGACGCTCGCCGGCAGGCACCGGCAGACCACAGTGGTAGCAGCGACTCAGATCACTCAACGATGGTGTATCCGGCTGTCAGGGGGTAGTATTAGAACGATTCCAATGCCCGCTGAGGTGTTGTGAAAGGACCACGATGATTCCCTGGCTGTCTCCGGGTGCGCCCTTCCCGCCGGTCGCGGCGGCGCTGCGCGACCCCAATGGCCTACTGGCCGCTGGGGGGCGCCTCGACGTCGACACCCTGCTGCGGGCCTACCGGTCCGGCATCTTCCCGTGGTACGCACACGACGATCCGATCCTCTGGTGGAGTCCGGACCCGCGCATGGTACTGGACCCATCGGCGGTGCATGTTTCGCACAGCTTGAACAAGACGCTGCGCAACGCTCGATTCAAGGTGCTGGCCGACACCGCTTTTGCCGACGTGATCGACAACTGTGCCGACCTGCGACGCGACGATGGCACCTGGATCAACCCGGCGATTCGCAGCATCTATCTCGAGTTGCATGAGCAGGGCCACGCGCACTCGATCGAGGTGTGGTCGGACGACAACCTCGTGGGTGGCCTTTATGGGCTGGCCATCGGCCGCATCTTCTTCGGCGAATCGATGTTCCACGTGCAGCGCGACGCCTCCAAAATCGCGCTGGTGCATCTTTGCAAGCAACTGCATCGCTGGGGCTTCGGCCTGATCGACTGCCAGATGGAGACCTCCCACCTCGCCTCGATGGGCGCGGTGCCGATTCCGCGCGATGCCTTTATCGCTCGCCTTGCCGACTTGGTAGACTGCGGCAGGTCTCCCGGCAAATGGCGTCTCGACGATGAGTTCGTTACGTGACCTGCCTTATCAGGTCCTGCAGTTCTATGTGACAGCGCCGTACGGCTGCTCTTACCTGCCGCGCCGGCTCGCGCGGTCGCAGGTGGCCACCCCCGGACATTTCATCGACAGCCACGTCTACAGCGAACTGGTGCGCGCGGGCTTCCGCCGCAGCGGCTTGTTCACCTATCGCCCCTACTGCGACAGCTGCCGCGCCTGCACCCCGGTGCGTGTGCTGGTCGACGGTTTCCAGCCCAATCGCAGCCAGCGCCGGGCGCAACGCAAGCACGCGGGGCTGGTAGCGAGCGAAAAGCCGCTGGCCTTCTCCGAGGAACACTACGCGCTTTACCTGCGCTACCAGAGCGCGCGGCACAGCGGCGGCGGCATGGACCACGACAGCCGCGAACAGTACGCCCACTTCCTGCTGCAGAGCCGTGTCGACTCTCTGCTGGTGGAGTTCCGCGAGGCGGGTGTGCTGCGTATGGTGGCGCTGATCGACTGCCTCAGCGATGGCCTGTCGGCGGTCTACACCTTCTATGACCCCGACCTGACGCACGCCAGCCTCGGCACCTACGGCGTGCTGTGGCAGATCGACTACTGTCGCCGCCAAGGACTACCGCACCTGTATCTGGGCTACTGGATCGAAGAAAGCCCGAAGATGCGCTACAAGGTCGACTTCCAGCCCTTGGAGATGCTGCTGGCCGGTCAGTGGGTGGATGCGGCGCGCGACTTGAACACCGCCTCGCGGTAATAGCGCGCCTCGTCGATCGACTCGTAGACATCGGCCAGCGCCTCATGGCGGGTCTTCTTGCGGAAGGCCGCGAACTCGGCTGGGAACCAGGCGCGTGACAACTCTTTGAGCGTGCTGATGTCGATGTTGCGGTAGTGGAAGAAGGCTTCCAGCTGAGGCATGTGCAAGGCAAGGAAGCGGCGGTCCTGGCCGATGCTGTTGCCGCACATCGGTGAGGCCTTGGCCGGCAGGTGCTGGCGCAGCCAGGCCAGCGCCTCGGCCTGCACCGCGGCCTCGTCCAGCGTGGAGGCCCGTACACGAGCAACCAAACCGCTGCGGCCGTGTGTCGCGGTATTCCAGGCGTCCATGCCGGCCAAAGCGTCATCCGACTGATGCACGGCCCAGACCGGCGCCTCGGCGACGACATTGAGCTCGCCGTCGGTAACCACCATAGCCAGTTCGATGATGCGGTCGCGCTCAGGCGAGAGGCCGGTCATCTCGAGGTCGAGCCAGACCCAACGGGTGGCGCTGGCAGCAGAGGCGTCAGAGGGCATGGCACACGCTATTCAGGAAATTACGCAGGACTTGCCGTGCGCGGCGCCGATGCAGGTGCGGCGCGACACGGGCAAAGTTGGACCCAAGATTGTCGCACAAGGAGCTGGCCGCTCTCGCCCTGACGGGCCCAAGCGTGCTGCCGGCGAACCGCAGACCCGCCGACCTGTCCGATAATCACGCGCATCCGCCGGCCACACTGCGACAGCCGGCCTTCATCTCACTCAGGAAGCATTCACCTGTGGACACCCCAGCCATCACCCAACTGTTCATCCTTCTTATCACCAGTGTGACGCTGATCCGTCTATGGCTGGCGCGACGCCAGATCGCCCATGTAGCGGCACACCGCGACCGCGTGCCGCCGGCTTTCGCTACGGCGGTCGGCGACGAGGCGCACGCCCGCGCCGCCGACTACACGGTCGCCAAGACGCGTCACGCCATGCACGAATTGCTGCTCGGCACCGGCCTGCTGCTGGCGCTCACGGTCGGCGGTGGCATCGGCTGGCTCGACGCGCAGATCGCCGCGCAGCTCGGCGGCGACGGCTTGCTGCATGGCCTGCTGCTGATCGGCGCGGTGATGCTGGTGGCCGGCGTGGCCGAACTGCCGCTCTCGTGGCAGCGCGTGTTCGGGCTCGAGGCGACCTTCGGCTTCAACCGCATGTCGAAGGGCCTGTTCCTGCGCGACTTGGCTACCAAGACGGCGATGACCCTGCTGATCGGCGGCCCGCTGATGGCCCTCGTGCTGTGGATCATGGCCAGCACCGGCGACGCGTGGTGGGCCTGGGCGTGGGCGGTGTGGGCGGGCTTCAATGTGGCCGTGATGGCGCTCTACCCCACGCTCATCGCACCGCTGTTCAACAAGTTCACGCGCATGCCCGAGGGCGAACTCAAGCAGCGCATCGAGGCGCTGCTGGCGCGCTGCGGCTTCGAGTCGGGCGGGCTCTACGTGATGGACAATTCGCGTCGTTCGAGCCACGGCAACGCCTATTTCTCGGGCTTCGGTGCAGCCAAGCGGATCGTGCTGTTCGACACCCTGATCAGCCGCCTGTCGCCGACCGAGGTCGAGGCGGTGCTGGCGCACGAACTGGGCCATTACAAACGGCAGCATGTCAGCCGCCGGCTGCTGCTGATCTTCTCGGTGAGCTTTGTGGTGTTCGCGCTGATGGGCTGGCTGCTGCAGAGCCCGGTGCTGTTCGAAGCGCTCGGCCTGGGCCGCCCGACCACCGCTGGCAGTGTGCTGCTGATCGTGCTCACCGTGCCCTACCTGCTGTTCGCGCTGCGGCCGGTGCTGGCGAGCTACTCGCGGCGCCATGAGTTCGAGGCCGACGCCTACGCCGCCGAGCACGCTGACGCCAGCGCACTGGTGAGCGCGCTGGTGCGCTTGTACAAGGACAATGCCCCCCGACCCGGTGCACTCAGCGGTGTACGACTCGCACCCGCCGGCAGCGCAGCGCATCGCCCGGCTGCAGGGCGCCGGCGCACCGGCCCTGGCGGCGGCTTGAGGGCGGCCGGCCGCGTACCACAGGCGGCACGGCCCTGAAGGCCGCCGGCGCCTTCCCGCCGCTCTTGGCCGGCACCCGCCGCGCCCGCATCGTCGCCGCCTACGGGCGGCGTTTCACTGCCGAGACGCAGGACGACGACGGGCCGGGTGAGCGCATCGACTGCGTGACACGCGGAAAACGCGGTGGGGTCGCCTGCGGCGATTGGGTGGACATCGCGCCGGCCGGTGACGGCGGCGTGATCGAACGCGTGCTCGAGCGCACCTCGCTGCTCTACCGCGCCGACGCAGTGCAGGAGAAGCTGATCGCCGCCAACGTCACGCAGGCGCTGGTGATGGTGGCCACCTGGCCGGGCTGGGACGAGGACCTGCTGGTGCGCTGCCTGGTGGCGGCGGAACACGCCGGCGTGCAGGTGCGGCTGCTGCTCAACAAGATCGACCTCGCCGACCGGCGGGCTGGCGCGCGCAAGGCGCTGGCGGTGTTCGAGGGCGCCTGCGCCATCACCGAACTCAGCGCGCTGGATGGCGCCGATGCGGTGCGGCCGCTGTTGGCTGGGCAGGTGAGCGTGCTGGTCGGGCCATCGGGGGTGGGCAAATCGAGTCTGGTCAACGCGCTGGTGGCCGGCGCCGATGCCGCGACCGGTCAGGTCTCGGTGGCGCTGGACAGCGGCCGCCACACCACGACGCACGCGCGTTTTTACCACCTTGATGCGCAGTCGGCGCTGATCGACTCACCGGGGATGCAGGTGTTCGGCATGCACGCGGTAGGCGCCGACGCGCTCGACGCCCAATTCCCCGAGTTCCGGCCCTACTTGGGTAAGTGCCGCTTCCGCGACTGCCGGCATCTGCAAGAGCCGGACTGCGCGGTGCGGGCGGCGGCCGAGGATGGCGCCTTTGCGGCGGTGCGGCTGACGCACTACGTGCGCATCCGGCGATCGCTGTCGCCCAGCTGAGCCCGCCACCGCACGGGCGATCGGGCTCAGCCGACCATACGCCCCACGCCGAGCAGCAGCAGCGCCGCAAACCCTAGCACGATGGCGCGCCAGACCAATCCGAGCGCACTGCGCACGGCCGCAGCGGCGGTGTCGTCGCCACTCGGTTCGCCGGCGAACTCCGGCGTAACGCGGCGAGGGTCGCCGAGTTCGATGCCGAGCGCACCCGAGGCGCTGGCGAGGATCGCACCCTCCTCGGTGAGCGTCCAGTTGGCGGCTGTCTGGCGCCACGCATAGATGGCGTCTTCGAAATCACCGACCACTGCGATGGCCAGCGCCGTGGCGCGCGCTGGTACCCAGTCGGCCCAGCGCAGCAGGCGTTGTGCCGCCTCGGCGTACGGCGGCGGGGCATCTGGCCGGGTCCACGCCTGATGGACCTGCCCAACCAGCAGGTAGAGCAGCGGACCGACGCAGCCGGGCAGCACGACGTACCACAGCACCGGCGCAAAGACTCGGCTGTGCACGGTGAGCAGCAGGGCCTCGACCGCCACACGACCGCGCGCGGCCGGCTGCGTCGGCACGCCGGGCAGCGGCAAGGGCGACTCGCGCAGCAGGGTGGCAACGTCGCCGTCGTGGCCCTCGTCGAGGGCGCGGGCGATGCGGTCGGCCCATTGCAGGACGTCGGCGAGACGCGCCACCACCAGTAACACGACGATATCCAACAGCAGGCCGAAGCCGTCCAGGAGACCGCGCAGGAACACCGCCGCCAGCGCCAGCGGCAAGGCCACCAGCGCGAATGCGAGCCACGGATTGTGCGATTCGCCGGCCCACGTGCCGCGCGCCAGCGCCGCCAGGCCGCGGCGCAAGGCAGCAAGCATGGCCTCGACCGGCGCCACCGGGCGCAGGCGATCGAGCAACAGGGTCAGCAACAGCGCAGTAAAGTGCATACGCGGATTATCGCAGGCTGGGCCGTGGCCTAGCGCAGACGCGTGAGCAGCGTGGCCAGCGCATGACAGACCGCGGCGTGGCGCACGGCGCCGCGGTCGCCGGCAAAGTGGCACTGCTCGCTACGCAAATCGTACGGGCTGGCCCACGCCAGCCACACGGTGCCCACCGGCTTCTCAGCGCTGCCGCCACTGGGGCCGGCGACACCACTCACAGCGATCGCCCAGTCGGTGCCGGCGCGCGCCTGTGCCGCCAGCGCCATGGCCTGCACCACCGGGCCGCTGACAGCGCCATGGCGCTCGATGAGTCGAGGATCGACACCGAGGTCGCGCTGCTTGGCGACATTGCTGTAGGTCACCCAACCGGCCATGAACCAGGCCGAGCTACCCGGCACCTCGGTGAGTGCGGCCGACAGCAGCCCGCCGGTGCAGGATTCGGCGGTGGCGATGCTGCGGTCGTCGTCGCGTAGCATATGGCCGACCTCAGTGGCCAACCAAACCAGTTGCGGATCGATGATGTCGGGCATGGCGGCAGCCTACATCGTCACGGCGAGGCCGGTGATGCGGGCGATCAAAGCCAACAGCAACAGCGACAGGGCCGCCGCCAGCCAGTCGTCGAGCATGATGCCGACACCGCCGCGGACCTGCCGGTCGGCCCATGACACCGGCGGCGGCTTGAAGATGTCGATGGCACGAAACAGCAGGAACGCCCACAGCTGCCAATAGAACTCAGCCGGCAGGATGATGAGCATGCCGGCAAAAGCATGGATCTCGTCGATCACCACAACGCCCGGGTCATGCGCGCCAAGGTGTCGCGCGGCGAGGCCGGCGGCCCACGCACACAGGGGCGCGGAGAGCAGCCACAGCAAGCCCTGCAGCGCCATCGGCAGGTCGGCGAGGCAGAGCCAATAGAGCGGCAGCGCCAGCAGCGTGCCCCAGGTGCCCGGCGCCGGCAGCAGACCGGCACCACCGCCCAGCGCCAGCAGATGCGCGGGGTGGGCAAAAAGGAAGCGCAGACCCGGTTCAGCCAAAGTGCAGATAGCCGGTGGCGGTGACCCGCGCCGAGGTGGCGCCGTCGACCACGGTGATGTGCGGCGTCGCCCCCGCCATCGATGGCAGGACACGCCCAACGCAGGCGAGCGGCGCGCCGGTGGCAGCGGCCAGCGCCGCCACCGTCTCTCGGTGCGCCGGCGGCGCAGTGAACAGCAGCTCGTAATCGTCGCCGCCGGAGAGCACAGCCTGCCGCAGCAGCGCCTCGGGGGGTGGCGCAGCGGCCTCGCGCAGGTGGGCTCGCAGCGGCGCCATCAGCGCCGGCCCGTCGAGTTCAGCAGAGAGCGGGTCACCAGCCGTGGGGCCAGCGGCCGCAGCGCTGGCACGCAACAGATGGGCAAGGTCGGCCAGTACGCCGTCGGAGACATCGATGCAGGCGCTGGCGATGCCGCGCAAGGCGATGCCGAGTGCGACCCGCGGCGCGGGCGTGTGCAGGCGGGCGAGCGCGGCGGCGCAGGCGGCGCCGGCCAGTCGGCATTCGCCTTTGAGGTGCGCAAGCCCCAGCGCCGCCAAGCCCGGAGTACCGGACAGCCAGAGTTCATCGCCGGCGCCCGCGCCGCTGCGCAGCAAGGCCCGCCCGCGTGGCACCTCACCCAACACGGTGACGCACAGATTGCGCGGACCGCGCGTGGTGTCGCCGCCGACCCAGTCGACACCGTAGTGTGCCGCCAGCGCACCGAAGCCATCAGCAAACGCCGCCAGCCACGCTGCATCGGCCTCCGGCAGCGCGATGCCAAGCAAAGCCTGGCGTGGGGTGGCGCCCATGGCGGCGAGGTCGGAGAGGTTGACGGCGAGCGCCTTGTGGCCGAGCCCACGCGGGTCGGCGTCGGCAAAGAAGTGCACGCCCTCGACCAACATGTCGCACGCCACCACGGTCTGACAGCCCGGGGTGGGGTCGATCAGCGCGGCGTCATCGCCCACCCCCAGCGCCGTGTGGCTGACCGGCCGGGTGAAGTAACGGCCGATCAGGTCGAACTCATCCACCGCGGCCTGGCGGCCGCACCGCCCATTCCAGCGGCCGCGCCGCCTGCGCCAGCTTGTCGAGCACGCCATTGACGTAGCGGTGGCCATCGGTGCCGCCAAAGGTCTTGGCCAACTCGATGCCCTCGTTGATGACGACACGGAACGGCGTCTCCGGCTGCCGCAACAACTCCCAGGCGCCAAGCATCAACACCGCGTGCTCGACCGGCGAGAGTTCTGCCAACGGGCGGTCGAGGTGCGGTGCGAGGGCCTCGTCGAGCGCCTCGCGGGCAGCCATCACACCACGCACCAGGGCATCGCAGAGCGGCGCGTCGGCCTTGCCGAAGTGCTCGTTCTCGCGCAGATGGGCAAGGATCAGCTCGACCCGTTGGCCCGGGTTCAGCAGATTCTCGTAGATGGCCTGCACCGCATATTCGCGGGCTCGACGGCGCGGACTCTTGTGGGGTCCGCGTGGACGCGGCGCGGCATCGCCGGGCGCGGATGGGGTGGAGTCGGGTGCGGTCATCGCGGGTCGCTGCCTGTCGATCGGGGACGCCGTCAGCGCAAGCTACGCAGGAGCACCGCCATCTCCACCGCGGCGGCGGCGGCTTCTCCACCCTTGCTGTGCATGCGTGCCTCGGCTTGAGCGTCGGTGTCGACGGTGAGGATGCCATTGGCCACCGGCATGCCAGTCTGCATCTGCACCTGCAGCACGCCGGCCGCCGAGGCGTCCGATACCACCTCGAAGTGGTAGGTCTCGCCGCGAATCACCGCACCGAGCGCCACCAGCGCATCGACACGGCGACTCTGCGCGAGGGTGAGCAGGGCCAGCGGGATCTCCAGCGCACCCGGCACACGCACCTCGGTGATGTCGGCGCCCGCGACGCCGAGCGCAGTCAGGCGCTGCCGGCAGTCGTCCAGCAAGGCGCTGCACACCGTGTCGTTAAAGCGACTGCAGACGACGCCGACACGCAGGCCGCGGCCGTCGGGGACGAGAGAGGGGCTGGAAGCGCTCATGGGCAGAGACGGCGGTCCTGGCGAGGGGCTGGGCTACAGGGATGGGCTGTGAGGAACGGTCATAAACACGACGGCCGCCGTCAGAGCGGCGGCGACGCTTCCCCGGAGGGTGCCACAAATCCGGCCACCTCGAGGCCGAAGCCGGCCATCGAAGGGATCTTGCGCGGCTGCGCCATGAGGCGCATCTGGCGCACCCCCAGATCGGCGAGGATCTGCGCACCGATGCCGTAGTTGCGCAGATCGAACTTGGCCGGCTCGGCCGGCTCGAGCAGGGATTCGACGCGCTGCAGCAGGCTGGCACTGCCATCCGGACGGCGCAGCAGCACCGCCACACCGCGCCCGGCAGCGGCGATGTGCTGCAACGCCTGCGGCAGGCTCCACGAGTGGCCGCCCGGCTCGACATCGAGCAGGTCGACCACCGACAACGGCTCATGCACGCGCACCAGCACCTCGTCGTCGGGGCCCCAAGTGCCGGCCACCAGTGCCAGATGTACGGTGGCGCTGCGTGTCTCCTTGAAGGCGTGCAAGGTGAAAGCGCCCCACGGCGTCTGCACCTCACGGCGGGCAGCGGCCACCACCAGGCGCTCGGTATGAGCGCGGTAGCGGATCAGGTCGGCGATGGCGCCGATCTTGAGTCCATGCTCGGCGGCGAACGGCACGAGATCGGGCAGCCGCGCCATGCTACCGTCATCCTTGAGGATCTCGCAGATCACCGACGCCGGCTCGCAACCGGCCAGCATGGCGAGGTCGCAACCGGCCTCGGTGTGGCCGGCGCGCACCAGCACGCCACCGGGCTTGGCGATGAGCGGAAAGATATGCCCGGGCTGCACCAAATCCTCCGGTCGCGCATCCTTGCGCACCGCAGCGAGCACAGTGGTGGCGCGGTCCTGCGCCGAGATGCCGGTGGTCACCCCCTGCGCCGCCTCGATGCTCACGGTAAACGCGGTCTGCAGCGGTGCGCGATTGTCGCGCACCATCGGCTTGAGGCCGAGCTGCTCAGCGCGCTGCGGGGTGATGGTCAGGCAGATCAGCCCGCGGCCGAAGCGCGCCATGAAATTGATGGCTTCGGCGGTGACGTGCTCGGCGGCCATCACCAAGTCGCCCTCGTTCTCGCGGTCGGCCTCGTCGACGAGGATCACCATGCGGCCGGCCGCGATGTCGGCGACGATCGCCTCCATCGGAGCCAGGCTGATGTGCGGGTCGTGGATCATCGGGTGGCGGTCTCGTCGAAGCGCGCAGCGTAGCGTGCCAGCAAATCAATCTCCAGATTCACTCGCGCGCCCTGTACCAAACCGCCGAGGGTGGTCACCGCCAGCGTATGCGGGATCAGGTTGACCTGGAAGGCGCTGTGCCCGGCCGGCAGCGCGTCCAATGCCGGCTCGCCGGCGACCGCGGCGTCGGCCACGCGGTTGACGGTGAGGCTCACGCCCTGCACCGCCACCGAGCCCTTCTGCGCAACGAAGCGCGCCAAGGCCTGCGGCAGCGCGACGGTGAGGCGGCGATTGTCGCCGAGCGGCTCGAAGCCAAGCACGGTGCCGACGCCATCGACGTGGCCGGTGACCAGGTGACCGCCGAGGCGGTCGGCCAGGCGCAGCGATTTCTCCAGATTGACCGGCCCCGGCGCGCCGAGCCCGACGGTGCAGCGCAGGCTCTCGGCGGAGACGTCAAATGCGAGGTGGCCGCCGTCGAGTGCCACTACGGTCAGGCAGCAGCCGTTGACCGCGATGCTGTCGCCGAGCCCGACATCGGCAAGCTCGAGGTCGCCCGCATGCACGTGGAGGCGCACGCCGCCGGCTGTGGCGGTGACGGTGTCGATGCGGCCGATCGCCGCCACCATGCCGCTAAACACGGGGGGCCTCACGCGGATGGAGGGTGACGCGCAGGTCGGGGCCGAGCATGCGGGTGTCACTGATGACGAAGCCGGCGGCCTGCTCCATGGTCTCGGCGACCGGCAGGGCGAACATGCCGCGGCCGCTGCTGCCCATGATGCGGGCGTTGAAGTACAGGATGATCTCGTCGACCAACCCGCTGGCGAGCAAGGTGCCATTGAGGTTCTGGCCGGCCTCGACCAGCACCTCGTTAAGACCGCGTTCGCCAAGTGCCTTGAGCAGACGCGACAGGTCGACCCGGCCTCGCGCGGTATCCACCTGCAGCACCTCGGCGCCGGCTGCGCGCACCGCCTCGATGCGATCGTCTTCGCTGCTGGCAGTGACCACCAGCACGCCGCCCGGCTCACGCAGGGTCGCAGCGTTGAGAGGAAAGGCAAGGTTGTTGTCGACCACCACCCGCAGCGGCTGGCGCTCGGTCTCGACGTGGCGCACGGTGAGCAGCGGGTCATCGGCCAGCAAGGTGCCGATGCCGGTCATCACCGCGCAGGCGGCGGCGCGCAAGCGGTGCACATCGGTCCGCGCCGGCCTGCCGGTGATCCAGCGGCTGTCGCCGCCGGCCAGCGCCGTGCGGCCGTCGAGGGTCGCGGCGATCTTGACGCGCAGCCACGGGCGACCACGCGTCATGCGCGAAATGAAGCCGGGATTGAGCGCAGCGGCGGCATCGGCCATCAAGCCGCCGCGTACCCGGATGCCCGCCTCGGCCAACCGCGCCCCGCCACTCCCTGAGACCTCCGGGTTGGGGTCGGTCATGGCGTAGACCACCTCGGCGATGCCGGCGCCGATCAGCGCGTCGGTGCAGGGTGGCGTGCGGCCAAAGTGGCTGCAGGGCTCGAGCGTGATGTAGGCAGTGGCGCCACGCACCGGCACGCTGGAGGCGGCGATCGCCATCCGCTCGGCATGGTCGCCGCCGGCGCGCACGTGCCACCCCTCACCGATCACCTCGCCTGCCTTGACCAACACGCAGCCGACCCTCGGATTGGGCGTGGTGGTATAGAGCCCGCGCGCCGCGAGGCGCAGGGCATGCGCCATGTGGCGGTGGTCATCACGGCTCCAGTCGGTCATCTAGGGTCTTTCGGCAATGGGTATCGAACGCTTGAGGCGGCGAGTGGGATCAGCAAGACCGCAGCGGGCTGCGGCAACGGTCAGAGGTCTTCGATCACCTGACGGAAATCGTTGACGTCCTTGAAACTGCGATACACCGAGGCGAAGCGCACATACGCCACCTTGTCGAGGCGGTGCAGCGCTGCCATCACCATCTCGCCGATGTCGCGCGAGGCGATCTCGCGCTCGCCCGAGGCGAGCAACTGCTGCACCACGCCAGCGATCGCCGCATCCACCTGCTCGGCCGGCACCGGACGCTTGTGCAGAGCACGGGCGAAGGCGGTCTGCAGCTTGGCACGGTCGAAGTCCTGGCGCTGGCCATTGCCCTTGACCACCTGCGGCATGCGCAGTTCGCTGCTCTCGACGGTGCTGAAGCGGCGGTCGCAGGCCACACAGCGGCGGCGACGACGGATGCTGGTGCCGTCTTCGCTCACCCGCGAATCGACCACCTGGGTCTCGGCATCGCTGCAGAACGGGCATCTCATGGGGCGACGTGGCGGGCCCCCGCGGGGCCGGCATGGGCTGACGGGTTCACCATCGCATGATAGCGCGGCGCCCGTGCCGCTGCCGCGCGTCGCCTAAGCCAGCGCGATGAGGCCGACGCCGGCCACCATCACGCCGCCTGCCAGCAGGTTACGTCGTAGATGCGGTTCGCCCAGCCACAGCGCCCCGAGCACGATGCCCCATAGCAGGCTGGTGCGTTTGACCGCCAACATGTAAGCGGTCTCCACCCCCACCAGCGCCACAAAATGGGTGAGGATCATCAAGCCCATCCAGCCGGTGCTTGCCCACAACCAGCGGTTGTGCCAAGGCAGCTGGCGCAGGGTGCGGCCCCGCGGATCGAGCGCGATCAGGGCGGTGACACCGACCAGCGAGAAATACAGCGCGCCGAGGAACACCGGCGGCAGATGTTCCAACGGTGCGCGGCTAAAGATGCCGGTGAAGGCGTAGATACTAGCGGCGGTGAGCATCAACCGCGCTGAGCGCTGACGCAGCGGCGCAGTGAGCGGCCGATACCAACCGTCACGGAACTCGCCGATGTTGAGCAAGCAGGCGCCGGCGAACACCAACAGGATGCCGGCGAGTCCAAGACCCGTCACCGCCTCGCCGAGGATCGGCGCGCCGATGGCCGCCACCAGCACCGGCGTGAAGGCGTGGTAGGGGAGCGACTGCGAGAGGTCAGCCCCCTGGATCGACCTAAGATAAAAGCCGACGGCGATGACCTCGAGGATGGCAGAGGGGACCAGCCAGGCCCAGGTGCTGGGAGGCACCTCGGCTGGCCACGTGGCAAACACCAGTGGCAGCAGGAACACCAGCGGAAGGCAGCAGCGCGCCACCGACAGCTGGCGCGGCGTGAGGTCGCGCAGGCCGCGCTTGGTGCTGGCGTCGGCCATGGCCATCCCAAAGGCACACAGCAGCGCCCAGACCAGCCAGGTCATGCGGCGGCCGGCCGGCTCAGCGTCTTAATCCTTCTTGCCGCTGGCGCGCTTGATGCCGGAGAGGATCTCCTCGCGAGCCGCCTTGGGGCCCTTCCAACCCTTGACCTTGACCCACTTGCCGGCCTCGAGGTCCTTGTAGTGCTCAAAGAAATGCTTGATCTGCAGCAGGCGTTCCGGCTGCAGGTCCTCGGGACGTTGCCAGTGCTTGTAGATGGGCAGGATGCGGTCGACCGGCACGGCGAGCAATTTGGCGTCGCCGCCGGCCTCGTCGTCCATCTCCAGCAAGCCGAGTGCGCGGCACTGCACAACGGCTCCGGCGTGCACCGGGAAGGGGGTGATCACCAGCACGTCGACCGGGTCACCGTCGTCGGAGATGGTGCCCGGGATGTAGCCGTAGTTACACGGGTAGTGCATCGAAGTCATCATGAAGCGATCGACGAAGAGCGCGCCAGATTCCTTGTCCACTTCATACTTGATGGGGTCCGAGTGGGCGGGGATCTCGATGATGACGTTGAACTCGTCCGGGATCTTGTCGCCCGGCGGAACGTTGTGCAGGGCCACGCGCGGGCCTCCTTTAGGATGGGTTCGATCGGTCGCGCGATTCTACGGCAGGAGGCCCTACTTTGCCGCTGTGCAGCATGAACTGCCCCCAAAAATCTGTCAGCAAGCGTTGCTAGACAGGCTCCAGAAGGCCGATACTGCAGCGCGTTCGGCGTGGGGCCCGCCCCGACACGCGCCGTTCGTTGCGCCATCATTCCAATTATTTCGAACACGTCTGAAGGAGTTGACAATGCACGAGGGCATCCTTCTCGCCCTGCTCTGCGGCGCAGCAGCCATCGTCTATGGCCTGTTGTCCAGCCGTTGGATCATCGCCCAGCCGACCGGCAACGACCGTATGCGCGAGATCGCCGCAGCTATCCAGGCCGGCGCTTCGGCTTACCTGGGCCGGCAGTACCGGACCATCGCCATCGTCGGCGTGGTGCTCTTCGTCCTCATCTGGGCCTTCCTGCAACCGGTCACGGCGGTCGGCTTTGCCATCGGCGCGGTGCTCTCGGGCGCGGCCGGCTTCATTGGCATGAACATCAACGTGCGCGCCAATGTGCGCACCGCCGAAGCCGCCCGCAACGGCATCAACCCGGCGCTGGCAGTGGCCTTCCGCGGCGGCGCCATCACTGGCATGTTCGTCATCGGCCTCGGCCTGATCGGCGTGGCCGGGTTCTACGCCTTCCTCATCAGCGGCAACGAGGGCGGCGATATCCACCACACGCTCGAGCCCCTGGTCGGCCTGGCGTTCGGCTCGTCGCTGATCTCGATCTTTGCGCGTCTGGGTGGTGGCATCTTCACCAAGGGCGCCGATGTCGGCGCCGACCTGGTGGGCAAGGTCGAGGCCGGCATCCCCGAGGATGACCCGCGCAACCCGGCGGTGATCGCCGACAACGTCGGTGACAACGTCGGCGACTGCGCCGGCATGGCTGCCGACCTGTTCGAGACCTACGCCGTGACGGTGATCGCCACCATGCTGCTCGGCGCGCTCACGCTGTCCGGCGGTGGCACCAGCGCGGCGGTCTACCCGCTGGCGCTCGGCGGCGTCTCGGTGATCGCCTCGATCATCGGCACTTACTTTGTGAGCTACTCCGGCAGCGGCAAGATCATGAACGCGCTCTACAAGGGCCTGATCGTGGCCGCGGTGCTGAGCGTGGTGGCGTTCTGGTTCGTCACCGGCTGGCTGATGGGCGACTCCGGCATCCCGGTGGAGAACCTGTGGGGCGCCTCGCTGGTGGGCATCGTGCTGACTGGCGCTATGGTGGTGATCACCGAGTACTACACCGCCACCGAATACGCACCGGTGCAGCATGTGGCCAAGGCCTGCGAGACCGGCCACGCCACCAACATCATCGCCGGCATCGCCGTGTCGATGCGCTCCACCGCCTGGCCGGTGATCAGCGTCTGCATCGCCATCTACGCCGCCTTCGCGCTGGCCGGCCTGTACGGCATCGCCATCGCCGCCACCGCGATGCTAAGCATGGCCGGCATCATCGTCGCGCTCGACGCCTATGGCCCGATCACCGACAACGCCGGCGGCATCGCCGAGATGGCCGGCTTGCCGTCGAGCGTGCGTGACGTCACCGACCCGCTGGATGCAGTGGGCAACACCACCAAGGCGGTGACCAAAGGCTACGCCATCGGCTCGGCCGGTCTGGCCGCGCTGGTGCTGTTCGCCGACTACACCAACGCGCTCAAGGGCGCGGGCCTGAATGCGGCGTTCGACCTGAGCGACCACATGGTCATCATCGGCCTGTTCATCGGCGGCCTGATCCCCTTCCTGTTCGGCGCCATGGCGATGGAGGCGGTGGGCCGCTGCGCCGGCGCGGTGGTCGAAGAAGTGCGCCGCCAGTTCCGCGAGATCAAGGGCATCATGGATGGCAGCGGCAAGCCGGAGTACGGCCGCGCGGTCGACATGCTCACCGCTGCGGCGATCAAGGAGATGATCGTGCCGTCGCTGCTGCCGGTGATCGTGCCGATCCTGGTCGGCGTGTTCCTCGGCCCGCAGGCCCTCGGCGGCCTGCTGATGGGCACTATCATCACCGGCCTGTTCGTCGCCATCAGCATGTGTACCGGTGGCGGTGCCTGGGACAATGCCAAGAAGTACATCGAGGATGGCCACCATGGCGGCAAGGGCTCCGAGGCCCACAAGGCCGCAGTGACCGGCGACACAGTGGGTGACCCCTACAAGGACACCGCTGGCCCGGCGGTGAACCCCCTGATCAAGATCATCAACATCGTCGCGCTGCTGATCGTGCCTTTGATCGGGTGAGTCTGGTGATGCCGGGGCCTCGGGCTCCGGGACGGCAAAAAGGCCCGGGAAACCGGGCCTTTTTGTTTGCGGCAGTGTGTCCGGTCAGACCGCTGGCACCACGCAACTCACGCCTGTGCCACGCAACCCGCAGTAGCCTGAGGGGTTCTTGTGGAGATACTGCTGATGGTCCGGCTCGGCGAACCAGAACGGTGGCGCCTCGCGGATCTCGGTGGTGATGGCGCCTCGCCCCGCCGCCCGCAGAGCGGCCTCGTAGGCAGATGCAGCGGCGCGTGCCTGAGCGAGATGGGCAGGCGTGGTGGTGTAGATGGCCGAGCGGTATTGGGTGCCGGTATCGTTGCCTTGGCGCATGCCTTGGGTCGGGTCGTGCGCCTCAAAGAACACCCGCAAGAGCTCGGCGTAGGCAATCACGGCAGGATCGAACACCACGCGCACCACCTCGGTGTGGCCGGTCAGGCCGCTACACACCTCGGGGTAGGTCGGGTTGGGCGTGTAGCCGCCCGCATAGCCCACCGCCGTGGTCCACACCCCCGCCTGTTGCCAGAAGCGCCGCTCGGCGCCCCAGAAGCAACCCATGCCGAACACCGCCTCCTCGTGGCCTGCCGGCCAGGGCGGCTGCAGTGGGTTGCCGGTCACGGTGTGGCGGGCCGGCACCGGCATCGCCGCGCTGCGCCCGGGCAGCGACTCGGCGGCGCTGATCATGCGGGTGAGGCCCATCAGTAGTCGTCCTCTTCCTCGCTCTCGTCCTCTTCTTCCTCTTCGTCCTCGACGAGGCTGCTGGCATCGCCACGCACCAGGATGTGCAACATGTCTCCGTCGTTGCCGACCAGCTCATACTCGATGTCCTCGAGCGCGGTGCTATCGACCAGCGCCTCGGAGAGCAATTCGATGACGCGGTCGCGGTCGTTGTCGATGATGTCATCCAGCTCGATCGCGACCACACCCTCGACCAAGCCGTCCGCATCCGTCTGGCGACGGATCTGGGTGGCGGTGAGTGGGCGGGTGAGCAGGTCGTAATCCATGGTCGGGTCTCCTCGAGTGTTGCGGAACTTGACCGCCAACGGCGGCTCAGAGTTCAGCGCGGTCGCCATTGTGATACAGGCAGCGACCGCAAGGCGCCGGACTCAGGGTTCGGACCACGACAAATTTGGAGATACCGATGCAAATGCTGCGCGCCCTCATGCTCGCCATCGCCCCGGCCGCCGCCATGGCTGTCGAGCCGGCGCAAAAGGTCGAGATGGCCTACTTTTACGATGTCGCGGTGTTCGAAGTCACCCTCCCGGGCGAC
>RFSW01000030.1 GCA_009923755.1 Betaproteobacteria bacterium | reverse complement strand
GGCGTGAACTCGATGTTTCGACGCACCAACCACCGACCGTCGAGTTCGCAACCGCCCCACAAAAGGAGACTTTTAAATGGCACTCGTCGTTAATACCAACATTCAGTCGCTGAACGCTCAGCGCAACTTGGATGTGAATCAGGCCGGTCTGTCGACCGTGTTCCAGCGCCTGTCCTCCGGCCTCCGCGTCAACACCGCACGTGACGACGCAGCCGGCCTCGCGGTTTCGGAAGGTATCCGCGCCTTCGTGAACGGTTCCAACGTCGGCATCCGCAACGCCAACGATGGTATCTCGCTGGCGAACACCGCTGAAGCTGCTCTCGGCCAGGTGACCAACAACCTGCAGCGGATCCGCGAGATCGCGGTGCAGGCTGCCAACGGCACCATCAGCAACGACCAACGCGCCAACCTGTCGGCTGAAACCGGCCAGCTGGCCTCGGAAATCACCCGGATCATCCAAAACACCTCGTTCAACGGCAACCAGCTGCTGAGCGGTGGTACCGCCTTGACGTTCCAGATCGGCGGTGCTTCGGGTGCGACCGACCAGCTTACCGTTGCTGCCACTCAGCTGTCCGCCGTGGCAAACGCCATCTCGGCGGGGTCTGGCCTTACCAACACTCAAGCCACGGCCTCGGCCACCATCGGCACGATCGACACTCAGCTGAACACCGTGACCACCTCGCGCGCCACCTTCGGTGCGGTGACCAACCGTTTCGAGGCGGTGATCGCCAACCTGCAGGTTTACGCCGAGAGCCTGACCGCCGCCCGTGGCCGGATCATCGACGCCGACTTCGCGGCCGAGACGGCCAACCTTACCCGTAGCCAGATCCTGCAGCAGGCCAGCACCTCGGTGTTGGCACAGGCCAACGCCCTGCCGCAGAACGCACTGACGCTCCTGCGTTAATATCGGCAAAAGCGCCGCCGGATCGTCCGGCGGCGCGCCGAAGCTTTATAACTGGAGTCTCGCAAGATGACTTCCGTCCAAGCACAGAGCAGCCTTCAGCCCGCAGCGCCGGATCCGGCCGCGGAGGCGCCGCGTTCGCGGCAGGAAGCCTCTTTGCCGCCGGTCAGCCTGCCGGCCAAGCCGAAGCCGCCGGAACCGAAGGCGCCCTCGGGCGTTCCTGCGTCCGAGCAGCCTGGCGCCCAAGCGCGCCGCATCGCCGTGCAACGCGCTGCCGAGCAGATCGATCGCAAGCTCGCCGAATCCTTTTCCGACCTGCGGATCTCCATCGACGACAGCCTCAACCGGCCGGTGGTGCGCGTGGTCGATTCCAATTCCGGCGAGCTGATCCGTCAGGTCCCCTCCGAAGAGGCCTTGCGCATCGCCAAACGGCTCGACGCACTCAGCGGCCTGCTGCTGCGCGACAAGGCCTGAGCGGAGCCCGCACGACATGGCCATCACCGCCGCCGGCATCGGCAGTAATCTCGACGTCGAGGGTCTGGTGACCCAACTGATGGCGCTTGAACGCCGCCCGGCGAACCGGTTGCAGGGCCGGGTCTCCAGTTTCAACGCCAACCTTTCCGAATACGGACGAGTGCGTTCCGAGCTGTCCTCGTTGAAGACGGCGGCCAGCGCACTCGGCAGCAGCACGGCGCTCAACGTCTTTTCAGGCACGTTGTCCGATACTGCAGCCGGGTCGGTTGCCGTGTCCTCCGATGCCTCCGCTGGGGCATACGCAGTGCGTGTGCAGTCGCTGGCACGCGCTCAGACGCTGGTCTCGCCCAACGCAAGCAACGGCTCGCTGCTGTCCGGGGCCGATACCTTGATCGCCGGCTCCGCTACCCTGACCATCCAGCAGGCCGGTAACAGTTTCGCGCTGAGTCTCGCCGACACGTCGCTCGCCGGCATCCGTGACGCGATCAACAGTGCGGCGGACAACACCGGCGTGGTGGCGAGCGTGATCAGCGACGGCAGTGGCTCGAGGCTGGTGCTGCGTAGCGAGGAGACTGGCGCCGCCAATGCCGTCACGGCTGTCACAGTCAGCGGTGCGAGCAATGCCAATTTCGATTTCCTGTCGTTCACCGCGGGCACGGCCTACAGCGATGCGGGCGCCTCGATGGGCCAGTCGGTGGCGGCGGCAGACGCGCAGATCTCGGTCGACGGCGTTACCGTGACCTCGTCGAACAACGTGTTCTCGCAAGCCATCCAGGGCGTGACGTTTGTCGCAAAGGCCGAGACGGCGAGTGCTGTCACGCTCACCGTCGAACGCGACGACACGGCATTGGTAGACAAAGCCAATGCATTTGTCAGCGCCTACAACACTGCCTTGCAGAACAGCAGCCGACGCTACGCCAAGGGCGGTGCATTGGCATCGGATTCAACGCTGTTGTCGATGATGAGCAGCTTGCGCAATGTGGTTGGTGAGCAGGGTGGCAGTGCCAGCAATAGTCTGCGTTACCTGGTCGAGATCGGCATCTCGGTCGACAAGGACGGTGTGATGAGTCTGAATGCGTCGACTTTGCGTTCGGCGCTGACGGAGCAACCGGATGCCGTTGCCAATCTCCTCGGTGATGCGACCTCTGGCGTGTTTGCTCGCTTTAATACCTTGACGACCTCGTATCTCGAAACCGAAGGTCTGATCGACTCCCGGGAGACCGGCCTGCGCAGCAGCATCACCTCGCTCCAGGACCGGATCGAGCAGATGTCGCGACGGTTGGAGTCGGTTGAAACCCGACTTCGCCGCGAGTTTTCCACCCTCGATGCGTTGCTTGGCCGTTTGAGCCAGACCAGCGCATCCCTCAGCAAGAGCCTTGGCTAAGAGAGATGATCCATGAATATGCTGACTGACCGCGGTATCGAGGCTTATCGCCTCAACCAACTCGAACTCTCGATCCATTCGGCGCAGCCGGTTGAATTGATCGTGCTGCTCTACGACGGCGCCATCGAGTCGGTGCGTCGGGCGGGCTTGCTGCTCAAGGCCGGCGATGTGCCGGGAAAGGCACGCGAGATCACCCGCGCGACCAACATCATCTCCGAGTTGCACGCGGTCATCGACCTCTCGCAGGGCGAAGTGGCGGCCAATCTTGCTGCGCTCTACGACTACATGCGCGGCCAACTGCTGCAGGCCAATCTCCATAATTCGGGCGGCAAGCTTGACGAGATCGCCGCTCTGCTGGCGACTTTGCGCGAGGCGTGGGCCGAACTTGTTGAGCGCTCCCGGGAGAAGTCGCGGCCGCTGTCGCCGGGCGAGCCCGCTGCGCGTGCCGGCTGAATCGAAGGCCCCTACCGCCGCGCCCGTTGAGACGTTGGCGCAGGCGGTCGATCTGTCGCGGCAGATGCTCGAGGCGGCGCGCGCCGCCGATTGGGATGCGCTTGCCCGCCTCGAGGCGCAGCGTGCGCCGCTGCTGGAGCGGGCTTTGGAGGGCGGTGTTGGCGTGCTGCCGCGCGCGCAAGTCGAGCGCCATGGCGCACAGCTGGCTGCGTGTCTGCGGCTCAACGATGAGATCGCGACCCTTACCGGCGCGCATGTCGCCCGGCTCGCCGAACTGATCGCCGAGGCCACTGGGCGCCCGGCAGACCGCGGTGCGCCGCCGGGCGACGGGTGATCTCGGTCGATGTCCGTTCGCTGGTGGCGCTGCCGGCGCTCTCCGGACAGGAGTTGGCCGGCGCCCAGCTGACTGTAGGCGAGGTGGTGCGGGCCCGGGTGATGGAAGCGGGTGCCCAGGGGCGGCCGGTGCTGATGCTCGGTGCCGCCACGCTGGCCATCGATTTGCCGTTCCCGGTCACGCCCGACCAGTCTCTTGAATTCACGGTTCTCGAAGTCAAGCCGGAACTGCGGCTGGCGGTTTCACGCCCGGCGGCGCCACCGGCACCCGCCACCGGCGCATCTGGCGATGCCGCGCCCGACCTCCAGCTCTCACCCGAGGGGCGGATGCTGAGCCGCGTGAGCGAGGCCTTGCCGCCGCCCTCGGCGCCAATCAGCGTTCCCGTCCCGGGCGCAGCCGACGGTACTCTGCTGCAGGATCCGCGTCGGCTGGCCTTGGCTCTGCGCGAGGCGGTCGATCGAAGTGGCTTGTTCTATGAACGCCATCAGGCGCAGTGGGTCCAGGGGCAGCGCAGCGAGGCCTCGTTGCGCCAGGAGCCGCAGGCAGGCTGGTCGCAAGCCGGCGCCTCACCGCCAGCCGACGGCGGTCTGGCCTCGCGTTTGGCTGGCCTCGGACTGAGCGGTCAAGCCCTGGAGATGGTCCGGCAGCAGGTTGAGGTGTTCCAGCAGCAGGCCGTCTTCATGCGCACCGAACTCGCACCAGGCTTTGCCATGAACTGGCGCGCGGAGGTGGATGAAGAGTCTTCCGGCCGCGCTGGCGAGGACGCTGAACGACGCTGGGAGACCGAGTTGAGCAGTGATTTCGGCAGCCTCGAGCGAATCGAGGCACGTTTTCGGCTGCAAGGGGATCGCCTGCAACTCGTTCTGCAAGCGCAGCCGGACGCGCTGCAGCGTTTCCGCGAAGCGGCCCCGGGGCTGGCCGAGGCGCTGGCGGGGGCCGGTCTGCAGCTGCAGGGTTTGCGCCTTGAGCCCCTGACCGCCGGCGCCAAGGGCGGCTGAGGCGGTGGCCACCGACCCCTTAGGTGGGCAGAAGCGCGTGCCACCGCGGTCGGCCGTCGCGCTTGCCTACAGTCAAAGCGAGTCTGCGCCGACTGTGCTGGCCAAGGGGCGCGGCGAGTTGGCCGAGCGCATCATCCGCAAGGCGCGCGAGTCGGGCATCTACGTGCATGAATCGCCTGAACTGGTGCGTCTGCTGCTGGAGGTCGACCTCGATGCGCAGATCCCGCCGGCTTTGTATCGCGCCGTCGCCGAGGTGCTGGCCTGGTTGTATCGAATCGAACGGGGTGAAGCCGCGGGCGAACCGCCGGTCGCCGAGGGGCTGCCGGAGACCTTGCGCACCACCAAGGGCGAGGGCGGGAACCCCGCCGGGAGTTAGTCAAAGGGCTCTCAGGCTACCGCGATGGCGTGGGCCAGGTCCTGTTCCAACTGTGCCACGCGATGGGCGTCGCCAAGTCCGGGGCCCGACACCAGAAAGCTGTCTTCAGCGCGCTCGCGCAGGGTGTTGACCTTGGCCGAATGCACCGCAACCGAATGGCGCAGCAGCACTTGAGCCATGCGCGACAGCAGGCCCGGCTGGTCAGCTGCGATCACGGTGAGGATGCGATAGCGTGGATTCTCACCGCCACGCAGGTTGATCTCCGGGCTGATCGGAAAATGCCTTACCTGACGGCTGAGACGACCTTGCAAGGGCGGCGCGAGGGGTTCCTCGGTTTGCAGCGCGGCGCGCAGGTCGTGTTCGACCAAGGTCATGATGTCGCGGTAACCGGCCGCATCTCGACCCGGGTCCATGACGAAAAACACGAACAGGTTGTAGGCGGTGCGTGTGGTGTGCAAGCGGGCCTCGACAACGCTGTAGCCCATCCGCTCGAACACGCCGGTGACCCGTGCGAACAAGTCGGCGCGCTCGGGGCTGTAGACCAGCACCTGCAGCCCGTCGCCGAATGGCGCCAGGCGCACGCGCACCACAGGTTCGCGGCTGGCATGGCGGCCGTACAGCGAGCGCGCGTGCCATGCGATGTCAGCGGCTTCGTTGCGCATGAAGTAGTCCGGGTCGAGGGTGGCCCAGAAGCCGCGGTTGGCCGCGGCATCGAGCGCGTACAGACGCAGGATGCTTTCGGCCTCCACTTGGCGGGCTTGCATCCAGGTGCCATCGCCGCCGCGTTCGCCGCGTAGGTGACGCAGCGCCTCACGGTAGAGGTCTTCCAGCAGTTTGGCTTTCCAGGCGTTCCAGACCTTTGGGCTGGTTCCGCGGATGTCGGCGACGGTGAGCAGGTAGAGCGCGGTCAGGGCGCGTTCGTCCGGCACCTTGAGGCAGAACGCCTGAATCACCGCAGGGTCGCTCAGGTCCTGCTTCTGCGCGGTGGCTGACATCAGCAGGTGCTGCTCGACGAGGAACTCGGCGAGTGTCGTGTCCTGCTCTTCGAACCCATGCCGCCGGCAAAACCGCCGGACATCGCTGGCCCCCAAGGTCGAGTGGTCGCCACCGCGACCCTTGGCGATGTCGTGATAGAGCGCCGCCACCCAGATCACCTCAGGGCGCTCGAATTCCGCCATCAGGCGCGAGCAGAGCGGGTATTCGTGGGCGAATTCGGCCTGCGCGAAGCGACGCGCATTGCGCAGCACCATCAGGATGTGTTCGTCGACGGTGTAGACGTGGAACAGGTCGTGCTGCATCTGCCCGACGATGCGCCCGAACTCGGGCAGGTAGCGGCCGAGGATGTCGCAGCGGTTCATGCGTTGCAGATTGTGGGTGAGACCGCGGTCCTCCCTCAACAGCGCGTTAAAGGTGGCGATGTTGCGCGGGTCGCGGCGAAACGCGGCATCGATATGACGGCGGGCGCGCCAGAGTTCGCGCAGTGCAGTGGCGGTGAGGCCACGCAGCTCCGGTCGCCGCGCCAACTCGAGGAAGGCGCGCAGGATGGCCGGCGGGTCGCGCTCAAAGACCGCGCTGTCGGTGATGTCGAGCAGCCCGCCATGGATGACGAAGTCCTCATCGAGCACGTGTCGTGTGTGCGCTTCAGCGGTCTGCAGGTGGTCGTCGAGCAGACGCAGCAGCAGCGTATTGAGCAGCATCACGGTTTTGGCGGTGCGGTAGTAGCGCTGCATGAGTCGTTCCGAGGCGCGTCGGCCACGCTCGTCCGCCAGTCCCATCTCCTCGGCAAGCGCGGTCTGCCAATCGAACAGCAGGCGGTCCTCGCGGCGGTGTGTCAGCCGGTGCAGGCGGATGCGCAGGTCCTGCAGAAAACGCTGGCTGCGGCGGATCTGCATGGCCTCGGCGCGACCCAACAGGCCCGATCGACACAGCGCCGCCCAGTCGGCGCCAAAGCCGCAGGCGCGGGCCATCCACAGCACCACATGCAGGTCGCGCAGACCGCCGGGCGCCTCCTTGATGTTCGGCTCGAGGCTGGACGCGGCGTCCTGCTGTCTGGCGTGACGCTGCTCCTGCTCGACGCGCTTGGCGTGCACGAACAGGCGTACGTCGAGTGCCTGTTCGCGCGCCTTGGCGAAGCGGCGGAACAGGCGGCGGTCGCCGGCCAGCCATCGCGCCTCGATCAGATTGGTGGCGATGGTGATGTCGCCTCGGGCGGCTTCGAGGCATTCGTGCACGGTGCGCACGCTGTGGCCCACATCGAGCCCGATGTCCCAGAGTGTTCCGATCAGGCGGTCGAGCAGCGGCTGCTCTTCCGGGCCGACGGGGGCATCGAGCACGATCAGCAGGTCGACATCGGAGCAGGGGAACAGCTCGCGACGACCGTAGCCACCGACCGCAGCCAGCGACCAGCCCGCCGGCATCGCCAGTTCGGCCCACAGGCCCTGCAGCGCCGCATCCACCACCCCGGTCCAGGTCCGCAAGATGCGGCTTGGTGAGCGGCCTTGGTAGTCGTCTTGAAGCGCGCTGCGGCGCGCTGCGATCGCCGCGCGTCGTGCGCTGACGTTCGCCCGCAGCGCGTCGGGGCTCATGGCGGCGGGGGTGTGCCGTCCGAGACGGTGAGCACCTCGAAGCCGTCGGCGGTGACCGCGACCGTGTGCTCCCACTGCGCGGACAGCGAGTGATCCTTGGTGACGATGGTCCAGCCATCGCCGAGCTGGCGGATGGCGGCTTTGCCCGCATTGATCATCGGTTCGACGGTGAACACCATGCCCTCCACCAGCTTGATGCCGGTGCCTGGGCGCCCGTAGTGGAGCACCTGCGGGTCTTCATGGAAGACCTGGCCGATGCCGTGGCCGCAAAACTCGCGCACCACGCTGAAGCCCTGGCCCTCGGCAAAGCGTTGCACGGCGTGGCCGACATCACCGAGGGTGGCGCCAGGCCGTACCATGCGGATGCCTTCCCACATGGCCTGGTAGGTGACGTCGCACAGGCGACGCGCCAGCACCGAGCCCTCGCCGACAACGAACATCCGGCTGGTGTCGCCATGCCAGCCATCCTTGATCACGGTGATGTCGATGTTGACGATGTCGCCACCCTTGAGTACCCGCTCGCCCGGCACGCCGTGGCACACCTGGTGGTTGACCGAGGTGCAGATGCTCTTGGGGTAGGGCGTGTGGCCGGGTGGCGCATAATTGAGCGGCGCCGGGATGCTGCCCTGCACATCGACCATGAAGTCGTGGCAGAGCGCGTCGAGTTCGCCGGTGCTGATGCCTGAGCGGACGTGCGGCGCGATGAAATCGAGCACCTCCGACGCCAGGCGCCCGGCGATCCGCATCGCTTGGATGTCCTGCGCGGATTTGAGGGTGATCGACGCCATGCTCGCAGCCGCTAAAAAGAGTTTGGGCGATTGTAGTCCAGCACCGTGGACTTGAGGTCTTTGCGACAGGCGGGCTATACTTTTGGGTTGGCACAACGCCAAATTCTCACACCCGTCTCGTTAAGGTGTCTGTGGCATGGCCGGTGCATCCGGCGGCTCTCAGGCGTATCGGCGGGTGGCGGACCAACCTTAACAAGGAGCAAGACCTATGGCAGCAACCATGCGCCAGATGTTGGAGGCCGGCGTGCACTTCGGCCACCAGACGCGCTACTGGAACCCGCGGATGGCCCCGTATATCTTCGGCCACCGCAACCGCATCCACATCATCAACCTTGAGAAGACTGCGGCCATGTTTGGCGACGCGCTCGGCTACGTACGCAAGCTCGCGTCGAACAAGGGTACCATCCTGTTCGTCGGCACCAAGCGCCAAGCGCGTGAGATCGTTGCCGAAGAGGCTGCGCGCGCCGGCATGCCTTACGTTGATCACCGCTGGCTCGGCGGCATGCTGACCAACTTCAAGACAGTCAAGACATCGCTCAAGCGCCTCAAGGACATGGAAGCCGCCACCCTCGACGGCTCGCTGGAGCGCATGAGCAAGAAAGAGGCACTGTCTTTCAGCCGTGAGCTGGAGAAGCTGCAACGCAGCCTCGGCGGCATCAAGGACATGAACGGCCTGCCCGATGCACTGTTCATCATCGACGTCGGCTACCAGAAGATTGCTATCCAGGAAGCCCGGTCGCTCAACATCCCGGTGGTCGGCGTGGTCGACACCAACAACTCGCCGGATGGCGTGGATTACATCATCCCGGGCAACGACGACTCGGCTCGTGCGATCCGCCTGTACGCACGTGATGTCGCGGACGCCATCCTCGAGGGCCGCAGCCAGGTGATCCAGGAGATCGTCAAGGCGACCGAAGAGGAGTTCGTCGAGGTCGAGACCGAAGACGGCGGCGCTGCCTGAGGTCCTCGCGGCGTTGGTAGCGGGACAAGGGGCGCCGGGCGCCCCTTTTTCTGGGTCGGTTCTGGGAGCGCAAGACCGTCTGATGCAGCAAAATTTCATGCGGGTCGTGTAGAACGTCCGCAGTCGACAGATACGAGAAACACGGGAGCAGACATGGCGGCAATCACCGCAGCAATGGTGTCGGAACTGAGAGCCAAGACCGACGCCCCGATGATGGAATGCAAGAAGGCGTTGACCGAGGCCGATGGCGATCTGGCCAAGGCCGAAGAGATCCTCCGCGTCAAACTGGGTAACAAGGCGAGCAAAGCGGCCAGCCGCGTTGCTGCCGAGGGCGTGGTGTCGACCTTTATCTCGGCTGACGGCAAGACGGCGGCCATCGTCGAATTCAATTCCGAGACCGATTTCGTCGCCAAGAACGACGAGTTCCTGACCCTGGCGGCCAACACCGCACGGCTGGTGGCGGAGCACGCCCCGGCCGACGTCGCTGCGCTGTCTGCGCTGCCGCTCGACGGTGGCACGGTCGATAGCGTGCGCGCCGCACTGGTCGGCAAGATCGGCGAGAACATGAGCATTCGACGCTTTCAGCGCATCGCCGCAAAAGGCAAAGTCGCGCAGTACATCCACGGCGGTAGCAAGATCGGCGTGCTGGTCGACCTGGTCGGCGGCAGCGATGAGCTGGCCAAGGACATCGCCATGCATGTCGCAGCGAGCAAGCCCAAGGCGCTGCACGCCAGCGAAGTCGCGCAGGAGCTGATCGACTCGGAGCGGCGCGTCGCCGAAGAGAAGGCCAAGGAAGCCGGTAAGCCGGCTGACATGATCGCCAAGATCGTCGAGGGTACGGTGCAGAAGTACCTCAAGGAAGTCACTCTGCTCGGCCAGCCGTTCGTCAAGGACGACAAGCAGACTATCGATGCGCTGTGCAAAGCCAACAAGGCGGAAGTGGCCTCGTTCACCTTGTATATCGTCGGCGAGGGGATCGAGAAGAAGGTCACCGACTTCGCTGCCGAGGTCGCTGCGCAGGCCGCTGCCGCCGCACGCTGACATGGCGATCGCGTACTCGCGCGTCCTGCTCAAGTTGTCCGGCGAGGCCCTGATGGGCGACGCCGGCTACGGCATCCATCGGCCGACGCTGGACGGGATCGCCGGGCAGGTGCGCGAGGTGGTGGAGATGGGCTGTCAGATCGCCATCGTCATTGGCGGTGGCAACATCTTCCGCGGCATGTCGGCAGCGGCCGACTCGATGGACCGTGCCACCGCGGATTACGTCGGGATGATGGCCACCGTGATGAACGCGCTGCTGCTGCAGGACGCGTTGCGCCGCGCCGGTGTCAAGGCGCGGGTGCAGTCGGCTCTGCACGTCGAGCAGGTGGCCGAGCCTTACATCCGTGGCAAGGCCATCCGGTACCTCGAGGAGGGCCGGGTGGTGATCTTTGCTGCCGGCACCGGCAACCCGTTCTTCACCACCGATACCGCGGCCGCGCTGCGTGGCATGGAGATGGGCGTGGACATCGTGCTCAAGGCGACCAAGGTCGATGGCATTTACACCGCCGACCCGAAGAAAGACGCCAGTGCCAAGCGTTATGACAAGGTCAGCTTTGATGAGGCGATCAGTCGCCAACTCGAGGTGATGGATGCAACGGCGTTCACGCTCTGTCGCGACCAGAAGCTGCCGATCAAGGTCTTCAGCATCTTCAAGCCGGATGGTCTCAAGCGTGTCATCCTTGGTGAGGATGAAGGGACTCTGGTCCACGCCTGACCGTCCGCGCGCAAGTACCGTCCTTCAACGCACCCGGAGACCGCATGAGCATCCAGGACATCCGCTCCACCGCCGAACAGAAGATGAGCCGTTCGATCGAGGCGCTGCGCAACAACTTGCAAAAGGTGCGCACCGGACGCGCCAGCACCGGGCTGCTCGATCACGTGATGGTCGATTACTACGGCACGCCGACGCCGATCCCGCAGGTGGCCAACGTCACTGCTGCTGACGGCCGTACGCTGATGGTCACCCCGTGGGAAAAGAAGTTGTCCTCGGCCATCGAGAAGGCGATCCGCGACAGTGACCTCGGCCTCAATCCCTCGGCACAAGGCGACGCGGTGCGCGTGCCCATGCCGATGCTCACCGAGGAGCGCCGCAAGGAACTGATCAAGGTGGTCAAGGGTGAGGGTGAGGATGCCCGGGTGGCGGTGCGCAACATCCGCCGCGATGCCAATGCCGCATTGCAGGCCCTGCAGAAAGACAAGCAGATCTCCGAGGATGATGAGCGCCGAGCGCAGGACGAGGTCCAGAAGCTGACAGATCGCTCGATCGCCGAGATCGACAAACTGCTGGTCGCCAAGGAAGCCGACCTGATGGCCATCTGAGGCCCCGGGCTTGACCGCTTTCGGGAGTTCCACCGGCACTCTCCCGCAGACCTCGGATCTGCCGCAGCATGTCGCCATCATCATGGATGGCAACGGCCGCTGGGCCAGCAACCGCCTGTTACCGCGCGCTGCGGGGCACAAGGCTGGTCTGGGGGCAGTGCGTGCGGTGGTCAAGGGTTGTGCCGAACGCGGCATCGGCTTCCTGACGCTGTTCGCCTTCTCCAGTGAGAACTGGCGGCGTCCAGCCGATGAGGTCGGCTTTCTTACGCGTTTGTTCTTGTCGACACTGGACCGTGAGGTCGATCGCCTCAATCGCAACAACGTGCGTTTCCGCGTCATCGGGGCCATCGATGCCTTCGGCGATGCGGTGTGCGAGCGGGTGCGCGCCGCCGAGGCGCTGACCGCCGGCAACACCGGACTCACGCTCACCGTCGCCGCCAACTATGGCGGACGTTGGGACATCCTGCAGGCGGTCGAGCGCCTGCGCCGTGCCGAGCATCAGGGCCCGATCGACGAGGCAGCGCTGGCCGCGCATCTGTCGATGCACTACGCGCCGGAGCCGGATCTTTTTATCCGCACCGGCGGCGAGGCGCGCATCAGCAACTTCCTGCTGTGGCAGTTGGCCTATACCGAATTCCACTTTACCGATACGCTGTGGCCCGACTTCGATGACGCGTCTCTTGCCGAGGCCATCGCCTCCTACGCGCGTCGCGAGCGGCGTTTCGGACGGACCAGTGAACAACTCCAGCAGTCAGACTGAACTGCGCATCCGCACCGCAGCGGTGCTGATCGCGGCCCTTGCCGGGGTGCTGCTGGCCGGCCCCGCTTGGTTGTGGGCGGTGGTGGTGCTGGCGCTCGCGGGTGTGGCGGCCGCCGAGTGGTCACGTTTGTGCGCCTGGCCGGCACGGATGTGCAATGCCTTTGTCGCGCTGGTGCTGCTGCTCTCCTTGGCCATGGTGCTGCGCGCCGGCCACGCCGCTTGGCTTGACGCGGTGGTGCTGGTCGCAAGTCTCTTGTTCTGGTTGCTGGTGGCGCCGCTGTCTCTGCGCAGTGGATGGTCGGGCCGGGGTGCGCGCGGTGTCTCCGGCGTGGTTCTGATCGTGCCGCTGGTCTGGGCCTTGCTGTGGCTGCAGCAGCAGACCGACGGCAACCTCTTGCTGGTGTCTGGCATGGCAGTGGTCTGGGTCAGTGACAGCGCGGCGTATTTTGTCGGCCGCCGCTTCGGCCGCCGGAAACTGGCGCCGGCGGTGAGTCCCGGCAAGACCTGGGAGGGCGTGGCCGGCGCGGTCGGAGGGGTCGCCGTCTACACCGTGCTGTTGTTCCTCTGGGCCGGCGAGCGGCTGCCGGCCGGCCTCCCCGAGCTGCTTGCCCTGACCCTGCTGATGTGCCTGCTCGGCATCGTCGGCGATCTCTACGAGTCATGGATGAAGCGCGTCGCTGGCGTCAAAGACAGCGGCAGCTGTCTGCCCGGCCATGGTGGCCTGCTCGACCGCGTCGATGCGCTGGCGGCCGCGCTGCCGGCATGGGCCGGTGGGCTGTGGCTGGCGGGGTTCGGGGCTTGAGCGGCCCGGCCCGCGTCTGCGTCCTCGGCGCCACCGGTTCGATCGGTGTGCAGACGCTCGACATCGTCCGGCGCCACCCGGGGCGGTTCGTCGCCGACACCCTGGTGGCGCACCGCAACGTCGAGGCGATGGCCGCGCTCTGCCGCGATTGCGCGCCGCGCCTGGCGGTGATGGCCGACGCGGATGCCGCGTCACGGCTGGCCGACGTGTTGCGTAACGACGGCTGCGATACCCGGATCGAGGGCGGCCTCGATGCGGTTGCCGCTGCAGCCGGCGCACCAGGCGTCGACACTGTGGTCGCCGGCATCGTCGGTGCTGCGGGGTTGGCCGCCAACCTCGCCGCAGCCCGCGCCGGCAAGCGCATCCTCCTTGCCAACAAGGAGGCGCTGGTGATGACCGGGCCGCTGTTCATGGCGGCGGTGCGCGAGCATGGTGCGACGCTGCTGCCGATCGACAGCGAGCACAACGCGGTCTTTCAGGTGCTCCCTGAGGGCCGACTGGTGCGCGGCGTGCGCAAGGTCTGGCTGACCTGCAGCGGCGGCCCGTTCCGCGACCTGCCCGATCTCGACCTGGCCGGCGTGACCCCCGATCAGGCCTGCAAACATCCCAACTGGAGCATGGGTCGCAAGATCTCGGTCGACTCCGCCACGCTGATGAACAAGGGCCTCGAGGTGATCGAGGCGCACTGGCTGTTCGGCGCGCCGGCTGAGGACATCGAGGTGGTGATCCACCCGCAGAGCATCGTTCACTCGATGGTCGAGTATGACGATGGCTCGATCCTGGCCCAACTCGGCAACCCGGATATGCGCACGCCGATCGCGCACGCACTGGCCTGGCCGGAGCGGATCGAGGCCGGCGTGGCGCCGCTCGACCTGGTGGCCATGCCGCCGCTGACCTTCCGCACGCCGGATCGCGCGCGTTTTCCGTGTCTTGGGCTGGCTTATGAGGCGCTGCGGCAGGGCGGCACGGCGCCGGCGGTGCTCAACGCCGCCAACGAGGTGGCAGTGGCCGCCTTTCTGAGCGGCCGGGTGGCTTTCACCGCGATCCCGCGCATCATCGAGGCAGTCCTGGCGCAGTTGCCAGTCATCGACCGTCCGGGGCTTGACGATGTCATGCAGGCCGATGGGGCGGCACGCAGGATCGCCGAGGCGATGGCCGCTGGCGGCAACTTCGCGCACTGAGCCCTACTCCAACACGAGCCCCCGAACCGAGCCACCATCGCCATGGCCTTTGCCAGCCTGCCTTCGACTCTACTTGCTTTCCTTTTTGCCATCGCTGTGCTGGTGGTGATCCATGAGTTCGGCCACTACTGGGTGGCGCGGCGTTGCGGCGTGCGCGTGCTGCGTTTCTCGCTTGGCTTCGGCAAGCCGATCTGGTCGCGCACCGACCGCCATGGCACCGAATGGTCGCTGGCGCCGATCCCGCTCGGCGGCTACGTGAGCATGCTCGATGAGCGAGAGGCGCCGGTGCCCGAGCGGTTTCGCCATGAGGCCTTCAACACGCGCCCGGTCAGCCAGCGCATCGCTATCGTACTTGCCGGTCCGATGGCCAATCTGCTGCTTGCCGTGCTGCTCTACATGGGGCTGGCGATGGTCGGCGGCACCCTTCGCATCCCCTATCTGGCGGAACCGGCGCAGGGCTCGCCGGCTGCCTTGGCGGGCTTGCGCGGCGGCGAGCGGGTGGTGGCGGTGGGCAGTCGCGAGACGCCCGGCTGGACCGATGTGCGCTGGCAACTCATGCGGCAGCTGGCGGACGAGCCCGAAGTCATCGCGCTGGCGGTCGAATCCTCCTCGACCGAGCGTCGCAGCGTGACGCTGTCCACGCAGGCGCTCCGCGTCGGCGAGATCACCGGCGACCTGCCGCGCGCCCTCGGCCTGGCATTGGAGCCACCGGCTGTGCAGACCGTGATCGAGCACGTCGCGCCGGACGGTGCCGGTGCGCGTGCCGGTTTCCACCCTGGAGACCGTGTGATGGCGGTGGCGGGTACGGCGGTGACCGGGTGGGAGGTGTTCGCCTCGACCGTGCGCGCCAACCCCGGTCGAGACCTGATGGTCACTGTCGAGCGCGACGATGCGCGTCTCGATCTGCGCGTCACGCCAAGCGCTGACCCGCGTGGCGGCGAGACGGTCGGGCGCGTCGGTCTGGGGCCGCGGCCAGATGATGCATGGACCGCTGTCAACACCACCGCGCACCGCAGCGGGTTTACCGACGCGCTGGCTGATGCGATCGCCCGCACGTGGGATACCAGCGTCTTCAGCCTGCAGATGCTGGGCGGCATGCTGACCGGCGCGGTCTCTCCGGCCAACCTGAGTGGCCCGGTGGCGATCGCTGACTTTGCCGGCCAATCGGCACGCATGGGCTGGGTGAGCTTTGTCGGCTTTTTGGCGCTGATGAGCATCAGCCTCGGGGTACTCAACCTCCTGCCGGTGCCGGTTCTGGATGGTGGGCACATCATGTATCATCTGGCCGAGGCGGTGACCGGGCGTCCGGTCCCGGTGCGTGTGATGGAGATCGGTCAGCGCATCGGCATGGCCGCACTCGCGGCAATGATGCTGGTGGCCTTCTACAACGACATCCAGAGACTCCTCACCGGTTAGCCAGCGACAATGAAACTCCGCCTCGCCGCACTGGCTTTTTTGATGCTCTCCGGTGTTGCTGACGCGCGTGACCCGGTCACCGTGCGCGATATCCGTGTCGAGGGCATCCAGCGGGTCGAGGCCGGAACCGTGTTCAGTTACCTGCCGATCCGGGTCGGGGACCTGCTCGACGACGAGCGCAGCGATCAAGCCATCAAGGCCCTGTTCGACACCGGCTTCTTCAAGGACGTGCGTCTCGAGCTTGAGGGCGATGTGTTGGTGGTCATCGTCGAGGAGCGTCCGTCGATCGCCAGCGTTGATATCGAGGGCGTCAAGGAGTTTCCGGCCGATGCCTTGAAGAGCAGTCTGCAGGAGCTGGGCCTCGGCATCTCGCGAACGTTTGATCGCGCCCTGCTGGATAAGGCAGAGCAGGAGCTCAAGCGCCAATACAATGCGCGTGGCAAGTACGCAGCCACTGTCACCACCACCGTCACGCCGCTCGAGCGCAACCGGGTCGGCCTGCGTTTTACCGTGGTTGAGGGCGAGTCCGCGAAGATCCGCCAGATCCGTATTCTCGGCGCCAAGGCGTTCAAGGAGAGCGATCTGGTCGACGCGCTCACGCTGCGCACCCCTGACTGGCTGTCCTGGTACACCAAGAACGACCAGTATTCCAAGCAGAAGCTCCAGGCCGACCTCGAAACCCTGCGCAGCTACTACCTCAACCGCGGTTACCTTGAATTCAATGTTGAGGGCACGCAGGTCTCGCTCACCCCCGATCGCAAGGCCATCTACATCACGATTTCGGTGAATGAGGGGGAGCCCTACAAGGTCAAGGACCTGAAGTTGGCGGGCGAATTCCTGGTGCCGGAGGACGAGCTGCGCAAGTTGGTCAAGGTGGCGCCTGGCGAGACCTACAGCCGCGAGAAGCTCAACGCTTCGACCAAGGCGATCAGCGACCGCCTGTCCAATGACGGCTATGCGTTTGCCAACGTCAACGCGTCACCGGAGATCGACAAGGAAAGCCGCACGGCAGCCTTCACCTTGTTCATCGATCCCGGTCGGCGCGTTTACGTGCGGCGCATCGTTGTCAACGGCAATACCAAGACCCGCGATGAAGTGGTGCGGCGCGAGTTCAGGCAGATGGAGGGCGGCTGGTATAGCGCCAAGCAGATCGATGCCTCCAAGCGGCGTATCGACCGCACCAATTACTTTAGCGAGGTTGGTGTCGAGACGCCGGCGGTGCCCGGCACCTCCGACCAGATCGACGTCAACGTCAAGGTCAAGGAGAAGTCCACTGGCGCCATCACCCTCGGGGGTGGTTTCTCCAGCGACGGCTTCCTCCTCAGTAGCTCGGTGTCGCAGGCCAACGTTCTGGGCAGCGGCAACTCGATCGGCATCGCTGCCAATACCGGCCGCATCAACACGGTGTACTCCCTGTCCTTCACCAACCCTTATTCGACGGTGGATGGCGTGAGCCGTGGATTTGATCTTTACAAGCGGCGCAGCGACCTTGCGTTGCTGTCCTTCGGCCCGCGCTACAACACCGATTCGATCGGCGGCGGGGTGCGCTTTGGCGTGCCGATCAACGACACTGACACCATCAATGTGGGGTTGGCGGCCGAATCGACCCAGATCGAGGTGTTCAATTGCGACGACCCGACCTCGACCAGTCGCAGCTTCCGATCAGCTTGCGAGTATGTCGCCCGCCAAGGCGATAACAACGCGGGTGTGATCAGCTCGGCAGGCTGGGCGCGTAACCGCCTCGACAGCATCATCCTGCCCAAGAGCGGCACGCGGCAGCGCGCCACACTCGAAGTCGGCGTTCCGGGCCTGGATCTCAAGTACTACAAGTTCACCTACGACCACCTCTACTACACCCCGCTGGTCGGTGACTTTACGCTCAAGCTCAACGGCGAGATCGGCTACGCCGGTGGCTATGGTGGCTCCGAGCTGCCGTTCTTCAAGAACTTCTACGCCGGTGGTATCACCTCGGTGCGTGGATACCGCACCTCCAACATCGGACCCAAGGACGGCACCGGCACCTTTGCCCGTCCGACCGGGGGTAACCAGCGGCTGGTGGCTAGCGCTGAGGTGCTCTATCCGATCCCCGGGCTTGGCAAGGAGCGCAATGCGCGCATCTCGACCTTCGTCGACGTCGGCCTCATCCGCAACAGTCTGGAGAACTCGACCGACGATGGCGCGCGTTTGTCGACCGGCATCGGGCTCTACTTTGTCTCGCCGTTCGGGCCGATCCAGCTCGCCATCTCGAAACCGGTCAATCCCGGTCCTAACGACGTGACCCAGACCTTTCAGTTCACCATGGGCCAGAATTTCTGAACCGGCTCCGTCCTATTTGCAGACAAGAGGCTTGATATGACAGCAGCGACGCGTTTTCTCGGTATCTTCGCCACCGCCCTGATGCTCTCGACGGGCGCACAGGCCGCCGATCCCGCGTTCAAACTCGGCGTCGTCGACACCGAACGCATCATGCGCGAATCGGCGCCGGCCGACCGGGTCAAGAAGAAGATCGAGAAGGAGTTTGCCGGCCGTGACCAGGATTTGCAGAAGCTTGCAAAGCAGGCCAAGGACATGCAGACCGCTCTGGAGAAGGACGGCGTGACCATGTCTGATGCCGATCGTCAGGCCAAGGAGCGCGACCTCGCCGCTCTGACGCGTGAACTGCAGCGCAAAGACCGCGAACTGCGCGAGGATTTCAACCGCCGTCGCAACGAGGAACTGTCGGGCATGCTCGATCAGATCAACAAGACCATTCGCAAGATGGCCGAGGCTGAGAAGTACGACCTGATCCTGCAGGACGCGGTCTACCGCAGTCCCAAGGTCGACATCACCGACAAGGTGCTCAAGGCGCTGGCCGCCGAGGCCAAGTAAGGCCGCGCGTACAGGCTGCACATGGCGACGGCCGTCACACTCGGCGCGATCGCTGCGCACATCGGCGCTCGGCTCGAGGGCGATGCCGGCCTCCTGATCGAGGGCGTTGGAACCCTGCAGGCGGGCGGCGCACGGCAACTCGCATTCCTGAGTAACCTCAAGTATCGCCATCAGCTCGCGGTGTGCCGGGCGGCCGCTGTGATTCTGCGGGAGGGGGTAGTGTGCCCGCCGGACTATGCCGGTGCGCGGTTGTGGGTGGCCGATCCTTATCTGTGTTTTGCTCGGGCGTCACGGCTGCTGCACCCGAGGGCCGATGCGCGACCCGGTGTTCACCCCTCCGCCACGATCGAGTCGGGCGCTGAGGTAGACGCCTCGGCCGAGATCGGCGCGCATGTCTTCATCGGCGCGGGTGCGACCATCGGCGCTGGGGTGGCGATCGGCAGTGCCTGTCACATCGGCCGCGGTGTGGCGATTGGCGAGGGGTCGCGGTTGCACCCGCGGGTGGTGATCTACGACGATTGTGTCGTCGGTCGGCATTGCATCCTGCACGCGGGCGCCGTGATCGGCGCCGATGGTTTCGGCTTGGCGTGGAGTGGCGAGCGCTGGGAGCACATTCCGCAGGTCGGGCGCGTGGTGATCGGTGACCATGTGGACGTCGGTGCCAACACCACCATCGATCGTGGCGCGCTGGAAGACACGGTAATCGGTGAGGGCGTCAAGTTGGACAACCAGATCCAGATCGGTCACAACTGCGTCATCGGCGAACACACCGCCGTAGCCGGCTGCGTCGGCATCGCCGGCAGCACGCGCATCGGCCCGCGCTGTCGCATCGGCGGGGCTTCGATGATCAGCGGTCACCTCGACATCGCTGCTGGCACCGAGATCGCTGGCGGCACCGCCATCACCCGGTCGATCGCCGAGCCGGGCGTCTACGCCTCGGTCTTCCCCTTCATGCCGTTTGCGCAATGGCGTCGCAATGCGGCACAGTTGCGCCACCTTGACGCCATCGCCAAGCGCCTGCGGACGCTGGAGCACGGCGCCGGCACCGCTGTGAGCGGCGATTCCAACGACTTTTCTGAGAGCGAATGAGCCAGACCATCGACATCCGCGGCATCCTCGAGCGTCTGCCGCACCGCTACCCGTTCATCCTGGTAGACCGCATCCTCGACTGGGAGCCTCGCAATCGCATCGTCACGCTCAAGAACGTGACCATCAACGAGCCCTTCTTCGTCGGACACTTCCCTGGCTATCCGGTGATGCCCGGGGTGTTGATGATCGAGGCGATGGCGCAGTCGGCGGCATTGCTGTCGGCGCTCACCAGTGAGCACAACGGCACTCGTGAGGCCGAGGGTGAGGGCAGCACGGTGTATTTCCTCACCGGCGTCGACAACGCCCGCTTCAAGCGGCCGGTCACCGCCGGCGATACGCTGCACATCACCGTCAATCTGGCCAAGCAGAAGATGAGTTTGTGGACCTTCGCCGCGACCGTGGAGGTGGAGGGGCAGATGGTCAGCAGTGCCGACATCATGTGCACCGTGCGGAAGGTTTGATGACCCGGCAAGACACGCCCGTGCAGCCGCGCATCCACCCGACAGCGCTGGTCGATCCGGCGGCGCGATTGGCCGGCGATGTGCAGGTGGGCGCTTACAGCATCGTCGGGCCGCACGTGACAGTCGGCGAGGGCAGCATCATCGGTCCTCACGTGGTGCTGACCGGGCACACCACCATCGGCCGCAACAATCGCATCTTCCAGTTCGGCTCGATCGGCGAGCAGCCGCAGGACAAGAAGTACGCCGGGGAGCCGACACGGGTCGAGATCGGTGATGGCAATACCTTTCGCGAGTACTGCACCATCAACAGCGGCACGGTGCAGGACGGTGGGGTGACCCGAATCGGCAGTCACAACTGGGTCATGGCCTACGTGCACATCGCGCACGACTGCGTGGTGGGCGACCACACCGTGTTTGCCAATTGCACCAACCTCGCCGGCCATGTACACATTGACGATTGGGCGATCCTCGGTGGTTACACCGGTGTGCATCAGTTTTGCAAAGTCGGCGCGCACTGCATGACGGCGGTCGGCACTGTGCTGCTGCAGGACCTGCCCACCTATGTTCTGGCCGGCGGCAACACCGCGCAGGCGCATGGGATCAACAGCGAGGGGCTCAAGCGTCGCGGGTTCTCTGTCGAGGCGATCGCCGGCATCAAGCGCGCCTACAAGACGCTTTATCGCAATGGGTTGACCCTCGAGCAGGCCAAGGCGGAACTCGCTGCGCAGGCCGAGGCGGTGGTCGAGGTTCGGCCGCTCTGCGACTTCCTCGAGCGTTCCACCCGCGGCATCGTTCGCTGAGCGGTGCGGCGAGGGTCGATGACGGTCGCAGACACCA
>RFSW01000029.1 GCA_009923755.1 Betaproteobacteria bacterium | reverse complement strand
ACGCAGCGGGTCGCTGTCGGCGGCAGCTTGTTCGCGGCGATCGACGCCAAAGACGTTGGCAATAGCCAAGGGCGGAGCCAAGCTCAGAACCAGGAGGAGCAGGCGAAGCGCGGACGGTAGATTCATGGACACCTCCAGCCAGAGACAGGATGCGTCGATTCAGCATAGCCAAATTCGTCGCCGCTGCCATCCCCATCACGACGATATTGCACACGTTTGACAGTGCCGGCTCATGCGCGGGGCGGCCCGCCCCCCATCTGTCCGCTTGGCTTTAAAAAAGCGCAAACGTCGTCCAAAACCGGCGCAAGCGGACGCAGTGGTCGGCCGAAGGCACCGACCACTGTGTAGTGGTTAGCCCGCGCGTAGTAGCGCTCAGTCACTGGCACTTGAAGGGTGCGCAGGCGCTGCGCCAAGCCTCCGGTGTTCACGCCGGGGTAGACGATGTGATCCTCACGCGCCGCCAGCAGGAGGGCCGGCGGCGCATCTGCGTTGGCGTAGACGATCGGTTGAGTGTGGTTGGGCGTGGTCTCGGGGGCCTCTGGCGGGTTGAAGATCGCCATCAGGGCGCGGTCCATGAGCGGCCTGAAGTCGTAGGGCCCGGCAATTCCGACCCAACCGGCGATCGCCGTGGCTGGCACCAGACCATGTGATGCCAGCCACCGAGGGTCGAGCGCGAGCATCGCTGCATTGAAGGCACCGGCGCTGTGGCCGCTGACGAACAGGCGGCCCGGGTCGCCACCGTGCCGGGGCGCCTCGTTGTGCAGCCACGCCAGCGCAGCGGCGCTGTCTTCCAGAAACTCGTGATAACGCACTTCGGGGTAGAGCCGGTAATCGGCGACCGCGGTAAGGATGCCCCGCGCTGCCAAGGCCTCGCCCAGGAACCGGTACTCGGCCCGCTCGCCGCTTTGCCAGCTGCCGCCGTAGAAGAACAGCAGGACCGGCCAGCCCGGGCGCGGCGCCTCACCCAGCGGCAGGTAGAGGTCGACCGCCTGACGAGCGTGTTCACCGTAGGCGAGCCCATCGATACGGCGGTGAGTGTGGGCTGGTACCAGCGCGTTGAGCGCGCCGAGCGGCGAGCAGCCGCGACGCAGCGCCTCGAGTCCGAGGCGGGCCAGGCAACGCAACGCCGCCAAGCGCGAGATGCCGTCGGTCAGCATGGCGTTGCGTGCAGCCGGCATCGGCGCAAGCACACTGTCGGCAGGGCCGACCGAAGGGCGTTCGGGTAAATGCGGACGCGCGGCGGACACGTGGGGGCAAGGGGAGCAAAATCGGTCTCGCGCGGTCTGACCGCGCAACCTTGACGGAGTTTATCGATGCCTATCCGCTGTCTGAACGGTGCCAGCACACTTGCCCGGCGCCCCATCGTCGCTGTCGTTGCCGCGTTCGGGGCCACGCTCGCGGCCTCGGCGCTCCTTGCCGCGCCGTCACCAGCGCTTGCTGAGGACGAGGATCCGCTCAAATTCATCGCTTTCTCCACTGACTTCGACTCCAAATGCGTCCAGCGCAATGGTTTGATGATCTACGTTTCCAACAAGCACCCCGGCCGCACCATGAAGCTGGTTCTTGAGCGCTGGTTCATGGACAACCGCACCGCCGATCGTGGCAAGTCGGTGCTGAAGCCGGGCGAGGAGCCCGAGCCGCTGGGCTGCTCCAATATCGAGGGTGGCAAGCAGGAGTGGAGGGTGCTCAAAAGCGAGTGGGCCGATTGAGGCCCGGTCCTGCGCCGCTAGCTCCCTAGCCAGCCCTGGCGCAGGTCCAGCGTCGCCCGCTCGGGTGATTCGGCTGCCTGAAGCACACAGGTGTCGGCTGCCGGCGCCACCGGCACGATCTCACCGGTGCGCAGGCGGCCGTCACGGGCGCTGTGCAAGCTCACTGGCACGCCCGGCGCGAGGCCCTTGAGCACGCCCGGCAGCGTGGCAGCATCCACCCGCCAGCCGTGCAGTGCGACGATTTCGTCGCCGGGCGCCAACCCGGCGCGCTGTGCCGGCCCGCCGGGCAGCAGTGTGCGCACCCGCGCCGCGCCTTGGCTTTCGAACTTTGCGCCGAGGGTCAGGTGGTCGGCTTTGTCGTCCGACTCGCCGACGCGCCATTGCCACTCCACGCCGAAGGCCGGCAGTTGCTCGGCCAGCGGCAGCGGCTCGGTGCTACGCAGCGCCCGCTCAAAGAACGCGCCCAACGCGACACCGCTCACCGCCTCGGCCAGCGCCTCAAAGTCGCCATCGTGCAAGGGCGCTTCGGCGTGCTGCCCCCACAGCGCCTGCATCACCCTGTCCAGCGTCACCCGTCCGGCGGTCTGGTGGCGCAGGTGCAGGTCGAGCGAGAGCGCGACCAGCGCGCCCTTGGCGTAGTAGCTCACCGCGACATTCGGTGTGTTTTCGTCGGGCCGGTAGTACTTGATCCAGGCGTCGAGGCTGGCGTCCTCCAGCGTCTGCACGCGGTGGCCGGGCATGCTGTGCACGCGGCTGATGGTTTCGGCGAGCAGCTTGAGGTACGTCGACGCGTCGATCACGCCGCTGCGCAGCAGGGCAAGGTCGTCGTAATACGAGGTGAAGCCCTCGAACAGCCAAAGCTGCCGGGTGAGGTTCTCGCGCGTCAGGTCGTAGGGGCAGAACGCCGCTGGTTTGATGCGCTTGACCAGCCAGCTGTGGAAATACTCGTGGCTGAACAGGCCGAGAAGGCCGCGATAGCCCTTGTCGTCGTGGCCGTGGGCGCGCGGCAGGTGTTCGCGCTGCACGATAAGACTGGTGCTGGCGCGATGCTCCAGGCCACCGTAGCCGCCGTGAGTGGCCAGCGTGAGGAAGTCATACCGGGCGAAAGGTGCCTGGCCGCTGAACAGGCCGATCTGCCACTCGCAGACCTTCTGCACGTCGGCGGCGAGGCGGGCCAGGTCGGCGCCAGAGTGGTCCCCGCTCAGCACGATGCGGTGTGGCGTGCCGCAGGCCTCGAAGTCGACCGCTTGCCACGCAGCGATCTCTATCGGGTGGTCGATGAGTTCGTCGTAGTCGGCGGCGGTGTAGCTACCGTAGCCGTCGACGTCCACGTTTTCCGGGGTCATGGCGGTGGCCACCTTCCAGCCGGCCGCGCAGGCATCGGTGACCCGCTCGATGCGCACCCGCTGCGGGCCGTGTTCCTGACCCTCGACCCAGGGCAGGATGGCGGCGCCGTTAAAGTAAGCGCGGCGGTCGTCTACCCAAGCGCCACGCACCGACTCGTCGTGGGCGTAGATCAGCAGATCGACCTGCAGAGGACCAGCGCAGGGGGCGGCCTGCCAAGTCTGCTTGTCTACTTTGGCAATGCTGACGGGCCCTTCGGCGCAGTGGGCACTTACGCTCACGACGTGCCGGGCGTATTCACGCACCAGATAGCTGCCCGGGATCCAGACCGGCAGCCTCAGCCGCTGGCCATCGGCGGCGGGGTGTTCTACCGTGACACGCACATGCCAGTGGTGCTGGCGTGGGTCGTCGATGCGGAGGGTGTAGATGGGTGCGCTCAAGGTCTTGTGGCGGTGTGCAGTAGCAATGGCGGCAGAGGCTAGCATGCGCGCCGCGGCTGACGCGCGGAGCGGGGCTGTGTGGGCACATGGCCACTCCCCGAAACGCGGGTTGGCAGTGGCGCTGGCGCTGCTCGCCCCGGCGTTGGTCGCGGCCGAAGAAGCCGGTGGCTTGGCACGCCTTAAGGTGCCGCTCGGGCATGTCATCGAGGTCTACGCCAACGGTGTAAGCAATGCCCGGCAGATGGCGCTGCTGCCGTCTGGCGTACTCCTGGTGGGCTCGCGCGATGCGGGTGTGGTGACGGCGGTATTGCCCGGCGCGAGTGCAGCCGACCGCCGTGTCGTTACGCTGATCAACGGTCTCGAGATGCCCACCGGCATCGCCGTTCACAGCGGCGATCTCTACATCGCCGATGTTGCGCGCGTCTACCGCGTTGCGAATGTCGAGGCTCGCATCGCCGAGATGGCACGTGGTGGTGCGCGGGTGCGGCCCGAGCTGGTCAACGATCGCCTGCCTGCCGACACCCACCATGGGTGGCGCTACCTGCGCATCGACGAACAGGGCCGCCTCATCGTGCCGATCGGCGCACCTTGCAATGTCTGCGATCGGGATGCCGATGGTTACGCGCAGATCGTGCGCATGCAGCCCGACGGCAGCCAGCGCGAGGTGCTGGCGCGCGGTGTTCGCAACTCGGTGGGCTTCGCCCTCGAGCCCGGCACCGGGCATCTTTGGTTTACCGACAACGGCCGTGACTGGCTTGGCGACGACCTGCCGAGTTGCGAGCTGAATCGCCTGACGCAGCCGGGGCAGCATTTTGGCTTTCCTTACTGCCACCAGGGTGACGTACCCGACCCCAAGTTCGGCCGCGGCCGCAGCTGCAGCGAGTTCGTGGCGCCGATGGCCAAGCTTGGTCCGCACGTGGCGCCCTTGGGCGTGACTTTTTGGCGGGGCGATGCGGTGGTGGCGCTGCACGGCTCTTGGAACCGCTCGCGCAAGTCCGGTTACAAGGTGGTGCGGGTAGTGCTCGAGCCTCGCTCGGGCGGCAGCAGCGTGTCGCGCATCGAGGATCTGGCCAGCGGTTGGTTGCAAGGCGAATACGCCTGGGGGCGCCCCACCGACGTGCTGGCGATGCCGGACGGCAGCCTGCTGATCGCCGACGACCAGCAGGGCCTGATCTACCGTCTCGCCGAGAAGCGCTAGTGCCCGGGCGCTAGCCGCCGATGCTGCGGACGATGTCGGCGAGGGCAGCTGCCGGGTCGGCCGCGGCCGTGATCGGTCGGCCGATGACCAGGTCGTCGGCACCCGCAGCGATGGCCTCGGCCGGCGTCATTACGCGCGCCTGGTCACCGGTGTCACTGCCGGCAGGCCGGATACCCGGGGTCACGCAACGGAAGTCGATGCCGCAGGCGGCTTTGATCTCGGTCGCCTCGAGCGCCGAGCAGACCACGCCGTCGAGCCCGCAGGCGGCCGCCAGTCGAGCGAGTCGCAGGGCCTGACGGCGTGGCGCCACATCGAGGCCGACGCCGGCCAGATCCTCGCGGGCCATGCTGGTCAGCACCGTGACTGCGATCAGCAAGGGCCGCTGTGTCGCGTCCGCAGTGCTGGCGTCGATCGCTTCGCGCGCCGCGCGCATCATCTTCTCGCCGCCGCTGGCGTGCACATTGACCATCCACACGCCGAGTCCGGCCGCAACGCGGCAGGCGCCGGCCACCGTGTTCGGGATGTCGTGGAATTTGAGGTCGAGGAACACGCCATAGCCCATTGCCTGCAGGCTGCGCACCAGTTCAGGCCCGGCCGCGGTGAACAATTCTTTGCCTACTTTGAGGCGACAGGTCTCGGGATCGAGCTGCCGCGCCAGCGCGAGGGCCGGCTCCGCGCTGGCGTAATCCAGCGCGACGACGATACGGGGTTGAGCGGGCATTCCGGGACATCCTCAAGCGGGTTGCGCGGCAGGCCCGCCGGGCTGGGCGCTGGCGGAAGGCCGGCGATCAGTCGTAGATATTAAGCTCTTCCACGCGCCGCGCCGGATAACTCTCCCATGCGGCGCAGGCAGGGCATTGCCAATAGTGTGCACGCGCACGGAAACCGCAGGCTTGACAGCGGTATTGCGCGAGGCGACGGGTGTGTTGGCCGAGCAGTTGTCGCAGGGTCGCGGTGTCCGGAGGGCCGCCGTGTTCCAGTTGTCGCGACACGGCAAGGATCGACGGTCGCTGCTGCACGGCCTCCGCCAGCAGACTGCGCGCAGCGGCCTCACCCTCGACGGCCAATACGACCCGCAGCGTGGCGTCCAGGACATCCACGGTGGGCGCCTGCTGCAGATAACCGCGCAGCAGGTTGACTGCCGCTGCACCATCGCCACGGGCCAGCGCGGTGTCGCCGATCAAGCCAGCGACCAGCGGGAGGTCCTCGGCATTCTGCGCCTCGATGCGTTGCCAGCAGGCCAGCGCTTGCGCCGGGTCGCCCTGCCGCAGCGCGAGCTGCCCACCGATCAGATTGGCGCGTGTGCATTTGTAGTTGGCCGCGAGAGCGGCCTCCACCGCGGCAGTGGCGGTGACGTCATCGGAGTGGTTGAAGGCGTGTTGCGCAACTTCGCACCAGTACTGCGCGATCTCGTGCGGCCGTGGATGGCCCGTGACCTCCTCGAGGCGCCGAGCGGTCTCGATCGCCTTGTGCCACTCACGCTCAGCCGCGTAGAGGCTGAGCAGGGGCGGCAGTGCGCGCGCCTCGAGTGGCGTGCCGAGCAGCCGGCGCAGTTCGAACTCGGCGCGATCCAGCAGCCCGGCGGCCAGAAAGTCGAGCGCGAGTTCCAGTGTCACCTTCTGCTTGGCCTCGCTCTCCAGCGCACCTTCGGCCAACACGTTCTGATGAGTACGGATGGCGCGATCCGTTTCGCCTTTACGGCGGAACAGGCCGGCCAGGGCGAGTTGCAGCTCGGTGTTGCCGCGTTCTGCGCGCGCCAGCTCGACCAGCACGTCGGTGGCACGTTCGGTGTCCTCTGAGACAAGCAGATTGAGCGCGCGGAAATAGGCCCGTGGCAGGTCTCTCGCCTCGCGGATCACCTGCCGGATATCGATGCGGGCGGCAGCCCAGCCGAGCGCGAAGAACACCGGCAATACGGCCAGCCACCAGTACTCGATCTCAAGCATCGGCAGCGTCCTGCGCCGGGCCCTGGGCCAGACTGGCGCGCAGGCGGCGGATCTCGCTGCGTTGTCGCACCCACGGCGTGAGCATCGCCAAAAGACCCATCAGGGCCCCGAGGACGAAGAACACGAACAGTGCCAGCGCCAGTGGTGCCTGCCATTCGAAGCCGAGGTAGTAACGCACCGTCACCGGATCGCTGTTCTTGATGGCCAGCCCCAGCAGCAGCAGGAACAGCAGCCCCCTGACCAGCCACCCGGCGATCTGGGCGAGTCGGGTCAGAAACGGGGCGTCCATCAAAAAAGGGCCTCAGCGGCCCTGTGCGCTCTCGTCGACGCGATCGCGCAATTCCTTGCCGGCCTTGAAGTGCGGCACGTACTTGGCCGGCACCGGCACGGTGTCGCCGGTCTTGGGGTTGCGCCCCTGACGCGGCGGCCGGTAGTTGAGGCTGAAGCTGCCGAAGCCGCGGATCTCGATGCGATGGCCGTCGCAGAGCGTCTGCGACATCGCATCGAGAATGGTCTTCACCGCGATCTCGGCATCCTTGAGCACCAGCTGCGGAAAGCGCACAGAGAGTTGCGCGATCAGCTCGGACTTGGTCACCTGGTGTCGCCTCCCGCCTTACTCGCTCTTACCGCTGTCGAGCTTGGCCTTGAGCAGTGCGCCGAGGTTGGTCGTGCCTGTGCTGGCCGGGCTCTCGGTGTATTGCTTCATGGCCTCGGTCTCTTCCGCGACATCCTTGGCCTTGACCGACAACTGGATCGAACGGTTCTTGCGATCGACGTTGATCACCATCGCCTCGACGCTGTCGCCTTCCTTCAGGAAAGCGCGCAGGTCTTCAACGCGGTCGCGTGACCACTCCGAGGCGCGCAGATAGCCTTCTTGATCGCCGTCCAGCTCGATCACGGCGCCCTTGGCGTCGACACTCTTGACCGTGCCGTTGACGATCTTGCCCTTGTCGTGGCTGCTGGCGAAGCTCGAGAACGGATCGCCCTCGATCTGCTTGATGCCGAGGCTGATGCGTTCGCGCTCGACGTCGATGGCCAGCACCACTGCTTCCAGTTCCTCGCCCTTCTTAAAGCGCTTGACGGCCTCTTCGCCGGCTTCCGACCATGACAGATCCGACAGGTGGACCAGACCATCGATGCCGCCCGGCAAGCCGATGAACACGCCGAAGTCGGTGATCGACTTAACCTGTCCGCGGACGCGGTCGCCCTTGGCTTGAGTGGCTGCGAACTCGTCCCACGGGTTCGACATGCACTGCTTCATGCCCAGCGAGATGCGGCGGCGGTCGCCATCGATCTCAAGAATCATGACTTCGGTCTCGTCGCCGACCTGGCAGACGCGGCCCGGGTTGACGTTCTTGTTGGTCCAGTCCATTTCGGAGACGTGCACCAGACCTTCGATGCCCGGCTCGATCTCGACGAACGCGCCGTAGTCGGTGATGTTGGTGACCTTGCCGAACAGGCGGGTGCCTTGCGGGTAGCGGCGGGCGATGCCGACCCACGGGTCGTCGCCGAGCTGCTTGATGCCCAGCGAGACGCGGTTCTTCTCCTGGTCGAAACGCAGCACCTTGGCCTCAACTTCGTCGCCCACATTGAGCACTTCCGACGGGTGCTTGACGCGACGCCAAGCAATGTCGGTGATGTGTAGCAGACCGTCGATGCCGCCCAGATCCACGAACGCGCCGTAGTCGGTGAGGTTCTTGACCACACCCTTGACCACAGCACCTTCCTTCAGCGTTTCCAGCAGCTGGGCGCGGTCGGCACCCATGCTCTGCTCGAGGACGGCGCGGCGGCTGACGACCACGTTGTTGCGCTTGCGGTCGAGTTTGATGACCTTGAATTCGAAGGCCTTGCCTTCGTAAGGGGTGGTGTCCTTGACCGGACGGGTATCGACCAGCGAACCCGGCAGGAAGGCGCGGATGCCGTTGACCATGGCGGTCAGACCACCCTTGACCTTGCCGGTGACGAAACCTTCGACCACTTTGCCCGATTCCATCGCCTCTTCCAGTGCGTGCCAGGCGGCCAGGCGCTTGGCGCGATCGCGCGACAGGCGGGTCTCGCCGAAACCGTTCTCGAGCGATTCGATGGCGACGGAGACGAAGTCACCCTCAGCGACTTCGAGCTCGCCGCGGTCGTCACGGAACTCCTCGATGGGCACGAAGCTCTCGGACTTGAGGCCGGCGTTGACGACGACGAAATTGGGCTCGATGCGGACGACTTCGGCGGTGATGATCTCGCCGGAGCGCATCTCCTGACGGCTCAGGCTCTCTTCAAAGAGCGCGGCAAAACTTTCAGGGAGATGTTGGCTGGCGGTTGCGGTTGCGGTGGACATGGGGTTTTGGGGTTCCATCGGTCCGGCGGGTGATGCCGGGGTTGGTTGCGAACGCCGTTGGCCGGGCGGCCGCGGGCACTGGGTGCTGCGCCGGACTTCGCGCTTAGGCGAGGCCGGTGTCCCGCAAGGCCTGCATCACCCGATCCACCACGGCATCGATGCCGAGTTCGGTGGAGTCGATGACGACGGCTCCGGGGCAAATCTTGAGCGGAGCGGTGGCGCGCGCCGCGTCGCGGGCGTCACGCTCAGCCAGTTCCTGCTCGAGGGCGGCGAGACTAACACCGCTATCCATGTGATTCAAGTGCTTGTCTTGCAATTGTTTGTGGCGTCGCAGTGCGCGCGCGGCCACGCTCGCCGTCAGGTAGACCTTGAGCCGGGCGTCGCTGAACACCACCGAGCCCATGTCGCGGCCATCGGCCACCAGGCCCGGTGCGTCGCGGAAGGCGCGCTGGCGCTGCAGCAGTGCGGCGCGCAGGGGCGGGTGTACGGCGACCCGGCTGGCAGCCACGCCGGCGGCGGCGCTGCGTACTGCGTCGCTTACGTCCTTGCCATCGACGAGGATGCGCTCACCTGCGAAGCGGATGTCGAGTGCACGGGCGAGCGCAGCCAGCGCCATGCCATCGTCGAGGTCGATGCCGGTCTGCGTGGCTGCGTGGCCGACGACGCGGTAGAGCGCGCCGGAGTCGAGGTAGGCCCAGCCGAGCCGTGCCGCGACCCTTTGCGCGATGGTGCCCTTGCCCGATGCCGCCGTCCCGTCGATGGCGATCACCGGCACCTCGCTGCGAGCCAGCTCGTCGGCCGGCAGCAGGGCGCGCAGGTCGTCCCAGTAGCCGGGGTAGGTCTTGGCGGTGCAGCTCGGGTCGTTGATGCAGACCGGCGCGCCCATCAGCGCGATGAGCGAGAAGCACATCGCCATACGGTGGTCGTCGTAGGTGTCGATGGCGGCGAATTCCATGTTCGCCGGCGGCGTGATGCGGAGCCAGTCGTCGCCCTCTTCCACCGTGGCGCCGACCTTGCGCAGCTCGGTCGCCATGGCGTGGATGCGGTCGGTCTCCTTGACCCGCCACGAGCCGATATTGCGCAGCCGGCAGGGGCCGTCGGCGCGCAGCGCGCACACCGCCAGCGTCATGGCGGCGTCGGGGATGTGGTTGAAGTCGGCGTCGAAGGCGCGCACGGTGCCGGGCCCGCTGGCCTCGAGCCAGCCGGGGCCGGAGGTGATGGTCGCGCCGAGCGCGCGCAGCGCATCGGCAAAGGCGATGTCGCCCTGGATCGAGCTGCTGTCGACGCCCTCGACCCGCACCGGGCCGCCGCCGAGCAAGCCCGCGGCGAGAAAGTACGACGCACCGGAAGCGTCGCCCTCGACATGCAGCTCGCCAGGGGCGGTGTACGGCCCGGGCGGCACGTGGAAGCGGCTCCAGCCCTCTCTCTGCACAGTGAGCCCGAAGCGCTGCATGAGCTTGAGCGTGATCTCGATATAGGGCTTGCTGATCAGCTCGCCGACCACCTCGATGGTGCTGGGCCGGCCGGTGAGCGGCAGCGCCATCAGCAGCGCAGTCAGGAACTGGCTGGAGACGTCGCCGCGGACGTGGATCGGCGTGTCGTTCAGCGTGGCCGGGTGGATGGCGAGCGGCGGATAGCCCTGGTTCTGCGTGCAGTCGATGGCGGCGCCGGCCTCTCGCAGGGCGTCGACGAGGTCGCCGATCGGCCGCTCGTGCATGCGCGGCACGCCGCTCACCGTGTAGTCGCCGCCACTGAGCGCCAGCGCTGCGGTGAGCGGGCGGATCGCGGTGCCGGCGTTGCCCAGGAAAAGGTCCGCCTGCTTGACCGGGAACACGCCGCCGACGCCCTCGACTTGCCAGTCATCGCTGCCGCCGCCAGCCGCGCCCAGATGTGTGAGGCGCACGTCGAGTGCGACGAGCGCATCGCGCATCACCCGCGTGTCGTCGGCATCCAGCACGCCGCGCAGGGTGGTGGTGCCGTGTGCCAGAGCGGCGAGCAGCAGGCAGCGGTTGGAGATGCTCTTGGAGCCGGGTAGGCGCACCGTACCGGACGCGCGGCTGACCGGCGGCAAAAGGATGGAGTCGGCGGCGTGGCTCACGGGAGGGTTGGGGCGCTGTGTGGGCGGTCGGGTCGGCGGCGCAGTCGAGGGTTGTCGGGCGCGGTCACCCCTGCCCGGTGCGCTTGAGCCAGTCGGCGCGGGCGTCGCGCGCCAGCGCAAAGGTTCTTTCCAGCGCTTCGCTGTCGCTGGTCTCAAGGGCGGCGCGCAGTTGCGCCACCTGCGCGGTGTAGCCGTCGAGGCGGTTGAGTAGGGCGGTGCGGTTGGCCAGCGCGATGTCGCGCCACATCTCCGGGTGGCTGCCGGCGATGCGCGTGAAGTCGCGGAAGCCCGAGGCGGCGTAACTGAACAGTCGCTCGTGGTCGGGGTCGAGCGCCACCTGCGCCACCAGCGCGTAGGCCAGCAGGTGCGGCAGGTGCGACACGGTGGCAAAGACGTCGTCGTGCTGCTGCGGCGTCATCCGGTGGATGACGGCACCCGCCGCACGCCACATCGCCTCGACCAGGTTCACGGCGGCGGCATCGGTCTCGGCCAGCGGTGTGGTCACGACGTTGCGGCCGCGGTAGAGGTTGGCGCGCGCCGCCGAGGGGCCGCTCTTCTCGTCGCCGGCGATGGGGTGGGCAGGCACGAAGCGGGCGATGTGCGCGCCAAAGTGCTGGCGTGCCGCGGCGACCACATCCGACTTGGTGCTGCCGGCATCGGTCACCACGGTATACGGCCCGACGCCCGGCGCGATGGCGGCGAGCATGCGGCCGGTCTGGCCGACCGGCATCGCCAGCACCACCACGTCGGCGCCACGCACGCCGGCGGCGGCGTCAGTGAAGCCGTGGTCGATCAGGCCAAGGCCGATCGCCTCGTCGAGGGTGGCCTGCGAGCGGCCGACGCCGACCACCGTGCCGACCACGCCGGTCTCGCGTAGCGCGGCCGCCAGCGAGCCGCCGATCAGCCCGACGCCGACGATGGCGAGGCGCTCGATGCGCGGCAGCGGATGCGGGGCGTTCACCTGTCAGCTCCCGTGCGCCAGCGGCTGCTCCGCCGGGCCGTGTTCGGCCAATTCTGCTGCGCGCAGCACGGCGCGCGCCTTGTTCTCGGTCTCCTGCCACTCCGACTGCGGCACCGAGTCGGCGACGATGCCGGCCCCAGCCTGCACATAGAGTTGGCCGTCCTTGACCACGCCGGTGCGGATGGCGATCGCCACGTCCATATTGCCGCTGTAGTCCAGGTAGCCCACCGCGCCGCCGTAGACGCCGCGCTTGCTCGGCTCGAACTCGTCGATGATCTGCATCGCCCGCACCTTGGGCGCGCCCGAGAGCGTGCCGGCGGGGAAGGTCGCCTTGAGTGCGTCGATGGCGTCCAGGCCAGGTTTGAGCTGCCCCTGCACGTTGGAGACGATGTGCATCACGTGCGAGTAGCGCTCGATGACCATGTGGTCGGTGACGCGCACGCTGCCGGTCTGCGCCACCCGGCCCACGTCGTTGCGGCCGAGGTCCATCAGCTGCACGTGCTCGGCGCGCTCCTTGGGGTCGGCCAGCAGGTCCTCGGCCAGCGCGTGGTCTTCCTCCGGCGTGGTGCCGCGCGGCCGCGTGCCGGCGATCGGCCGCACGTTGACCATGCCGTCCTCCAGCCGCACCAGGATCTCCGGGCTGGCGCCGACCACCTGGAACTCGCCGAAGTCGTAATAGAACATGTATGGCGAGGGGTTGATGCTGCGCAGCGCGCGGTACAGCGACAGCGGGTGCGCCTTGAGCGGACGCCGCCGGCGGTTGGCCAGCACCACCGCGCGGATGTACTCCTGGGCCGCCTCCACCGCCTGCAGGAACCCCGCCTCTGGCCACTCGCGCACGGCATCGACCGGCGGCGCGCTGACCGCGGCTGGCGCGTGCGCGGCTTGGTCGAGCTGCGCGGTGAGCTCGTCGAGGCGCTTCTGGGCGGTATCGAAGGCATCCGGCTGCGACGGATCGGCCCAGACGATGAGCGAGAGTTTGCCGCGCAGGTTGTCAAACACGGCGAGCTCGTGGCTGACCAGCAGCAGGATGTCGGGCAGGCTGAGCGGGTCGGGCGGCGTGCTGTCGGCCAGGCGCTTCTCGACATAACGCACGATGTCGTAGGCAAAGTAACCCGACAGGCCGCCGGCGAAGCGCGCCGGGCCTTCGCACGGTGCAGCCTTGACCGCCGCCAGATGCTCGCGCACCGCCTGCAACGGATCGTCCACGGTCTGCGTCGACACCGCCTTGCGGTCGCGTTCGCGCGTCACCTCGTGGCCACGCACCACCAGGCGCTCGCGCGCCGGCAGGCCGATGATCGAGTAGCGGCCGAAGCGCTCGCCACCCACCACCGACTCCAACAGGAACGAGTCCGGCCGGTTGGCGAGCTTGAGGTAGACGGTGAGCGGTGTCTCAAGGTCGGCGTAGGTCTCGCGCATCACCGGGATGAGCGTGTGCCCCGCAGCGGCCAGCCGGTCGAAGTCCGCGCGCTTCATGCTGTGCCGGCTTCCAACACGGTGTCGCTGCCAGTCAGCATGAGCAGTGTTGGCAACTCCATGAACGAGTCGATGACGCGGTCGGCCGCCAGCGGCACGCCGGGGCCGCCCTCGTTGTAGCCGTAGGGCAGGCACCACACCGGGCAGCCGGCGGCGCGCGCAGCCTCCACGTCGTTGCTGGAGTCGCCGATCATCAGTGCCTCGGCTGGCACCACGCCGAACTGCGCGCAGGCGTGCAGCAGCATGTCCGGGTGGGGCTTCTTGCGCACACAAGTGTCGCCGCTCACCACCAATTCAAAGAACGGTGCGAGCCCGGTCCTGGCCTGGCCAGCAACGGCAGGGTGAATCTTTCATGTTTGTTCGTGACGCAGGCCAGCGCGAAGCCGGCCTCGCGCAGCGTGCCAAGCCCCTCGACCACGCCCGGGTAGGGCGGCGAGTCAAAGGCCAGCAAGTCCTCGTAGTGCGCCTCGAAGCGCGGCAGCAGGGCGTCGATCTCCGCTTGCGCAGGCTCTCGGCCCAGCGCCACCCGCAGCGATTGGCTCAACAGATGCCCGAGTCCGCGGCCGATGAAGCTCACCACTTGCGACAGATCAAGTTCGGCGAGGCCCCGCTCGACCAGCGTGCGGTTCATCGCGCGAGCGAGGTCGGGGCCGGATTCGAGCAGCGTGCCGTCGAGGTCGATGAGCAGTGCGCGCACCGTCAGGCGCGGGCCGTCGAATGCCGGGTCACGGGCCATCGCGCGGGTCCGGGTCAGTGCAGGCGGCCGGGCGTGAGGCCGGCCAGCTGCTCGCGCAGGGCGCGGATGATGCTGTCGTAGCGGTGCGGATCGCTCTCTGTGGCAGCGCCGAACACTGCCGAGCCGGCCACGAAGGTGTCGGCGCCGGCACGCGCCACCTCGGCGAGGTTATCGACTTTGATGCCGCCGTCCACCTCGAGGCGGATGCAACGCCCGGTCTCGCGTTCGTGGGCATCAAGCATGGCGCGCACGGTACGCAGCTTGGCCAGCGTCGAAGGGATGAATGACTGTCCGCCGAAGCCCGGGTTGACCGACATGAGCAGCACCAGGTCGAGCTTGTCGAGGACGTGCTCGAGACACGCTACCGGTGTGGCCGGATTGAGCACCAGACCGGCCCGACAACCCTGGTCGCGGATCAGCGAGAGGGTGCGGTCGACGTGGTCGGACGCCTCCGGATGGAAGCTGATGAGGTCGGCGCCCGCCTTGACGAAGTCAGGCACGATGCGGTCAACCGGCCGCACCATCAGGTGCACATCGATGGTCGCCGTGGTGTGCGGGCGGATGGCAGCGCAGACCAGCGGGCCGATGGTGAGGTTGGGCACGTAGTGGTTGTCCATCACGTCGAAATGCACCCAGTCCGCACCGGCGGCGATGACATCACGCACTTCTTCGCCGAGCCGCGCAAAGTCGGCGGAGAGGATGCTGGGAGCGATGACGAAATCGGACATGGTGCGCGGCCGGGTGGGCGCCTGACGAATAAGCCCGCGAGTGTAACCGAGGCCCGTTCGCCGACGAACATCGCCTTGCACGCGGCCGGGAAATCCGTTGCAATCACGTTATGAGCGACGACGTCATCCACCGCATCGAAGTCACAGCGCACGCCAGCTTCGTGTCCGAGCAATCCGACATCGTCGCCGACCGCTATGTGTTCGCCTACACGGTGACCATCCGCAACAGCGGCTCGGTGCCTGCGCAACTGGTCTCGCGCCACTGGATCATCACCGACGCGCACAAGCGTGTGCAGGAGGTGCGTGGCCAGGGCGTGATCGGCGAGCAGCCCTGGCTGGCGCCGGGCCAGCACTTTGAGTACACCAGCAGCGCCTCCATCGCCACGCCGGTCGGCACCATGCACGGCACCTATCAAATGGTCGCCGCTGACGGCAGCCGTTTCGATGCCGAGATCCCGCCCTTCCAGCTGTGCCTGCCGCGCACCCTGCACTGAGCCTGCCGGTGTCTTGCCCCGATGTGGTCGAGCGGGTTGTTGTACCGCGGCGCTCTGCAAGTGCACGCTGCGCTGCCCTGCTGCTCGCCGTCGCGATCGTCGGCTGTGCGCAGACCCCGTTGCCGGGCAAGACCCCGCCCGCGGCCGCGCCGGCACGCCCACCGGCGGAGGTGGTGCCGGCACCGGCCGCGGCGCCGGCCGGACGGGTGGTCGCCTTTGCTGATCTGCCGGGCTGGGCCGATGATCGTCATGCCGAGGCGCTGGCGGCGTTCCTGGCCGGCTGTCGCGTGATCAAGCCGGATAAGCCGCTGGCGCCCGCTTGCGCCGCTGCCCGTGGCGTAGCGGCCGGTGACGACGCCGCGGCGCGGGCATTCTTCGAGTCGCGCTTCGAGCCCGTTGAATTGAGCAACGGCAGCGGCGCCACCAATGGCCTCATCACTGGCTACTTTGAGCCGGTGATCCGCGGCTGCCGCGCGCGCAAACCGGATTGCAGCGTGCCCATCCACGGGGTGCCGGACGACCTCATCACTGTCGACCTCGCTGCTATCGATCCCGACCTCAAGGGCAAACGCCTGCGCGGGCGCCTCGACGGCCGCAAGCTGGTGCCGTACGCCAGTCGCGCCGAGATCGACGCGCGCAATGGCGCCAACCCCGAACCGCCGCGCAACGGCAATGGCAGCACGAACGGCGTGCGCAACGGCAAGTCGGCGCTCCCGGCGCCGGTGCTGGCCTGGGCGGCCGATGCAGTGGATGTTTTCTTCATGCAGGTGCAGGGCTCCGGGCGCCTGCAACTCGACGACGGCGCGGTGCTGCGGCTGGGTTACGCCGACCAGAACGGTCACCCCTACCGCCCGGTCGGCCGGGTGCTGGTGGAGCGCGGCGCGCTGCCCAAGGACGGCGTGAGCATGCAGACCATCCGCGACTGGCTGGCCGCCAACCCGGCCGAGCGCGACGCGGTTCTGGCCACCAACCCGAGCTATGTGTTCTTCCGCGAACTGCCGCCCAGCGACGACGGCCCGCTCGGCTCGCTCGGCGTGCCGCTGACGCCGGCTCGCAGCATTGCCGTGGACGTGAATGCGGTGCCGCTAGGCAGCCCGGTCTGGCTGGCCACCACCGACCCCGACGACGGCAGCGCCATCCGCCGGCTGATGGCTGCGCAGGATACCGGCGGTGCCATCCGCGGCACGGTGCGTGCCGACCTGTTCTGGGGGCGTGGCGATACGGCGGCGGGCAAGGCCGGCCGCATGCAACAGCCTGGCCGGATGTGGCTGCTGCGGCCGCGGCAGCCCTGAGCAGGGAACTTACTTGGCCGGCTCGTTGAGGTAGCGCTCGATGTCTTTGGCCGGGAGAGCACCCGGCACTGTGCGGCCGCTGGCAAACACCAGCGTCGGCGTGCCGTTGATGCGGTACTTCTCACCGAGCGCGGCGAGTTTGCCCACCGGGTTGTCGCAGTCGGCGCCGGTGGTCGGGTTCTTGTTCTCCAACATCCAATCCTTCCAGGCCTTCAGGCGGTCGCTGCTGCACCAGACGCGGCGCGAGCGCTCGTTGGCCTGCGGGTGGAGTTTGTCGATGGGGTAGAGGAAGGTATAGACAGTGATGTCGGTGACCTCCAGCAGCGATTTCTCCAGCCGCTTGCAGAATGGGCAGTCGGCGTCGGAGAACACCACCAGCTTGCGCTTGCCGTTGCCCTTGACCTCCTTGATGGCAAGCTCCACCGGCAGGCTGCCGAAGTCGATGCTGCGCAGTTTGGAAAGGCGGTCGTCGGTGAGATTGGTGCGCGTCCGCGTGTCGATCAGCATGCCGTTGAGCAGCACATGGTCGCCCTTGTCGTCGGCGTAGAAGATCTGGCCGTCGGCGTAGACCTCCCAAAGTCCCGCGACCGGTGACTTGCTCACCTGCTCGATGCTGATGTCCGGAAAGCGCGTCTGCAGCGCCTTCTTTAGTGCGTCGTTAGCGCCTGCAGGCAGCGCCAGCAGGCCGAGTGCGGCAGCCAGGGTGGCAGCGACAAGGGTAGGCAAAGGGGCAAGGCTGCGAGTCATATCGGGTCCGGTTCGTAAGTGGGGCGGCGGCTCGGGGCTGGCAGGCGCCGGGGACAGAGCAGACTAGCGCATCGCTTGACGCGCCAGTTCAGACTTGAGTGGCGAGAGGTGGTTGAGCAGGCCCATGCCATGGCCGCCGAGCAAGGCCCCGATCGGCGCGTTGAACAGGCGGAACAGGCCGTCGGTGACTGCCTCGATGCTATGCACATCGCACTGCCGTAGCGCCGCGTAGCGTGCCAGCGCGTGGGCATCGCCTGGGTCGCGCCGACCGGTGGTGGCTTCGAGCAAGGCGCGCACGTCACGCAGACCGAGGTTCATGCCTTGCCCAGCCAAAGGGTGGACCACGTGTGCGGCGTCGCCGACCAGCGCCAGCCGCGTGGCAGTGAGCGTGCGCGCACGCTGCCGTTGCAGAGGGAAGGCTTGCGGCGCCGAGACGCGTTCAAGCGCACCCCAGCGGTGCGCGCCAGCGGCCGCGACCTGCGCGGTGAAGGCCGCCTCATCCTGCCCCATCAGCGCTTCGGCGCGCGCCGCGGGCAGGCTCCATACCATGCTGATGTGTCGCTCGGGCAAGGGCAGCCAAGCCAGCACCGCGCCGTTGTCGAACCACTGACAGGCGACGCCGCGGTGAGGCTTCTCGCAGATGAAATTGGCGACTACCGCGCGGTGACCATAGTCGTGCTTGAGCGTGTCGATGTGTGCCATCGCTCGCAATGGCGAGGCGGCGCCATCCGCCGCCACCAGCAACCGTGTGGCCAGGGTACTGCTGTCGTCAAGATCCACCTGCAGAGCGTCGAGCGTCGCTGTGCCATCGCGCGTTGTGCAGCCAGCCGCTGCACGCGAGGCCTCGCAAACGCCTCGGGCGGGCACGGTGTACGGGGGGTGCAAGCCGACGATGTTCGCGGGCGAGGGGTCGCCCTCAGAGGCGCCATATCCGGAGACCGCAGCCTCGAGTGCCTGCAGCAGATTGTCGCTCTCGATGATGAATGCGAGCTCGGCCACGCCCGCCTGTTGCGCCGAGAGATCGAGGCCCTGGCCATGGCGGCCGCGGATGTGCATGGCGCGCACGCTGCCCATCCGCTCGGCATCCGGCTCTACGCCGAGCGATCGCAGCCACGCAAGATTGCCCGGCGACAGCGCGTAGACGCGGGCGGCATAGCCAGCCGGCAGAGGCGGGATCGCCTGCGCACGACGCAGCCAGCGAACCCGGTCGCCACGCGCCAGCAGGCCGAGCGTGGCAGCAGCGCCGACAATGCCGCCGCCGGACACGACAGCTTGGAGAGGGGGATTCAGGGCATCGGCGGGCGGCATAAGAGACTCCGGCGGGGGGCGTGGCGTGGCGCATCGGGTTGACCCGGTGTGCCTCCAAGCCTAGACTACGCGGCTCATCGGCGAATTAGCTCAGTCGGTTAGAGCGACGGAATCATAATCCGCAGGTCCGGGGTTCGAGTCCCTGATTCGCCACCAGTCTCACCCGCAAGGCCGACCTTTGTGTCGGCCTTGTGTCTTTAAGGCGCCGTCGAGTGCCCCCAGCCGATAGCGATCATGCGTGAGCAGGTCGGGGCGGATGCTGAATTTCATGATTCAGCGCCAGCTTGCGCAGTGCACCTTTTTTTTGTCATGTGGTCCATCTATAGTCCGTTTCGGCTGGCGATAACTTTCTTAAAAGAAATCTATCAGCCTGACAATCTGTAATTATCGCCCCGCGTAGCGGGAATCTTGCATCTCGAACTCAGGAGACTGACATGCCGCAACTCAATGGCACAAAGACCCATCAGCATCTGAAGGACGCCTTCGCCGGCGAGAGCCAGGCCAACCGCCGCTACCTGTACTTCGCAAACAAGGCCGACGTTGAAGGCCATCCGGAAGTTGCCACGCTGTTCCGCTCGACCGCCGAAGGCGAGACCGGCCACGCACACGGTCACCTCGACTACCTGGCCCAAGTGGGCGACCCGGCCACCGGCATGCCGATCGGCAGCTCGGAGCAGAATCTGGCCTCGGCCGTTGCCGGTGAGACCCACGAGTACACCGATATGTACCCGGGCATGGCCAAGGATGCTCGCGACGAAGGCTTCGATGAGATCGCCGATTGGTTCGAGACGCTGGCGAAGGCCGAGCGCTCGCACGCCAACAAGTTTGCCAAGGCTCTGGAAGCCCTCGCCGTCTGATCTGGCGCTGGCAGCCGACGGGGGTGTCCTGTGGCACCCCCGTTTTTGTTACAGGCAGTATCCCTCTGCATTAAAGTCGCGCCCGACAACACAGGAGACCGACCATGACCGTGCGTGAAGGCTCGCTCGAAGCCCCGATCCGTCACCCTATCGACTGGAAGAACCCGGCCTACTACGACGAGGCCGCGTGTGAGGCCGAACTCGAACGCGTGTTCGACATCTGCCACGGTTGCCGCCGCTGCGTCTCGCTCTGCAACAGCTTCCCGCTGTTGTTCGACCTGATCGATGAAGGCCCGACCGGAGAAGTCGACGGTGTCGACAAGGCGGACTTCCACAAGGTGGTGGACCAGTGCTACCTGTGCGACGTCTGCTACATGACCAAGTGCCCGTACGTGCCGCCGCACCCGTGGAACCTCGACTTTCCGCACCTGATGCTGCAGCACAAGGCGATCGAATTCAAAAAGGGCATCCCCACGGCCTTCCGTGACAAGACCCTCTCCGACACCGCGCGCAACGGCAAGCTTGCCGCCATCCCGGTGGTGGCGCAGACCGTCAACGCGCTAGCCAAGGTCGCCCCGGCCCGTGCTTTGGGTGAGAAGCTACTGGGCGTGCACAAGACCGCCTGGCTGCCCCAATACACCTCGCAGCCCTTCGAGTCGCACCACGCTGAATCGCACAAGCATGCCGTCAAGGACGGCCAGCGCACGCCTGGCAAGGTCGCCATCTACACCACCTGCTACGTGAACTGGAACGAGCCGGGCATCGGCCACGACTTGATCAAGGTGCTCGAACACAACGCCATCCCGTTTGTGGTGGTCGAGAAGCAGGCCTGCTGCGGCATGCCCAAGCTGGAGCTGGGCGACCTGGAGTCGGTCGAAGGACTGGTCAAGCAGACCATTCCGGGCTTGGCCAAGCTGGCCAAAGCCGGCTACGCCATCGTCACGCCGATCCCATCCTGCACGCTGATGTTCAAGCAGGAGATTCCGCTGATGTTCCCGGGCGACGAAGACATCGCGGCCGTGCAAAAGGCCATGTTCGACCCCTTCGAGTATTTTGTGGCGCGCGACAAGGATGGCCTGCTCAAGACCGACTTCAAACAGCCGCTGGGCAACGTGAGTTATCACGTGGCGTGTCACTTGCGCGTGCAGAACGTGGGCCAGAAGACCCGCGAGATGCTGCAAAAGGTGCCGGAGACGGCAGTCAACACGGTGGAGCGCTGCTCTGGTCATGCCGGCACCTGGGGCGTGAAGAAGGAGTTCCACGAGATGTCGCTGAAGATCGGCAAGCCGATGTTCCGCCAGATGAACGAACACCCCAACGGGACTGTCGATTACATCGCTTCGGATTGCCAGCTCGCCGGCCACCACATCGCGCAGGGTATCGACGCTGGCGTGGCCAACGGCCCCACCGACGACAAGGTTCAACATCCCCTTTCATTGCTGGCGCGTGCCTACGGGTTGTGAC
>RFSW01000028.1 GCA_009923755.1 Betaproteobacteria bacterium | reverse complement strand
GGACGGGGTGCGTGACATGCGCGCGCTCTCCGTCACCGCGATCGCCCTCCTGCTGGGTGCGGTCGTGTCGTTCTTCGTCGCTCGCGCCCTTGGGCGCGGCGGCGAACCTGTTCAATCTGCCAGCGTGGTGGTGGCCAGTGCTGCCGTCGAGCCTGGCACACGTTTGACCGCCTTGCATCTGCGCGTCGTCGAGTGGCCGCTGCTGTCACAGCCGGCTGACGGTTTTACCGACATCGATGCGGTGGCCGGTCGCGTCGTGCGCTCAGCTTTGCAGCCCGGCGAACCGGTGACCGAGGCGCGGCTGGCGGCTACCGATGCACGCGGGGGGCTCGCCTCCATCATCACGCCCGGTAAGCGCGCTGTCTCGGTGCGCGTCAACGATGTGGTCGGGGTGGCTGGTTTCGCACTGCCAGGCAGCTTCGTCGATGTCATGGTGAGTGCCCGCGATGCCAGTGAGAAGCCGTTCTCACGCACCGTGCTGGAGCGCGTCCGCGTTCTCGCAGCGGCCCAGGAGACCTGGGCCGACCCGGCCAAACCCAAGCTGGTCAATGCCGTCACGCTCGAGCTCAGCCCTAGCGAGGCCGAACGTCTCGACCTCGCGCGAACGGTCGGCACGCTGTCGTTGGTGTTGCGTAACGAGTTGGACGATGGCGCCCACACCTCGGGTGAGCGTTCGGCGGGCGCCCGCCTGACCGATCTGGTGGCCGTGGCACCGGCAGCCGTGTCGGCGGTCCGTGCCGCCAGCCGTCCACCGCGCGTTTTAACCGGGCGCGCGCCACGCCCCAGCTCGCTGTCTGCTGTCGAGCCGAGCGCAGGCGCCGCCAACGATGCGCCGGCCACGTTCGAAGAGATCCGCGGCACCCGTCGCACCATTGTGAACGAGGCAACCCCATGAGAGCAGTATTCGTCCTTCTCTTCGCGCTGCTGTTGGGGCCTGCGGGCGCAGCGCTTGGTGCCCCCGCCGACCCCCGGCATGTGAGCACTGTGGTCGGCCACGCCGAGGTGATGGACTTCGCCACCCCGGTCAGCCGTATCGCTGTCGGCGATCCGCGGGTGCTCGATTATGTGATGCTCTCACCGACGCAGATCTATCTGCTTGGCAAGTCGGTCGGCAGCACCAACCTTGTGATTTGGAGCAAGAACGGCCCGGCGCGCTCGGTGAGCGTGAACGTCGACATCGACCTCGAGCCGCTGCGTCAGGCGCTCGGTAAGGCCCTGCCCGGCCAGCCGGTGGAGGTGTCGAGCGTGAGCGGCTCGGTGGTGCTGGCTGGCAATGTCTCCGACGTGCTGGTGGCGAACCAGGCGGTGGAGTATGCGGAGGCCTTCGTTCGCAGCCTCAACCGGCAGTTGCTGCTGGTTCTGCGCAGTGCCGACGGAAGTACCGCTGGCGGACCCGCAGCCGCTGCTGCGGCCGCCACCACCAGCAGCAATGCCATGGTCAACGCCCAGCTGGTCGCGGTGCAGGTGATCAACCGCATGCGCATCCGGGACCCGCAGCAGGTGATGCTCGAGGTGCGCGTGGCCGAGATCTCCAAGACCTTGCTCGACAAGCTCGGGGCGCAACTGAGCGCTCGCGGCGGCAGCGGCGGCGACCTGCGCTGGAGCATCCTCACCGGCTTCCTCGCCGGCGGCGCGCTGGGTCAGCCCACCGCGGCGGGTACCTTCAGCCTGCGTGGTTTCGACATCGATGCCGAGAAGCGTAACGGCCTGATCAAGATCCTCGCCGAGCCGACCATCGTCGCGGTGAGCGGCCACGAGGGCAGCTTCCTGGCTGGCGGGGTGATCTTTTTGCCCACCCCGGCAGCGCTCGGGCAGGCGCCCGGGCTGCAGGAGTACCCGTTCGGTATCAGCCTCAAGTTCGTCCCCACCGTGCTCGACAACGGCCGGATCAGCCTGCGCGTGGCGCCCGAGGTGTCCGACGTGTCGAGCGAGGGCGTGACCTACAGCGTCGGCAACACCCAGCTGATCCTGCCGCGCATCAACAAGCGCAACGTCTCGACCACGGTGCAGCTGCGCGACGGCCAGAGTCTGGTGATCGGTGGCCTGCTGCGTAACGACATCACGCAGAGCATCAAGCGCTTCCCGGTTCTGGGTGACGTGCCCGTACTCGGCGCGCTATTCCGCAGCAGCCAGTTCATCGCCGAGAAGACCGAACTGGTGGTGATCGTCAGCCCGAGTCTGGTGAAGCCGACCGACGAGGTGCCGGCGCTGCCGACTGATGGTTTCACGCCGCCCACGCCGAAGGAGTTCTTCTTCGACGGCAAGCTCGAGGGCAAGAAAGGAGAGGCGCAATGAGCCGCAGAGTCTTGGATTCGGGCGTTCGCGCGGTGTTGCGCGGTTTCGCCCTCGCCGTTGCGGTGGCCCTGGTGGCCGGCTGCGCGACACAGATGGATGCGCCATCGCCCTCGTTCGGCAAGGCGCTCAATGCGGCCAAGGATGCGCAGCGTATCAACCGCGCCGACCGCGACGACGGTTTGCGCCCGCTGGCCAGCGAGCTGCCGGAGGGCATCACCCCGCCGGCACCAAGCGGGGGTGCCTACGGCCGCGGCAGCGGCCCGATGGCCCCGGCTGGGGTGCTGATCAACCCGGCGAACGGCCGGTAATGGCGGTGCCGGACAGGCTGCGGCGCGCCGCTAGGGGGCGGCGCGCGAACCACGCGCAGTCCGGCGTGGCGATGCTCGAGTTCGCCTTGCTTTTACCGCTGCTGTTGCTGGTGGTGTTCGGCGTGGTGGGTTTCGGCCTCGCCATCCTGGACAAAGTGGTGATCACCAACGCGGGTCGTGAGGCCGCTCGTCAGGGCACGGTCTATCGGGGTGTCAACCTGCGTCCGACATCGGCGCAGGTGCAAGCGGTGGCCACCAGCTTCTGCAGCCAGAACCTGATCGCCTTCAACGGCAGCCGGGTCTGCAGCGTAACCCTGAGTACTGACCCGGCCACCTTGGTCACGGGCAGCACGCTGACGGTCACTGTCACCTACCCGTTCACCTTCCTCGGGCTGACCGGCTTCATCAACCCCTTTGGCGGTTCCAACGGCATCACATTGAGTGCCGCGACCAGCATGCGTGCGGAGTAAAAAATGAACAAGGCACAGCAGACACGGCGTCGGCGGACACTTTCGCCGCAGCAGGGCAGCACCATGGTGCTCATGGCACTCATGCTGCCGGTGCTGCTGGGCATGGTGGCGCTGGCGGTGGACATCGGGCGCATCATGCTGGTCAAAGAGGAATTGCGTCGGGCCGCAGAGGCCGGCGCCTTGGCAGGCGCCACCGGCCTCATGACCAGCAGCGCCATTGATTGGTCGGGGGCGGCACTGCGCGCCCGCGCCGCGGTGACACAGAATGCCACTGCGGGCGCCCGCCTGAGCGCTGCCGATGTCGAATATGGCTATTGGAACCTCGCTACCCAGGGTTTGGCTAGCGGCAGCAGTTTTGCTGTGGGCACCGCGCCGCCGATCGGCGGCAACTGGGCGCCGGCGCTGCGTGTCACGGTGGCGCGGAACACCACGGCCAATGGTCAGACCAACGGCGGGCCGATCGGCCTGTTCTTTGCGCCGGTCCTGGGCCAGACGCTGCAGAACGTTTCGGCCAGCGCGGTGGCTATGCAGTCCGCGCCGGGCGGCGTACGGGCCGGCACCCTGCTGGCCACCGCCATCAACAAGTGCATGTTCGACCTCTACTGGGATGCCACTAGCGGAACGCCTCGGCCGGTCTCGCCCAGCTCGCCCTACTACAACCCCAGCAAACCCTACGAATTGCGCATCGGCTCGCAGAATCAGTACGGGGCTTGCAATTCGGGGCAGTGGACGACTTTCAATGTCGTCGACAACAGTGTTCCCGCTGTGCGCAATCTCCTGGCCAATGGCAACCCGGTGAGCCTGTCGATTGGCGACACCACTTACATCGATACCGGTGTCTCGACCACGCTCTACAGCAGCGTGGTCTACCCCAAGACCTACTTGGTGCCGGTGGTCACCAATCTCAACGAAGGTTTCCAGTCCATCGTGGCTTTTGCCCCCTTCCGCGTCACCAATTCGATCGGCGCAAGCACAAAAGCCATCTTTGGCGAGTTTGTACCCCTGCGCGAGTTCCCCGGGGGGGTGTTGCCGGGCGGATCCACTTTCTATGGCACACCTGCGCCGCCGGCGTTGGTGCGCTGAACCTGATCGACTCGCGAGGACATCGTCATGAGGATCATCATCGTCTCGAGCGCGCCGCTGCAGGCCAAGCCGACGCCCGGTCTCACCGGCGAAGACAGCCTGCAGTACCGTGTGCTGGGGGACTTGATCGGGTTCCCCCCGGATTTGGCGCGCGACGCGGACCTGCTGCTGTTGAGCGGCTATCCGATCGATGGCCGCTTGGTCGGTGCACTCGAATCCTGCAGCGCCGGTGCACCCCACTGTGCGCCGGTGCCAGTGCTGGCTGCGCCCACGCCGGCGCAGGTGGTGCAACTGATGCAGGCGGGCGCCGCCGACCTCGTCGCCTCGCTGGCGACGGCCGATCTCGACGCCTTGATCGGGCGGGTCCGTGAGCGGCTGCGGCGGTCCGCGCTGCCGGCCGATGCTGTTCGCAGCTTGGGCTTGGTCGCCGCCAAGGGTGGAGACGGCGCCACCTGCATCGCCGCCAACCTTGCGGCCGCCTTGGCGCGTTGTCCAGCCACACGGGTGATGGCGATCGACCTCTCGCTGCCGTTCGGCGACCTCGAGATCCACCTCAGCGGCGAGCAGGCGCAGCACGACCTCGCCGACGTGCTGGCGCAGATCGAGCGCCTCGACGCGAGCCTGCTCGATACCCTCGCGCATCCAGTGGGCGAGCAGTTGCGCGTGGTCGCCTCGCCGGCCGACTTCCAGCGCTTCATCGACGTGCGACCGGCTTTGGTTGAGCGCTTGCTCACGCTGGCCGGCGAGTCGTATCGCTTCGTCGTGGCGGACCTTGGCACCGGCACCGACCCGCTGACGCTGAGCCTGCTCGGTCGCTTCGACCAACTCCTGATGGTCACCACACCGGACATCGCCTCCTTGCGGCGTGCCGCCAAGGTGATTCGCATGTGGCAGAGCATGGGCGTCGACATGGCGCGCGTCGGCCTGGTGGTCAACCGGGTGACCGCACGTCCGGAGGTGCCGGTGGCGCGTTTTGCCGCCACGCTTGGCCTGCCGGTGGTGCGCGAGATCGCCGATGAGCCGGAAGGCGTCAGTGAGTCCCTGCTCGAGGGCGCGCCGGTGTTGGTGACCGCCCCTGCGAGCGCATTCAGCCGGGCCATTCGCCGCTGGGCGGCGGACCTTGCCGGCACCCATCCCATCGAGGAGTCACTGTGGACAAGCTTCAAGCAGCTTTGGCGCGCGGCCTGAGCGCGTGGGACTACCGCCCGTTGTTCGACGGCGGTGCATCGGCCCGGTCGCCCGCCGATGGTGAGGGTCTCGCCGAGACCGATAGCCATGACGCCGGACCGCGCGAGGTTGACGCGCACCGGCGAGGCCATGGCGACGCCTTCTATCGACTCAAGACGCAGCTGCATCAGAAGCTGCTCGGTCGCATCGATCTGGCGGCGGCGGAGAACCTGCCTGCCGAGCAGTTGCGTCTGCAGCTGTCGGATTTGGTCGGCCGACTCATCGACGAGGACGCGCTACCGGTCAACACGCTGGAGAGGCGGGCCCTGATCGCCGAGCTGCAGAACGAGATCCTCGGGCTCGGTCCGCTCGAACCGCTACTCGCCGACCCGACCATCAGCGAGATCATGGTCAACGGCGCGGCGCGCGTCTTCGTCGAGCGCGCGGGGCGCATCGAGCTCACCCCGATCCGCTTCAACGACGACGACCACGTGCGCAAGATCATCGACAAGATCGTCTCGCGCATCGGCCGGCGCATCGACGAGGCGAGCCCGATGGCCGACGCACGGCTACCCGACGGCTCGCGCGTCAATGCGGTCATTCCACCGGTGACGCTGGATGGACCGTCGCTGTCGATCCGCCGCTTTTCGGTGACACCGTTGCGTATGGACGACCTGCTCGCCTATCACACGCTGACAGCCGATATGGCGGCGTTTCTTGGTGCGCTGGTGGAGGCGCGGGTAAACATCGTCATCTCCGGCGGCACCGGTTCGGGCAAGACCACGCTGCTCAACATCCTCTCCGGCTTCATTCCGCCGCGCGAGCGCGTCATCACCATCGAGGACACCGCCGAGTTGCAGCTGCAACAGCCGCACGTGGTGCGCATGGAGACGCGCCCGCCAAACATCGAGGGGCGCGGGGAGATCCCGATGCGTGCGCTGGTGCGTAACAGCCTGCGCATGCGGCCGGACCGCATCGTGCTCGGCGAGGTCCGTGGGCCCGAGGTGGCCGACATGCTGCAGGCGATGAACACTGGGCATGAAGGCTCGCTCACCACCATTCACGCCAACAGCGCGCGCGAGGCGCTGCTGCGTCTTGAGAATCTGATCGGCATGGGTAGCGGCAACCTGCCGCCCAAGGCGATGCGGCAGCAGATCAGCGCGGCGGTCCACGTGGTGATCCAGATCGCGCGACTGCTCGATGGCAGTCGCAAGGTGACCAGCCTGCACGAGATCACTGGAATGGAGGGCGAGGTCATCTCCAGCCACGAGATCTTCGCCTACGAGCAGGTCGGCGTGGCCGGCGACGGCAAGGTGCAGGGACGCTTCCGTGCCACCGGGGTGCGGCCGCTGCTGGTCGAGCGGCTGGCGCGCTATGGCATTCAACTTGGCGAGGGTCTGTTCGACCCGGCGCACACGCGGGGCTGAGGTGACGCCATGTGGGATCGCATGATGACCGCAGAAGGGGCTTTGTTGCTGGCAACCGGCCTGGCGTTTATGGCCGGGGTCGCCCTGGCGCTGGTGCTCGCTGGGTTTCTGGTGGCGCGCTTCGGTCGCCGTGCGCTCAGCCTGAAGCGGCTGCTTACGGCCACCCAGGCGCTGACGCAGCCGCAACAGGCAGCGCCGTTACGCATCGCACGCGCGATCGGCTTGCGGCTGCCACTGCTGTTGCAGCGGCTACAGAACTCGGCGCTCGCGCGGGCGCTCGAGCTACGTCTGTTGCGCGCCGGCCGGCGCGACGGCATGGCCGGTCTGCTCAGCTTGATGGCCGGCCTCGCCATCGCCGTCGCGGTGGCGACCCGCTTGGCGGGCCTTGGTGCAGGCTTTGCCGTGGTCGCCGCAGGGCTGGCCGCGACCGCTCCGGTGTTCGGCCTGTCGTGGTTGGCGGCGCAGCGGCGCTCGCGCTTTGAGGCGCAGTTCCCCGAGGCGCTGGACTTCATCGCCCGCGCTTTGCGTGCAGGCCACGGTCTGATGGCTGGTATCGGCATGGTCGCGCGCGAACTGCGTGACCCGGTGGCGGAAGAGTTCGCCAGCGTCTTTGAGGAGGTCAATTTCGGGGTTCCGCTGGGCGAGGCGCTCAATCGCATGGCCCTGCGAGTGGACAGCCGCGACCTCGACTTCTTTGTCACCGCTGTGGGCATCCAGCACGAGACCGGCGGCAACCTCGCCGAATTGTTGGGGGGGCTCTCGGGCACCGTGCGTGAACGCATGAAACTGGCTGGCAAGGTGCGTGCCTTGTCGTCCGAGGGGCGTCTGTCGGGGGTGCTGATGATGGTTTTGCCGTTCGCCTTGGGCGCCATCATGACGTCGATCAACCCGGACTACATGTCGCTGCTGTGGCGCACCCCGGAGGGTCGGCAGACTGTCGCTGTGATGTTGCTGATGATGCTGGTCGGCAGCGTATGGATCCAGATGTTGGTGCGCATCCGCGTCTGATTGTCGTCTTGGGAGGGCTCGTTGTGGATGCAGCTCGATTGATGTTCACCGTTGCCGTGACGGCCGCCTTTGTCGCAGCGATGCTGCTTATGCTCAGCGCAGCGCTGTGGTGGCGCGACCAACGGCTCACCGCCCGCTTGGCGCGGGTCGGCGCCGCCACGCAACGTGGGGAGGGGCCTGCAGCGCGCCTCGCGCAAGGGCGTGCGGCGCGCTTGATGGTTGCGCTGTCGCGACTGTCGGCCCCGATGCGCGGACTGCACGACTCGACACTGGGTCTGCGGCTGGCCAACGCCGGCTTGCGTGGGGAACGCGCGCCACTCCTCTACTACGCGGCGCGCACGCTCGGCACGCTCGCCCTGCCGCTGTTGGTGGGCCTTGCCCTGCCGGGTCCCGCGGCCGATCTGTCGCCGCCCGCTCTTGCACTGGCGGTGACCGGGCTCGCGGTGGTGGGCTATCTGTTACCGGACCTCTACCTCAGGCTGCGCATCGCTGAGCGTCGCCGCCAGATCCGCGAGGGCTTGCCGGACATGAGCGACCTGCTGTTGGTCTGCGTCGAATCGGGGCTCGCCCTCGATGCCGCCATCAACCGGGTGGCGCGCGAGATGGCCTTGCGCAGCCCGGCACTCGCTGAGGAGTTTCATCTGGCTGCGCTGGAGATTCGCGCTGGCGCACGGCGGGTGGACGCGCTGCACAACCTTGCGGCACGGTGCGCCCTCGACGAGGTCGGCAATCTGGTGGCTATGTTGGTGCAGTCAGAACAGTTTGGCACCGGACTGGGCGACGCCTTGCGCGTGCACGCCGATTTCATGCGGGTGCGCCGCATGCAGCAGGCCGAGGAACTGGCCGCCAAGATCCCTCTCAAGATCCTGTTCCCCCTCATCCTGTTGATCTTCCCGTCGTTGCTGGTGGTCATCCTCGGGCCGGCGATGATCCGTCTGCCGCAATTTCTCGGATCATCCTGACGCGCCGTCTGATGACACGATATCCGGCCAACGTCTTCGGCGCGCTGCGACGCATCCTGACCTCGGTGGACGGCGTGGTCGTGGCCTTGCTCATGATCACGCTCGGCTTTGCCCTTGAGTGGCGATATGAGGCCACCACGCAGGGCTGGGTGCTGGTCGGCTTCTCCTGGATACTGGTCTGGTTGGCAGCGATCGACCGCGTCACCCGGCTGCTGCCGGACCTGCTCACTCTGCCGCTGTTGTGGCTCGGCCTCTTGGCGCAGCTGCACCCGGCCACCCGTACCGTGGGTGCAGAACTGGCGATCGGCGGGGCCGTGCTGGGCTACTTGCCACTGCGCGTACTCGAACTCGCTTGGTTCAACCTGCGCGGCGTCGAGGCGCTCGGGTTTGGCGACCTCAAGCTTCTTGCCGCAGTGGGCGCGTGGCTCGGCCCACAGGCAGCCATGCTGGTGCTGGTCGGCGGCACGCTGGCTGGCTCGGCTTGGCATCTGGTCCGGCCGGAAACTGCCCGCCAGCGTTGGGCACAGAGCTTTGCGTTGGGGCCTTGGCTGGTGGCCGCAGCGCTTGTACTGCTGCTGGGCGGGCCACCGTGGATGGGGTGGCCCAGCTGACGCGACGAGTGGCCGGGCCGTGAGGGTGCCGGGCGACCTCAGTCCTTGAAGGCTTCGACCGGGATCTTGATGACGACCTCGTCGGAGATGGCCGGCAGGTACTTCTTCATGCCCCACTCCGAGCGCTTGATGGTGGTGCTGATGTCGGCCGCGCACAGCGCCTTCTTGTTGATCGGGTGATTGCCGCACGTGAAGCCGGCGATTCTCAAGCTCACCGGCTTGGCCACGCCCAGCAGCGTCAGCGTGCCCTCGGCCGCCACCGGCTTGTCGCCGTCAAAGGTAAAGCGGTCGGCGCTGAAGGTCATGCTCGGGAAGGCGGCTGCGTTGAAAAAGTCCTCGCCGCGCATGTGCTTGTCCCAGTCGTCGAGGCCCATGTCGATCGACGCGCTGTCGATGCGGATATCGACGTTGCCGGTCTTGGCGGTGCGGTCGAGGGTGATCTTGCCTTCGGTCTTGTTAAAGCGGCCGCGCTGCGTCGAGAAGCCGAGGTGGTTGATCTCGAACACCGGGAAGGTGTGGCGGACATCGAGGGTGAAGGTCTCGGCAGCCAGCGAGGGGCCGGCGATGGCGAGGGCAGCGAGCCCGGCGAGCAGTTGCTTCATGTGAGTCTCCGTGTGGTCAGAACTGATGGATGGATTTCGGGGATTACTGCGATCGTAGCGGCCGCCACGACTAGCCTTTCTTGGCTGCGGTGAGTAAGCGGAAGCGGATCTGCACCTCGTTGGCGACGGTGTCGAAGTCGGCCCACACGCCTTGGCCGATGCCAAAGTCGCCGCGGCGCAGGGTGAACACGCCTTCGAACAGGGTATTCGGGCCTTGTGGCGTCATCGTGAAGGGCGCCACCACGTCGCGCGTCTTGTCGCGGATGGTCAGCTTGCCGGCCACCTCGAAACGATTTCCGCCGAGCGCTTTGACACTGCTGGACACGAACGTGGCCTTAGGGAACTGTTTAACGTTGAACCAGTTCTTGCTGGTGACTTCCTCGTTGGTCTCGGCGGCGCCGGCATCGACGCTGGCCATATCGATGTCGATCTGGGCACGCCCGGCGTCGGGTTTGGCCGGATCGAAGTTCATGTTCACCGTGAACTTGCGGAACTCGCCATCCACTGGCACGCCCATCTGCTTGGATACAAACGTGAGCTTGCTCTTGTCGGCAAGGATGGCGCCGACCTCGGCCGCAGAGACAGACGCGGTCAGCAGGCAGCCGGCCAGGACGGCGAGAATGGGGCGGGTCATGGTCGGGCCTTGTTGCGGAGAAAGGGGAGCATGCGCGCGAGAATGGCCTCGCCACTGTGCAGGTGGTGGCGGATGGCGGCGGTCACGTGCACCGTCACCAGCGTGGCCATGCTCAGGTTGAGGAACTGGTGGACGTCGGCCAGCGCATCGCCGAGCGCCTTGTCCTTGGTCAGGAGGTCGGGCAGCGGTAGTACGCCGAACCACACGGTCTGAAAACCCTTGGCCGAACTCATCAGCCAACCCGAGAGCGGGATGCAGACCAGTAAGGCATAGAGCAGATGGTGCATGCTGGTGGCGAGGCGGCGCTGCCAGACGGGCATGCTTGAGGGCAGGGGTGGCGCGGGGTGGGTGGCGCGCCAAAACAGCCGAACCAATACCAACAGAAAGATCGTGACGCCAGCCCACTTGTGGTACGAGTACAACTTGAGTTTGGCTGGGGACAGGGGCAGGTCCTGCATGTAAAGGCCCAGTGAGAACGCCCCCAGAATGCCGAGCGCTACCAGCCAGTGCAGGGCAATGGCGGTGTCGGTATAACGGGTCGGGGGGCTGGTGTCCATGGCTTCCGTGGCGGCGGCGAGACGCGCGGCGGGCGCTGGCGGCACCCATTCAACCGGCTCACCAGCGGCTTCGGCGCGGCACGATCGACATGGATGCAGACCGGCACGGGAAAGGAAAAGTTTCCTGGGCACGGCCTGTGGCTCGACAGCAGGCGACCTGCTGCAAGGCGTCGTGCTTGTGGGTGGCGCCTGAACAAGGGGTTGGGGTGGCTGATGGGACTCGAACCCACGACAACCGGAATCACAATCCGGGACTCTACCAACTGAGCTACAGCCACCACTGAACTACTAAACGACCGGACCCGGAAGAGCTGGCCTGCCCGACAGGAGTCGAACCTGTAACCCCCGGCTTAGAAGGCCGGTGCTCTATCCGGTTGAGCTACGGGCAGTCTGCGTATCTTCGTCTGCGCCTGGTCGGGGCGAGAGGATTCGAACCTCCGACCTCCTGCTCCCAAAGCAGGCGCGATACCAGGCTACGCTACGCCCCGAGGGGCGCGATATTAGCCGTTTCTGACCCGCTGCACCAGCGCATCGGTGAGCTCACGGGTCGTGGCTTTGCCGCCGAGGTCGCCGGTACGCACCTGGTCGATGTTGAGCGTGTCGCTCACCGCCTGACGCACCCGCGTGGCTTTATCTTGCAGGCCAACGTGGTCGAGCATCATGGCGCTGGCGAGAATCAGTGCGACGGGGTTGGCGATGCCCTGGCCGGCGATGTCCGGCGCACTGCCATGAACCGCCTCGAAGATCGCTGCGTCGGCGCCGATGTTCGCGCCCGGGGCCATGCCCAGTCCGCCGACCAGGCCTGCGGTCAGGTCGGAGAGGATGTCGCCGAACAGGTTGGTCGTGACCAGTACGTCGAATTGCCACGGGTTCATCACCAGCTTCATGGCGCAGGCATCGACGATCACTTCCTCGAATTGGATGCGGCCCTTGTAGTTCGCCTCGTACATCTCGCGGGCCGTCTCGAGGAAGATGCCGGTGAGCGCCTTCATGATGTTGGCCTTATGCACCACGGTGACCTTCTTGCGCCCATTGGCGAGGGCGTACTCGAAAGCGTATTCAAGGATGTGGCGGGCACCCTGGCGGGTATTGACGCCGGTCGCCATGGCAACTGCATGCGGGTCGTCGTCGATGGCGACGAAGTTCTCAAAGCCCATGTAGAGGCCTTCGAGGTTCTCGCGGCAGATCACCAGATCGATGTTGTCATAGCGGCCGCCGGGAATGATGGTGAGCGCTGGACGGATATTTGCATACAGCTTGAAGGCTTCACGCAGGCGCACATTGATCGAGCGGAAGCCGCCACCGGAAGGGGTCTCTAAAGGCCCTTTGAGCGCCAGACGGGTACGGCGGATGCTGTCGAGCGTGCTCTGCGGCAGGGGGTCGCTGCCGTTCTTGAGGGCGCCCATACCGGCAACCTGCCGGTCCCATTCGAAAGGCACGTCTACGGCCTCGAGTACAGCCAAGGCGGCGTCCATGATCTCGGGGCCGATGCCGTCGCCGGCGATGAGGGTTACAGGGATTCGCGTGGCGGTCATGGCGGTCTTCTTGGTGTGGCAAACAAAGCGTTTGAAGCGCGGCGGCGCGGGGGAGCCGGTAGCATGGTGCCTGCGACCGACATCGATGTCGACGGAGTCTGGCATTCCCGCATGACCGAATCCTTACCGACGATCAACGACACCCTCGACACGCTCGATCCGTCCAGTAGCTGGGTGGTCGAGGCCTGCGCCGGCAGCGGCAAGACCTGGCTTCTCGTGAGCCGTATTGTGCGCCTTTTGCTGGATGGCGCGCAGCCGCGCAGCATTCTTGGCATCACCTTTACGCGCAGGGCCGCTCGCGAGATGAGACAGCGTCTTGACGAGTGGTTGTGGCTGCTGGCGAGTGCGCCCGAGGCGGAGGTGGGCGCGTTCCTGCGCGAGCGCGGCGTGCCGGACGAGCGCGTGCCGGATTTGCTGCCTCGTGCCCGTGACCTCTACGAGCGGGTCCTCAACGATCCGGTTGGCGTGCGTCTCGACACCTTTCATGCCTGGTTCCTCGACCTCCTCGATGCATCGCCGCTGGACGCCCCACAGGGTGGCCGCAGCCTCACCGAGGCCACCGGGGCGCTCGAGGAGGAGGCCTGGCGGGCTCTCATGGTCGAGGCCGGCCAAGCGGCTGCCGGCGAGCAGCGCGCAGGTCTGCGCGGTCTGCCAGCGGCGCTCACGCGGATCTGGCAACGTCTGACGCCGTCGGCGAGCCGCGAACTGTTGACCCGCTTGCTGCACCAGCGGGCTGCGCTTCGTCGGGTCAGCGGCGGCCAAGTGGACGCGGCGGCTCTGCAAGCTGCGCTCACGTCAGAGTTCCCTTGCGTCGCCGGTGCAGACCCCTTCGGTGACTGGCTGCTGGCGGACGATGCAAGTCTGCGGGCGCTGGCTGCGGCATTTATCGACGCTGATGAGCATGCGCCGTCCCAGCGGGCGGCCATCCACGCTGCGCTGGCTGCACCTGGCGATGCGGTGGCGCGCGTTGCGCTGTGCCGGGTGTTCTTGACCCGCGAAGACAATGTCCCTGCCAATCCTTTCAGCCAGCGCCGCCAAAGGCTCTATGGCGCGGCCGGCGCGGAGCTCGCTAGCCGGTTCGTGGCGCTGACTCATGCCTGTCACGCAGCCCGCGATGCCGAGTTCCATCGCGACTGGCTTGACCTTCACGCCGACCTGCTACCGGTGGCGCAACAGCTGATCTCGCACTACGAGCGCGTCAAGGCGAATGCCGGGCTTATCGACTTTGTCGATGTCGAAGACTGCGCGGTCGAGGCCTTGTGCGACCCGGCGCGTCACGCCTACCTGATGGCGCGGCTGGACGCGCGTTACCGCCACGTGCTGCTCGACGAGTTTCAGGACACCAGCCCCTTGCAGTGGCTGGCTCTGGAGGCATGGTTCAGCGCGGTGCACGAGGCTGGGACCCCCCTCACGGTGTTTCTGGTCGGCGACCCCAAGCAGTCGATCTATCGCTTCCGCGGGGCCGAACCCCTGACCTTTGCCGTGGCCCGGCAGTGGCTGCAGACTCACTTCGGCGCAAAGACGCGGCGAACTGATCTGACCCGCCGCAACCCGGAGCAGGTCGTGCGGTTGGTGAATGCCGTGTTCGATGCGCGTCCGGAGTTTGAGGGTTTTGTCTGCCATACCACTGCCAGCCGGCTGCAAGGCAGGGTTCTGCTGCTCCCTTTGTTCGAGTCGCCCGCCGCCACCGGAGGTGCTGATGCCGCCGAGGTGGCTGCGCCTGCCGCGACGCCGCCACGCTTGTGGCGCGATTTGCTCACCCAGTCGCGCAGCGATTCCGAGGAATCGAGCCGCGCCAATGAGGCGCGCGCCGTCGCTCAGGCCATCGCCGCCTGGGTGGCCACCGCGCGAGTGCCTGACGGGCGCGGCGGCGAGCGCGCGGCGGGATATGGCGACGTGGCCATCCTCTTCCGCCACCGCACGCATCAGGCGGTGTTCGAGCGCCAACTGGCCGAACGCGGCATCCCGGCGCTGAGCGAGGGGGGCGCAGGCTTGCTCGACTGCCTCGAGGTGGGCGATCTGCAGGCCCTGCTGCGCAGCCTCATCGATCCTGCGGCCACGCTCGATCTGGCCCGCGTGCTGCGCTCGCCTGTGCTCGGCGCGACCAATGCGGAGTTGTCGCGACTCGCCACGGTGGCACGCGAGGCCGGCGGTTGGTGGCCGGCGTTGGGGGTCTTGGCGGCCGATCCGGCGCCCGGCCCGTGGGCCGCGTGGCTGGCACTGCTAGCCGGTTGGCGCGAACTCGCCGGGCGCTTGCCGGTGCACGATCTGCTCGATCACATCTACCACCAAGCCGACCTGCCGCAAGCCTACTGTCGCCAGCTGCCAGCCGCCTCGGCGGCAGTCACGCGGGCCAATCTCGAGGCTTTTCTCAACCTCGCGCTCGACCTCGATGGCGGGCGGCAGCCGGGTGTCGCGGCGTTTCTCACCCGCTTGCAGGATTTGCAGACGCGCGAGACTGACGCAGCGCCTGCGCTCGCGCGGCCGCTGCAGAGCCCCGACGCGGTGCGTCTGCTCACGGTGCACGCCGCCAAGGGTCTGGAATGGCCGCTGGTGTGGCTGGCCGATGCCGCTGCGCTGCCACGCGGCGAGGGACCCGGTGTGGTCACTCAGTGGACGCCTGGCAGCCACCGTCCGGCCTGGGTAGGCTGCCGCTTCGCCACCCGTAGCCCCCTGCGCGGCCCCGTGCGGTGGCGTGAGCACCTCGAACGCAGCCGCCAGCATGCCGCACGGGAGTCGCTCAATCTGCTCTACGTCGCCCTGACGCGCGCGCGGCAGGCCTTTGCCTTGAGCGCATCAGTCGGTCGGCGAGCCGGGCGCGACCACTGGTACGCCGAGTGCGCGGCGCGATTCGCCGAGCTGGGCATCGAGCCGGAAGCGGCCGCATCCACCTGGGTCGCCGGGTGCGGTGCAGACTTGGGGGCGGCCGGCGCGTCTGCCACCACGCCGTTGGAGAGCGCTGGCATCGAGCGTGCGCGACCGCTTCTTGCAGGTCCGGTCGGCCAGCGCCGCAGTCTGCCGTCCGAGCCGGGGCCGGCTCAGCGCGAGGGGCTTTTGTTGCACGCGCTTATGCAATGGCTGGCGCCGCCGGCTGCGCCACGCAGCGAGGCGGCCCTTGCCGACCTGCTGGGCGTCAGCGGCGCATCGCTCGCCGGTCCGCTGGCAAGGGCGCGGCGCTGGCTGGCGCATCCAGAGCTCGCCCATGTGTTCGACCCGGCGCATTACGAGGAGGCGTTCAACGAGTTTCCGCTGGTCGATGCTGCCGGTGCGCTGCGCCGCATCGACCGCCTGGTGTTGGCGCCGGGCGTGGCATGGATCATCGACTACAAGAGCGGCCTGCTCGGCGAGGCGGCGATGACCGAATATCACGCGCAACTGGGCGCTTACCGCGCTGCGGTGGCAGCTATCTGGCCCGACCGCGTGGTGCGCGCCGGGCTCATCGTCGGTGACGGCGAATGGTTGCCGATGGGAGACAATGGGGCATGAACTCCACCGCCAACCGGCGCCCAATCGGCGTCTTTATCATCGGTGACGAGATCCTCTCCGGCAAGCGCCGGGATGCGCATCTCGGCCACGTCATCGACACCTTGCGTGCGCGCGGGTTGACCCTGAGCTGGGCGATCTATCTTGGCGACGACTGCGACCGCCTAGTCGATGCGTTCCGCCGCAGTATGTTCAGCGATGCCGTGGTGTTCAGCTTTGGTGGCATCGGGGCTACTCCCGACGACCAGACTCGACAGGCAGCCGCCGCGGCCGCCGGTGTGCCGATCGAGCGTCACCCGGGTGCGGTGGCCGAGATCGAAGCGCAGTTCGGCGAGTCGGCCTACCCCAAGCGGGTGCTGATGGCGGGGCTGCCGCGTGACGCCGGCCTTATCCCAAACCCGGTCAACCGCGTGCCGGGCTTCTTTGTCGGCGAGCATTATTTCTTTCCGGGCTTTCCCGATATGGCCTGGCCGATGCTCGACTGGGTGCTGGCTGAGCGCTATCCGGGCTGGTGTGCCGAGCCGCAGGTGGAGTTGGCGATCCGCGTCACCGGCGCCGGCGAGAGCCAGCTGGTCGACCTGATGGAGCGCGTGGTGCGCGACCACCCGGCCTGCAAGCTGTTCAGCCTGCCGAGCCTCAAGCCGGTGCGCAGCATCGAACTCGGTGTGCGCGGCCAGCGTGGCGACTGCGAGCCGGCTATCGCGGCATTGCAGTCGGGTGTCACCGCCGCGGGCTTTCAGTGGGAGCGGATGGCGGATCGGGGGTAGGGTCGGCCCACCACGGGTCCGATTAAGCTTCCGCGATCCAGCTGCCGCTCTTCCCGCCGCGCTTCTCCAGCAGCCGCACGCCCTCGATCACCATGCCGCGGTCGACTGCCTTGCACATGTCGTAGACGGTGAGCAGGGCGACGCTGGCGGCGGTGAGTGCCTCCATCTCCACGCCGGTGCGGCCGAAGCATTCCGCCACCACCACCACTTCGAGCGCCCGCACTGCCTGATCCGGCGTCCATTCGATGGCGACGCGCGTAAGGCCGAGCGGGTGGCACAGCGGGATCAGCTCGCCGGTGCGCTTGGCGGCCTGGATGCCGGCGATGCGGGCGATGCCCAGCACGTCGCCTTTGTTGGCATCGCCGTCCAGGATCATCTGCAGGGTGGCCGGCTGCATGCGGATGCGGCCAGCTGCGCGAGCCAGACGCGCTGTCTCCGGCTTGTCGCCGACGTCGACCATGTGGGCCTGTCCGGCGTCGTCGAAATGGGTGAGTGTGGCCATGGCAGGTCGGCGGTGACGGGGATCGTTATGGGCGGGGAACACACGCGTGCAGGACGTATCCTAGCAAGACGTCATTTATCCGCCCGCACCTGAGCGTCCCGCCACACTGTGCGACCCACCACTCCGTCCGTGAACCCCCATCCCCAACGCCTGCGCGCGCCTCTGCTGTTGGCCGGCTTGATGCTGGCCATGGCCAGCCCGGCCATCGAGTTGCCGGATCTCGGTGACCCGTCCGCCGGCGTGCTCTCGCCGGTGATGGAGCGCAAGCTCGGCGAGCAGATCATGACCGACGTGCGCAACGACCCCGGCTATCTGCGCGATGTCGAGATGGTGCAATACCTCAACGACCTGGCAGACCGCCTGCTCGCCGGGAGTCCCGACAAATCGACGCCGATCAGCGTGTTCGCCGTGCGCGACCGCAGCATCAATGCATTCGCCCTGCCGGGTGGGTTCATCGGGGTGCACACCGGCCTGATGCGCTCGGCGCACAACGAGTCCGAGCTGGCCGGCGTGATGGGTCACGAAATCTCCCACGTTACGCAGCGCCACATCGCGCGCTTTTTTGAGAAGCAGCAGTCCAACTCGGTGCCGATGCTGCTGACGCTGGCGGTGGCGCTGTTGGCGGCGCGCTCGAGCCCCGACCTCGCGGCCGCCGCCATGACCGTGCCGCAAGCGATGGCGATGCAGAGCGCGCTCAATTTCAGCCGCGACAACGAGCGTGAGGCTGACCGGCTGGGCTACCAGATGTTGGTCAACGGGGGCTTCGATCCCGCCGGCATGGCGGGCTTTTTTGCCCGCTTGCAGGATGCCACGCGCTTTCTTGAGAACAACGCCCCGGCGTATCTGCGCACCCATCCGCTCACCCAGGAGCGGATGGCAGACATGCAGAACCGCTCTCAGCAGACCGGCTACAAGCAGGTCGCCGACAGCGTCGATTTCCAGCTGCTGAGGGCCAAGGCACGAGCCGCCGAGGGCGACGCGCGCGATGCGGTGGCGGCGCTCCGTCAGCCAGACGGCCTGCGCGGGATGCCGGAGCCGGCCCGCCAGTACGGCCTCGGTCTGGCCTGGATGCGCGCGGGTGACATGCAGCAGGCGCGTGTGGCGCTCGAGGCAGCCCGGCGCGAGTGGCCCGGCCAGGCCATCGTCGAGTCGGCATGGGGCCGCTGGCTTGGCCAGCAACGCGATCGCGCCGCCGCTGAGGCGTTCTATGAGGCGGCGATCCGGCGTCACCCGCGCAGTCGCCAGCTGGTCCACGACCATCTGCGCTGGGCGCTCGACCAGGGGCTGGTCGCCAAAGCCCTGCCGCTTTTGCAGCAGCAGACCCGCGACTATCCCGGCGACAACGATCTTTTGCCGCTGCTGGCGCGCGCCTACGCCGACGCCGGAAGACGTCTGATGTCGCACGCCACCCTCGCCGAGTACCACGCCCGTCGCAACGAGCTGCCACGCGCCATCGAGCAGCTGCGCATCGCCTTGCTGGCGGGGGATGGCAACTTTTACGAGTTGTCGGTGGCCGAGGCACGCAAACGCGAACTCGAGGCGCTCGAGCGCGAACGCAAGGCCGAGCGCGACAAGCGCTGAAGCGGGGTACTCAGGCCGCCAGGGCTGCGGCTACGCCGAGCAGGGCGCCGGCGGCGACCAAGCGCGCGCCGCCCCAACCGAGCCGCCAGCGGATGCCGGCAAGGATCAGTAAAAGCGCCGCGCTGCGGAGGTCGAGTCCACCGGAGAGTTCTGCGTCCAGCCACCCCGATGGCCACAGCACGTGGGTTGCGAAGGTCAGTCCGAGGGCCGCCACCAGTCCGGCCACCGCGGCCGCGATGCCGCGCAGCGGCGCTTGCAGCCAGGCGAGGTCGCGGCTGCGTTCGACCCACGGTGCACCGACCAGGATGAAGGCGAACGAGGGCAGGAACGTGAATAGCGTCACCGTGAGCGCCGCGGTCAGCGCTGTACCGGCGTCGCCTCCGCTGGCGTTCCAGCCGGCAAAAAAACCGATGTAGGTGTTGACCAGGATCAGCGGTCCGGGCGTGGTCTCCCCGAGCGCCAGACCGTCGATCATCTGTGCCGGCGACAGCCATTGCGCATCGCGCACCGCAACGTCGAACACATAGGGCAGCACCGCATAGGCGCCGCCAAAGGTCACCAGCGCGGCGCGGGTGAAGAAGTCGGCGAGGCTGCCGAGCAACGTCGGTCCGGCTTCGACGCCAAGACGGCAGGCAGCCCACACCAGCAGCGCGCCGGCACAGCCGGCGAGCAGCCGGTGCAGCGATGCCGATCGCGCCGGCGCAGCCTCGCCTGAGGGCGCCGCGACGAGGGCACCGGCATCCGCTGCGGCGCGGCAGAGTCGCCAGCCGGCCAGCGCCGCCAGGCCGATGATGGCGATAAAGTGCAAAAGTCCGGCGACGGTGGCGGCCAACGCCGCAGCGGCGATCAGAGCCTCGTGCCGGTGCAGTCGACGCTGCAGGCGCCAGGCGGCAGCAGCCACCAGCACCACCACCGCCGGCTTGAGGCCGGACAAGGCCGCACCCACCGCCGGCAGTTCGCCCCAGCCGGCGATCAGCCACGACAGCCCGAGCATCAGCAGCAGGCCCGGCAGGATGAACGACAAGCCGGAGACGATGCCTCCCGCCGGCCCGTGGTTCAGCCAGCCGAGGTAGGTTGCCAACTGCTGCGCCTCCGGGCCGGGCAGCACCATGCAATAGCCGAGCGCGTGACGAAAGGCGGCCTCGCCGATCCAGCCGCGCCGCTCGACCAGCTCGTCGTGCATCAGTGCGATCTGTCCGGCCGGCCCGCCAAAGCCGGTGGCGCCGATGCGCAGCCAGAGCAACAGGAATTCGGATGCGGAGGGGCTGCGGATCATGGCGATGCGGGGTTCGGGTGCATGAGTCGGTGTGATTCTGGTATTCTCGCAGTCTGAGCAGATCATGCCGTCGTTCGTGGGCCGTCGAGCCCATTTTTTATTTCCGCGAGACGATGAAGGGTGCAGATGAGATCGTAAGGTCGGTGGCAGCCGGGCTGGGCTTCGATGTGATCGACATCGAGCGCGCCGCCGGTGGCCGTCTGCTGCGCGTCTTCATCGACAAGCCGTGGGACGGCGTCACGCCGTATTGCGCCACCGGAGGTGGCGATGGCGTCACCATCGACGATTGCACGCTTTTGAGCAATCAGCTCACGCGAGTCTTCATGGTCGAGGCGGTCGATTACGAGCGGCTGGAGGTGTCGTCGCCCGGTCTTGATCGCACCATCCGTCGCGAGCAGGATTTTCCGCGCTTTGTCGGCCAGCGTATGCGCGTCTCGTTGCGCCTGCCGATCGACGGGCGCACCCGGGTGCTGGTCGGCGAGCTGCTGGCGGCCGGCGGCGGGACCTTGACCGTGCAGGTCGACAACCGCACCCACACGGTGGAGATCGGCAATGTCGAGAAGGCCCGGCTGGTGCCGGCGTTGTGAATCAACAAGATTGGCAGGCTGAAGAGCTGAGAGACTGAGATGAAATCCGAGATCCTGATGCTGGTCGATGCGCTGGCCCGCGAAAAGAACGTCGACCGCGAGACGGTCTTCATTGCGCTCGAACTGGCGCTGGCGTCGGCCACTAAGAAGGCTTGGCAGGCTACGCAACGGGTCGTCGAGGACGCCGACATTGTCGTCACCATCGACCGCGATACCGGCGAGTACGCTGCCACGCGCCGCTGGAAGGTGGTCGCTGACGACGAGAGCGAGCCGTTCGAATTTCCCGACTACCAGTACCTCCTCACCGAAGCGCAGGAGGTCGATCCGGCCAAACAGGTGGGTGATTACGTCGAGGAGCCGATGCAGGCGGTGGACTTTGGGCGCATCGGCGCGCAGGCCGCCAAGCAGGTGATCCTGCAGCGCGTGCGCGATGCCGAGCGCGAGCAGCTGCTCAACGACTTCCTCGATCGCGACGAGAAGCTGGTCACCGGCACCGTCAAGCGACTCGACCGCATGGGCATGATCATCGAGAGCGGCAAGTTGGAGGCGCTGCTGCCGCGCGAGCACGTGATCCCGAAGGAGAACCTGCGCGTCGGCGATCGGGTCCGTGCCTTTGTGCTGCGCGTCGACCGGCAGGCGCGCGGTCCGCAATTGATCCTGTCGCGCACCTCGCCCGACTTCATCATCCACCTCTTCGAACTCGAGGTGCCGGAGATGCAGGAGGGCCTGCTCGAGATCCGCGCCGCTGCCCGCGACCCGGGCCTTCGCGCCAAGATCGCGGTGAAGAGCAACGATGCCCGCGTCGATCCGATCGGCACCTGTGTGGGCATGCGCGGCTCGCGTGTTCAGGCGGTCACCAACGAGCTTGCCGGCGAGCGCGTCGACATCATCCTGTGGTCGGACGACCCGGCCAATTTCGTCATCAAGGCGCTGCAGCCCGCTGAGGTGAGCGGCATCGTGGTCGACGAGGAGCTGCATTCGATGGACGTGGTGGTGCAGGAAGACCAGCTCGCCCAGGCCATCGGTCGCGGTGGCCAGAACGTGCGGCTGGCCTCCGAGCTCACCGGCTGGCAGCTCAATATCGTCACGGTGGAGGAGGCGGCCCAGAAGAGCGCCGAGGAGTCTGAATCGATCCGCGCGCTGTTCATGGAAAAGCTCGACCTCGACGAAGAGGTCGCCGATGTGCTGATCGCCGAGGGCTTCAGCACGCTGGAAGAGGTCGCTTACGTACCGGTCGCCGAGATGCTCGACATCGAGGGGTTCGATGAAGACATCGTCAACGAACTGCGCGAGCGTGCTCGCAACGTGTTGCTCACCGAGGCGCTGGTGAGCGAGGAGCGGGTCGAGGCGGCAGCCGACATCGCCACCCTTGAGGGTATCGATGCCGGCACCGTGAGCATGCTCAAGGCGGCGGGCGTCCAGACCCAACAGGGCCTGGCAGACCTCGCCACCGACGAGCTGATGGAGCTCACCGGCATCGGCGAAGCCCAGGCCAACGAACTCATCATGAAGGCACGTGCGCCACTGTTCGCCGCCGACTGAGGGCGGG
>RFSW01000027.1 GCA_009923755.1 Betaproteobacteria bacterium | reverse complement strand
GTGAGATGGTCAACTGGTGCATCCAGAACCCGCAGGCTGGCAAGGCGCTCGCGCTCGAGAGTCAGGACATGACGGCGATGTATGCCTACGCCATGAACCTGCACCGTGGCCTGCCGATCCAGCCGGGGCTGGCGGCGCAACAGACCAAGCCGATCCCGGTGAAGTACGGCAAGGGTTTCCCGTCAAAGCCGTCGGGCATCGGATTTGATACGAAGTAAGCGCTTTGTTGCTGTATCGCTGTGTCTGGCGTTGGTGACGCCGGTGTCAGGCACAGCGGCGCAGTCCTGCAGCGAGCAGTTCATCCCGAGATCGACCATGGCGGATTTTGAAGACCATGGCGACGGCACCCTGACCGACCGGCGCACCGGCCTTACATGGTCGCGCTGCTCCGCCGGGCAAGTGTGGCGGGAGGGCGCGTGCAGCGGGACGCCAGCCGAGCTGGATTGGGAGGCTGCGCTGGCCTATCTGCGCGAGGTCAATGAGCACGGTTATTTTTTTTACGCCGACTGGCGCATGCCGAATCTGCGCGAGCTGGCGAGCATTAGCGAGGTCAATTGCCGCGATCCGCGCATCAACGCGGAGGCTTTTCCGGCGACCGCGCAAGGCTTCTACTGGTCGTCGTCGCGCAAATTGGTCGAGGGGCCGGAGACAGTAGCTTTTGCACTGAGCTTCGGCGCCGAAGGCTTGCGAACCGGCCGGCTGGGGGAACGCCTTCATCTGCGCGTGGTTCGCCACGCCGACGGGCCGGTGACTCGACCCTCCGGATTTTGACAACACGTTCGACCTATTTACGCATCAGGAGCAAGTAATGAAGCAAACCCGCAGAACCTTCATGATCCGCGCTGTCGCCGGCGTGGCCGCAGCCAGTGTGCTGCCGCAGGTCGCCCACGCGACCAACGAAAAGCTGTCCGAGACCGACCCGTATGCCAAGTCGATGGGCTTCAAGCTGCACACCGAAGAAGTCGACAAGGCCAAGTACAAGCGTTGGACGGCCGAGCAACAGTGCAGCAAGTGCCAGCTCTGGAGCGGCAAGGCAGGCGACGAGTACGGCGAATGCTCATTCTTTGAGCGCTACACCCCGGCCGGCGGTTGGTGCAAGAACTTCAAGGCTGTCAAAAAAGCCTGACCAAGACCGACAAACAGGTTTCTCTCCAGGGCTTCGACACGAAGCCCTTTTTTTTCTTGTCAATGTAACGTTTAATAGACATTCAGTAATGTCATCAAATAAATACACCCCGGCCAAGGGGGATTAGAAAACTGCGAGACCAGGCTTGAGCCAGGAGGGGCGACGATGATCAGAATCTTTGCCGCAGTAGCTGCCGCTTTTAGTGGGGTGCTGTTTCTTGCTTACATGCTTACCGAAAGCACTGAGCCGGTGCAGCGCGGTTTTCGGGGTACTGGCATGGCGCTGATGTACAAGCCGGCGGCGGTGGAGGCGCTGAAACCGCTCAACGCCATTCCCGAGCCGGAGGACCCGGCCGACCCGCCGATCATCGGCCAGCCGACTATCACCGAGCGTTACAAGAACATCCAGGTGCTCAAGGACCTCAGTGTCAACGAGCTCTCGCGGGTGATGGCGGCGTTTGTGACCTGGGTGGCACCGGAGGAGGGCTGCGTCTACTGCCACAACACGCAGAACATGGCCTCGGACGAGAAGTACACCAAGGTGGTGGCGCGGCGCATGCTGCAGATGACGCGCACCATCAACAACGAATGGACTCAGCACGTCGGCTCGACCGGGGTGACCTGTTGGACTTGCCACCGCGGTGAGCATGTGCCGAGCGGCGACTGGTTCGCGCAACCGCAGCAGCAGGTTCGCATGTTGGGCAATCGCGATGGTCAGGACCAGGCGGGCGTGGCGACTGTGGGCAATAGCTCTCTGCCCAACGACCCGCTCACCACCTTTTTGACCCGCCCCGATGACAACATCCGGGTGCAGGGCACACGCCCGCTGGCCGGCGCCAACCCGACGTCCGTCAAGAGGGCGGAGCATACCTACGGGCTGATGATCTACATGGCCAAGTCACTCGGCGTGAATTGTGACTACTGCCACAACACCCGGGCGCTGGCACGCTGGGAGCAAAGTTCGCCGCAGCGCGTCACGGCGTGGTACGGCATTCGCATGGTGCGTAGCCTCAACATCAATTACCTGGTGCCTCTGAAGGGTCTGTTCCCGGAGTACCGGTTGAGCGCCGAAGGGGATGGCCCCAAGGTGGCCTGCGCGACTTGCCACAAGGGCGCCTACAAACCGCTCTACGGCGTGACCATGAAGGGCGACTGGCCGGAGTTCTGGCGCCGTGGTGGCGTCGATATCAGCAACGAAGTGCGCACGCTGCCGGTCAATCACCCGCCGCCCGATCCGGCGCTGGTCATGGCTGGCTTGCCCGAGGGTGAGACCGGCTACGCACCGGCCCCGGTGCCACCCGAGGACGAGTAAGGGCTGCTGCCGCGACTCAGCCGTCGAGTGAGGTCGCCAGGGGGTAGTCGGTGTAGCCCTTGGCGCCGCCGCCGTACCAGGTCTTGTTCTCGCTGCGCGCCAGCGGAATGCCCAAGCGGATCCGCGCCACCAGATCCGGATTGCCGAGGTAATGGCGGCCGAACGCGACCAGGTCGGCGTGGCCCTCGCTGACCGCCGCCATCGCGCGCTCCGGGCTGTAGTTGCAGCAGGCCATGTAGATGCCGCCAAAGGCTTTGCGCAGCGAACCGTAATCGACACGCGGCGCGCCGCCGGCGATGCGATCTTCGCCCTCGACCACGTGCAGATAGGCTATCCGCCCGCGTAGCAGCGTTGCCACCGCGTGGAACAGCGTCTGCGGGTCGCTGTCGTCGATGTCGTTGAAGGTGTTCTCCGGCGAGATACGGACACCGACACGGCCTTCGCCAGCTACTGCGGTGACCCCTGCAACCACCTCGTCGAGCAGGCGGATCCGGTTGGCCACGGTGCCGCCGTAGAGGTCGGTGCGTTGGTTGGAGGCGTCGCGCAGGAACTGGTCGAGCAGGTAACCATTGGCCGCGTGGACCTCCACCCCGTCGAAACCAGCGGCGAGCGCGCGCCGCGTCGCGGCGGCATAGGCCTCGACAATGCCGGGCAGCTCGGCAGTCTCCAGCGCGCGCGGCACCGGGTGATCCTGCGCGCCGAAGCGCGTCATCGATTGGCCCTTGGCGGCGATCGCCGAGGGCGCCACCGGCAGCGCCTCGCCGGGCTGAAAGGTCGGATGCGAGACGCGGCCGACATGCCAGAGTTGCAGGACCATGCGGCCGCCGGCGGCGTGCACCGCATCGGTGACGCGCTGCCAACCGGCCACCTGGTCGTCGCTGTGGATGCCCGGCGTAGCCGGATAGCCTTGCCCTTCCGGCATGATCTGCGTGGCTTCCGATACGATCAGGCCGGCGCTCGCTCGTTGCGCGTAATAGAGGGCAGCCAGCGCTTGGGGGACATTGCCGACGCCGGCCCGACAGCGGGTCAGGGGCGCCATGACGACGCGGTTGGGGAGGCTCAGCGCGCCGAGCGACAGCGGCGAGAACAGGGTCGGGGCGGCTTGCGGCATGGGGATCCTCGCGCAGTGGGGGGCAGAACCTGCGGGCAGGATAGTGCCACGCCTTGCGAATACAAGGTCCGAACGGATATGGTGTTGGCCTTGAAGCCTTTGGCCTATATCAAGTGTCCACCAGCGTCGTTTCCGACACCCTGCTGACTTTCGAGGACGTGCAGTTGCGCCACGACCGCGAGATCGCGCAGCTCAAAGCCACCATTGCTGCGATGCGCGATTCACTCGAGGCGCAGCGCCGGCAGGAGGAGACGAATATCCAAGCCGCGGTGGCGATGCAGCACGATGAGATGCGCCAGCTCCGGCACACCGTGCAGACGATGCGCGACGCGCTGGAGGCGGCGCACCGCGCCACCGACGAGGCCGTGCAGGCCACCACCCAACGTTATGCTGCCGAGCTTAAGCAGATGCGCGAGGTGGCCCAGGCCATGCGCGACAAGCTCGACGCCGAGCGGGCCGAACGCGACCGCATGATCCAGTCGGCCGTGCAGCGCATCGAGGCCGAGAGTGTTCAGCTCCGACAGACCATTCAAGCGATGCGGGACAGCATCGAGCAGGATCGCAAATGACCACCACGCCGCCCAAGACCCCCCCGCCGCCCCGCGCCCCGCGTGTCAAGGGCGAGGCCAAGACCTCGCACGCCTCCGCCTATTCGGTGGCCCTGGTCGGCAAGACCTGGCAGGAGAATCTGCTGCGTCTGCTGTTGTCGATCTCGGAGAAGGTCGCGGCGATGGATTCGCTCGACGAGATCCTCAGGCTGCTGGTGGAGGTGAGCACCGACCAGCTCGGGGCCGATCGCAGCACGCTGTTCCTCAACGACCCGGCCACCAATGAGCTGTACAGCCGGGTGGCGCAGGGCAATCTCAGCCAGGAGATCCGGCTGATGAACGATCGCGGTATCGCCGGCTGGGTCTACCAGAATGGCGAGCCGGCCATCATCCATGACGCCTACAAGGACAAGCGCTTCGACAATACCGTGGATGTGCGAACCGGCTACAAGACGCAGAGCATCCTGTGTGTGCCGATCCGCAACGCCAAGGGCGAGCTGATCGGCGTTGCCCAAGCACTGAACAAGAAGGTCGGCAAGTTCACCAAGCAGGACCGTGAACTGTTTGCCGCCATCACCACGCAGGGGGCTCTCGGGCTGGAGAGCATGGCGCTGGTCGAGCGGATGAAGCGCATCCGCGAGCAGGAGCTCGAGTTCCTCGAGGTGGTGAGCGATCTCACCTCGGACATCAAGATCGACTCGCTGCTCCAAAAGGTCATGACCGAGGCCACGCGCATGCTCAATGCCGAGCGCAGCACGCTGTTCCTCAATGACGAGAAGACCCAGACGCTGTGGTCGCAAGTCGGGCAGGGCTTGGGTTCGATGCAGATCCGCCTGCCCAACACGGCCGGCATCGCGGGTGCGGTGTTCTCCACCGGCAAGACCATCAATATCCCGCACGCCTACGCCGACCTGCGCTTCAACCCGGCATTCGACAAGAAGTCCGGCTTCTTTACCCGCAGCATCCTCTGCGTGCCGATCATCAACCAGAAGGGCAAGGTGATCGGCGTCACGCAGGTGCTGAACAAGAAGAACGGCGTGTTCACCGCCGAGGACGAATCCCGCCTCAAAGCATTCACTGCGCAGATCGCCATCTCGCTGGAGAACGCCAGCCTGTTCGCCGACGTGCAGAACATGAAGAACTACAACGAGTCGATGCTCGAATCGATGAGCAACGGTGTGCTCACGCTCGACGAAGACGAAAAAGTGGTGACCTGCAACAGCGCGGGCTCGCGCATCCTGCGCCTTCGCGTCGATGAGATTGTTGGCGTCAAGGCGGAGGCGGTGTTCAATGGCGCCAACGCCTGGGTGATGGAGAAGGTGCGCAAACTCGACGCCGAATCCGAGCCGGACATCAGCATGGACGCCGAGATGATGGTCGAGGGTGAGTCGGTGTCGGTCAACAGCACCATCCTGCCGCTGACCAATGTCGAGGGCGGACACCTCGGCACCATGATCATGTTCGAAGACATCTCGTCCGAGAAGCGGATGAAATCGACCATGTCGCGTTACGTCGATCCGGCCATCGCCGATCAACTCATGGCCAAGGGCGGCGAGGCGATGGGTGGCCAGAGCGTGGTCGCCACACTCCTGTTCTCTGACATCCGCGGCTTTACCACCCTCACCGAGGCACTCGGTCCGCAGGCCACGGTGACGCTGCTCAACGAGTACTTCGAGATCATGGTCGACTGCATCACCCGCGAAGGCGGCATGCTCGACAAGTTCATCGGCGATGCCATCATGGCCGGCTTTGGTATCCCGCTGGCCCACGACGATGACGAGGACCGTGCGGTGCGCGCGGCCGTGTCGATGATCCGGGAACTCAATGAATGGAACATCGTGCGCGAGTCCGAGGGCAAGTTGCCGGTGCACATCGGCATCGGCCTCAACACCGATGTGGTGGTGAGCGGCAATATCGGCTCCAAGAAGCGTATGGACTTCACCGTGATCGGCGATGGTGTGAACCTGGCTGCGCGTCTGGAATCAGCCTGCAAGCAGTACTCGGCAAAGATCCTCATCTCCGAGTTCACGCAGGCCAAGCTGCGCGGCATCTACCGCATGCGCGAGGTCGATCTGGTGGTGGTCAAGGGCAAGACCAAGCCGGTGAGCGTCTATGAGGTGCTCGACTATCACACCCCGGACAGCTTTCCGAACATGATGGATGTGCTCGGTAATTTCACCGAGGGACTGTCGCGGTATCGCTCGGGCCACTTCGACAAGGCCATCGCTGCATTCGAAAAGGCGATCTCGTACAACCCCAAGGACAAGCTGAGCCGGACCTACATCGAGCGTTGCGAGTTTCTTAAAGCCAACCCACCCGAGGGGCAGTGGGACGGCGTCTGGGTGATGACCGACAAGTAAGTTCAGAGCAGGGTGCGTAGCAGGTTGTGCTCAAGGGTCGGCAGCACGATAGTGAGCAGCGCCTGACCTAGCAACAGCGCCACCAGCGGCGAAAGGTCGATGCCGCCGGTGGCCGGCAGAAGCCGGCGGATGGGAGCCAGCAGCGGCTCACAGAGTAGGTGCAGCATCGGCATGATGTCGTTGCGCGGCGCCACCCAGCTCAGCAGTGCCATGGCGATGATCGCCACCCAGAGTACCTGCACCCACAGTTTCAGCAAGCCGAAGACACCGATCATGGCCAAGGCCAAGGGCGTGTAGACCGGGATGGTGAGCAGGCCACTGATCCAGACCTTGAGCGTGAGCAGTAGCCACACCACCAGCAGCAGCGCGAGGTCGCCGCGGCTGCCGGTCGCCACCCGGCGCAGGGGTCTGACCAGCCAGTCGGTGAGGGTGCGCAGGAGCTGGCCCAGGGGATTGCTGAACGGCGCCCGCACCCACTGCAGCATGAAGCGCAGCATCAGCGCGGTGGCGATCAGATTGATCACGCTGTTGAAGAGGAACAGCAGCAGTTCGGTGGTCATGTCGGATCCTTGCCAAGCATCTCGCCGAGTTCGGCAGCGCGCGCCCGCGCGGCGGCGACCGCTGTCGCCAACAGGGCCTCGAAGCCGCCAGCCTGCAGGGCGCCGATGCCGCGTTCGGTGGTGCCGCCCGGTGAGGTGACCTGTGCCCGCAGCGTGGCAGGCGGCGCCTGGCTCGTACGCATCAGGGCCACAGCCCCGGCCATGGTGTCGAGCGCGAGCCGTTCTGCACGGTCGGCCTCGAGCCCCTGCGCGACGCCGGCGGCGGTGAGGGCTTCGACCATCAGCATCATGTAGGCTGGGCCGCTGCCGCTGAGTGCGGTGACCAGGTCGATGCCGGCATCGTCGTCAACCCACAGGCTGCTGCCCACCGCATCGAAAAGGGCTTGCGCCCGTACGCGGTCGGCGTCGTCAAGCCCCAGGCCGGCGGCAAGGCCCGTGACGCCTGCACCGACCAGAGCGGGGGTGTTGGGCATGGCACGCACCACCCGGCGATGGCCGTCAAGCCAGCGCGAGAGGTCGGCAAGGCGGATACCGGCCGCCACCGAGACGACCAAAGCAGCGTGCAGGCTGGCAGCGTGCTGGCGAGCCACCTCGCGCAGCACCTGCGGTTTGACGGCGAGCACGGCAAGCTCACAGGGCGGCCACTCAGCGGGCGTGGCGGCGCAGGGCGCGACACCGGTGGCGGCGACCAGCCGGTCGCGGGCTGCGGCGTCCGGCTCGACCACCTGGATAGCGGTGGCGGGGTGACCGGTACGCAACAAGCCGCCGACCAGGGCCGAGGCCATGTTGCCGCCACCGATGAAGCGGATCACGAGGGGCGCTGCCGAGCTCATGCGGCGGCCTCGGGCGGCGCACCATCGGGTTCGCGGGCGGGCCTTGCGCCAAAGATGGCGGAGCCGATGCGCACCAGAGTGGCGCCTTCCTGCACCGCAGCGACGTAGTCGGCGGACATCCCCATCGACAGGTCGGGCAGGGCGATGCCCGTTGCCTCAAGGTCGTCGCGGATGCGGCGCAGTGCGGCGAAAGGGGCGCGCTGGGCTGCCGGGTCCTCGCTCGGGGCGGGAATCGCCATCAGTCCGCGCAGCTCCAGCCCGGGCAGGCCGGCGACGGTGCGCGCGAGGGACAGAACGGCGTCTGCGGGCACGCCACTCTTGCTGGACTCATCGCTGACGTTGACCTGGATACAGACGCGCAACGGGGGCATCCCCGCCGGGCGCTGCTCGGACAGCCGGCGAGCGATGCTCTCGCGGTCGATGCTGTGCACCCAGTCGAAACGCTCGGCCACCATCCGCGATTTGTTGGATTGCAAGGGTCCGATGAAGTGCCAGACTGCGTCTGCAAGGCCGTGCCGGGAATCGCCTGCCGTCGGCTCGGCAAGCGACGGCGCGCTGCGCAACTGGTCGATCTTGGCGCAGCCCTCCTGCACATAGTTCTCGCCGAAGTGCCGTTGTCCGGCTGCGTAGGCGGCGCGCACGGCGTCGGCAGGAAAGGTCTTGGACACCGCCACCAGCGTGAGCTCGGCGGGGTCGCGGCCGGCGGCACGCGCGGCGGCGTCCAGCGCCGCGCGCACGGCAACGACGGGATGGGCGGCGGCAGGCGAGAGAGCGGACACAGGGGCGTTAATGATCGAGGCAACAGCGCGTATCGAGTGTACTTGGGATGTCTGGCGACTGCTTGACGCCGCGCGGGCGGCAGGTGCCTCCGACCTGCACCTGTCGGCCGGGGCTTCGCCGCGTCTGCGCATCGACGGGGCGCTGCGGCCGCTGGCCGGCGCAGCGCCGATGGACGCCGACAGCGTGGCGGCTGCGCTGGCGGCGCTGATGACGCCGGCCCAGGCCCACCAGCTCGACGCTACGGGCGATCTCGATTTTGCTTGGCAAGCCGGCTGCGGGGCCGCGCGATTCCGTGTCAATGCGTTTCGTCAGTCGCGCGGGCTGGCGGCCGTCTTGCGGCGCATCCCTGGCACGGTGCCGGCGTTGGCAGCCATCGGTGCGCCGCCGGTGCTGAGCCGGCTGGCTCGGCTCGAGGAGGGTCTGGTGCTGGTGAGTGGCGCCACCGGCTGTGGCAAATCGACCACCCTGGCGGCTTTGCTCGATGCCATCAACGGCAGCCGCGAGGCGCATATCGTCACCCTCGAGGACCCGATCGAGTTCGTCCACCGGTCGCGTGCATCGCTGGTGAGTCAGCGCGAGGTCGGGCGCGACACGGCGTCGTTCGCGACGGCGCTGCGGGCCGCCTTGCGCGAGGACCCCGACGTGCTGCTGGTGGGAGAGCTGCGCGACCTCGACACAGTGCGGCTCGCGTTGGCGGCCGCCGAGACCGGGCACCTGGTGCTGGCGACCTTGCACACGCGCGGTGCAGCGTCGGCGATCGACCGGCTGATCGGCTGTTTCCCGCCGGGTGAGCGCGAGCTTGCGCGCGGTTCGCTGGCCGCCAGTCTGGCAGCAGTGGTCTGTCAGCGGCTGCTGCCGCGCGCCGGTGGTGGCCGGGTGGCGGCGCACGAGGTATTGGTGGCCACGCCGGCGGTTCGCAACCTGATCCGCGAGTCGCGCTTGAGCCAGCTCGAGAGTGTCATGCAGACGGGTCAGGCGTGGGGTATGCAGACCTTGGCGCATGGCATCGAGCGACTGATTGCCGCTGGCTTGGTGGCGCCGGGCTTTATTCCCGACCTCGAGGTCGCCGACCGGTCGGGCTGAACCGCGGGCGCTGGCGCGACTCTATACTCCAGCGCGCTGATCTTGCGCCAGCTTTTCAGACCTTCCGGAGAGATTCATGCAAGGAACCGTTTTCTTCCGCCACACGCGGCTTGCTGTCGCACTCATGGCAGCGTCCATCGCTGCGCCTGCAGCGGCCGACCAGGCCTTTGTCACCAGCCAGAACACCGGCGTCTCGGTGCTCGATACGGAGACCCTGCAGGTTACCGCCCAATACGACCTCGCCGGCAAGGGGCCGCGCGGCATCGCCATCACCACCGATGGCAAGACGCTGGTGGTGGCCACCCGCGAGACCGGTGGCGTGACCCTGCTCAACGCCGTGACCGGCGCTGTGAGCGGCGAGATCGCCGTTGGCAAGAATCCGGAGTTCGTGCGTATCCGCGGCGATCGTGCCTTCGTGTCTTACGAGCCGAGTGCCAAGGCCGGCCCGCCGCCCAAAGCCGGTGAGGCAGCCAAGGCCGACGACGATGACGACAAGGAGCCGGCCCGCATCGCGATCCTCGACCTGAAGAAGGGCAAGAAGATCGGTGACATTGTCGGGGGTCCGGAGACCGAGGGTATCGAGTTCTCGCCGAACGGCAAGACACTGGTGGTGACCAACGAGGCCGACAACACTATCACCGTGCACGACATTCAAAGCCGCAAGCTGCTCAAGACCATCAGCACCGAGCAGTATGGCAACCGGCCGCGCGGCATCAAAGTCTCGCCGGACGGCAAGACCTGGGTCGCCACGCTCGAGGTCGGCAACAAGGTCATGGTGATGGACAGCAAGTTCAACGTGATCAAAACGGTGGACACCGGTCGATCGCCGTATGGCGTGGCCTTCGATCGCAAGGGCGAGCGACTTTACGTGGCGGCCGGCCAGGACAAGAAGCTCGAAGTGTTCGATGGCCGCACGTTTGAGAAGCTTGGCGAGGTGGCGACCGGCAACCGTTGTTGGCATTTCAGCTTTACGCCAGACGACAGCCGCATCCTGTTGGCCTGTGGCAAGTCCAATGCGGTGCTTGAGATCGACCCGCTGTCGCTGGCTGTCACGCGCACCAGCGAGGGCTACGACATGCCCTGGGGGGTCGTGACGTGGCCGAAATCGATGGGGTCGCTCGACCAGCCTTGAGCCTGCGGCGCCCGGCGCTGCGCGTGAACAAAAAACCCCGCCGAGGCGGGGTTTTTTGTTGCTGCCGGAGCGCAGACAGCGGCCCTCGAGGCCGCCGCCCGGGGTGTCATCACATGCCCATGCCGCCCATATCGCCCATGTCCGGCATGGCCGGCTTGTCGTCCTTCGGCAGCTCGGCGACCATGCAGTCGGTGGTCAACATCAGACCAGCGATCGAGGCCGCGTTCTGCAGCGCAGTGCGGGTGACCTTGGTCGGGTCGAGCACGCCCATCGCCACCATGTCGCCGTACTCGCTGGTGCCGGCGTTGTAGCCGAAGTTGCCACTGCCCTCGAGCACCTTGTTGATCACCACGCTCGGCTCATCGCCGGCATTGGCGACGATCTGGCGCAGCGGGGCCTCGATCGCCTTGAGCACGATCTTGACGCCGGCGTCCTGGTCGACGTTGATGCCCTTGACTTCCTGCAGCGACGAGCGAGCGCGCAGCAGAGCCACGCCACCGCCGGCGACGATGCCTTCTTCAACCGCAGCGCGGGTGGCGTGCAGGGCGTCTTCGACACGGGCCTTCTTTTCCTTCATCTCGACTTCGGTGGCGGCGCCGACCTTGATCACCGCAACACCGCCGGCCAGCTTGGCCTTGCGCTCTTGCAGCTTCTCCTTGTCGTAGTCGGAGGTCGACTCTTCGATCTGCTTGTTGATCTGGCCGACACGGCCCTTGATCGCATCGGCCGAACCCACACCATCAATGATCGTGGTCTCTTCCTTGCCGACTTCGATGCGCTTGGCCTGACCCAGATCCTGCAGGGTGACCTTCTCCAACGACAGGCCGACTTCTTCGGCGATCACGGTGCCGCCGGTGAGAATGGCGATGTCTTCGAGCATGGCCTTGCGGCGATCACCGAAGCCCGGTGCCTTGACGGCGACGGTCTTGAGGATGCCGCGGATGTTGTTGACCACTAGGGTGGCCAGCGCCTCACCTTCGACGTCTTCGGCGATGATCAGCAGCGGACGGCCGGCCTTGGCAACCTGCTCGAGCACCGGCAGCAGGTCACGGATGTTGCTGACCTTCTTGTCGTGCAGAAGCACGAACGGGCTGTCCAGCACCGCCATCTGCTTGTCGGCGTTGTTGATGAAGTAGGGCGACAGGTAGCCGCGGTCGAACTGCATGCCCTCGACCACGTCGAGTTCGTTCTGCAGGCCCGAGCCGTCTTCGACGGTGATGACGCCTTCCTTGCCGACCTTGTCCATGGCGTCGGCGATGATCTGACCGATGGCCTCGTCGGAGTTGGCCGAGATCGAACCGACCTGGGCGATCTCCTTGCTGGTGGTGCAGGGCTTGCTGACTGTCTTGAGTTCGGCGGTGAGCGCCTCCACAGCCTTGTCGATGCCGCGCTTCAGGTCCATCGGGTTCATGCCGGCGGCCACATACTTCATGCCTTCCTGCACGATCGACTGGGCCAGCACAGTCGCGGTGGTGGTGCCGTCACCGGCCACATCGGAGGTCTTGGAAGCGACTTCCTTGACCATCTGTGCGCCCATGTTCTCGAACTTGTCCTTGAGCTCGATCTCCTTGGCCACCGACACACCGTCCTTGGTGATGGTCGGGGCGCCGAACGAACGCTCGAGCACGACGTTGCGGCCCTTGGGGCCGAGGGTCACCTTGACCGCGTCGGCCAAGATGTTGACGCCGCGCACCATGCGCTCGCGGGCGTGATCGTGGAACTTGACTTCTTTTGCAGCCATTTCTTGCTCCTCAATAGGTTCCGGCAGGCCGGCTTGAGCGCCGGGCGCCGCTTGTCTCGGGTGTCAATCGGGCTTCGTGAGCCGGCAGGTCTGGCGACGGGCGAACCCGCGCGACCGGACTCAGGCTTCGATCACGCCGACGATGTCTTCTTCGCGCATCACCAGCAGCTCTTCACCGTCGATCTTGACTTCGGTGCCGCTGTACTTGCCGAACAGCACTTCGTCGCCGACCTTGACTGCCAGCGGACGCACGTTGCCGTTCTCGAGGATCTTGCCGTTGCCGGCGTAGATGATCTTGCCGCGCACCGGCTTTTCGGTGGCGCTGTCCGGAATGACGATACCGCCGGCCGACTTGCGCTCTTCCTCGAGGCGCTTGACGATCACGCGGTCGTGCAGGGGACGGATGTTCATGGTCTGGTTGCTCCGTTTCTGTGGGTTCAGGGTGGGTTGCCAATCGACCTGACCAGAGCGGTTGTTAGCACTCTAGGCCGGTGAGTGCCAATGGTAGGGGCGAGGGCCGCGGATTTCAAGTCCACGCATTTTCTCCAGATCCCACCCCGACCCGAGTGGCTCCCATCGAGTGTCATCTTTGCAGCGACCTTGGGGGCAGCGAGCGGGTGCGCCACGTCCGGGTGCGCCACGTCCGGGCGCGACAGGCATGCAGGCCAGCCGATGTGACGGACCGCCTTGATGGACTGCCCGCCCTAGGCTGGCACCCGCCCTGCCAGCGCTTCGGCGTCGACGATGCGCACCAGGCGCTGTTGCACGCGGATGGCGCCCTGACGCTGCAGGCGCGACAGCGTGCGACTGACAGTCTCGAGGGTCAGACCGAGGTGGCGGCCGATCTCCTCGCGCGTCATGCGCAGGACGAACTCCGAAGCGGCATAGCCGCGCTGCGACAAGCGCTGCGACAGGTCGATGAGGAAGGCGGTGATGCGCTCTTCGGCGGTGCCGTTGCCGAGCAGCGCCAATAGCTTGCGATCCTGCACCATCTCGCGGCTCATCAGGCGGTGTAGGCTGCGCTGCAAGGCGGGCACGGCACGTGCCAGGGCTTCCATCTCGTTGAACGGGATGATGCAGACCTCGCTGTCCTCGAGCGCCACTGCCGAGCAGGCATGCCGACCGCTGCTGATGCCGTCGAGCCCGATCAGTTCGCCGGCCATCTGGAAACCGGTGATCTGGTCGCGGCCATCGCCGATGCCGCCCTCGGTCTTGAAAAATCCGGCACGTACCGCGTAGACCGAGTGGAAGGGGTCACCGGCTTTGTACAAGGTCTGGTGGCGGAGGATGCGCTGGCGCTTCTGCGTGAGTTGGTCGATGCGGGCGAGGTCGAGCATGTCGACGCCAGCCGGCAGGCAGAGCTCATGCAGCGAGCATTGTGAGCAGGCCGCCTTGAGCTGCCCGAGGTGGCGTGAGGCCGGTGGCATTTTGCTGGTGAGAAGGCGCTGGTCGCTGGCGCGGCGGCCGCGGCGGCGACGGTCGGGTTGGCTCTGGCGGCGTTCGGGTGGAAGCGTGTTCATCGGCGGTCTCCCTCGGTCGACGTCTCATCGTTAATGTTTACAGTATCCGCCCTGCGCTGTCTCGGCATCTTGTTCCAGGTCAAAGATGCGCCAGATCAAGAAGCCGGTCTGCGGTATGCCGAATGTTCCAGCAGCGCGGCGGTGTGATCGGCCACGCCGGCGCGCTCGCGTCGTAGAAAGTCCTGAATGGCCTCGGCGAAGCGCGGATCGGCGATGCGGTGCAGCGAGCAGGTGGTCACCGGCTCAAGCGCTCGCGCCTGTTTGTGCTCACCTTGTGCGCCACCCTCAAAGCGGCGGATGCCGTGGGCGAGCGCCCACTCCAGCGGCTGGTAATAGCAAGCCTCGAAATGCAGACAGGGGATGTGGGCCAATGCCCCCCAGTAGCGGCCGTACAGGACATCGCCCTGCTGCGCGCACAGGCTGGCGGCGACCGCCTGACCGTCGACTTCGGCGATGAACAGGAGCGGCACGTCCGGGCAGGTGGCGGCCCATCTGACAAAGAAATCCTCATTCAGATAGGGCGAAGAACCGTGCTCCGCGTAGGTGCGGGCGTAGCAGGCAGAAAACAGCGACCAGTCGGCGGCATTGGCGTGGTGCCCGTCGACGATGCGAAAGCGCACGCCGGCGTCGTGGACGCGCCGCCGCTCTTGTCGGATGTGCTTGCGCTTGTCGCGCGTCAGGCTCATCAGCAGCGCTTCGAAGTCGGCCTCGCCGCGTCGTTGCCAGTGGAACTGGATGCCTTCACGTGCCATGAAGCCGGCGTCGCGCCAGAGCCCGGTCTCCTCGGTGGCGGGAAACAGGACGTGCGCCGAAGACACCTCGCCAGCCTCGAGCCAGGCATCCACCACGCCAAGCAGCAGGGCGGCCACTTCCCGCTCGGTACCGAGCAGGCGCGGCCCGGTGGCGGGCGTGAAGGGGATGGCGCTGACCAGCTTGGGGTAGTAGGGCTGGCCATGCTGCTGGTAGGCACGCGCCCACGCCCAGTCGAACACGTATTCACCGTAAGAGTGCGTCTTGAGCCACAGCGGCAGAGCGCCTGCCAGCGTGTCGCCGCGCCATCCCAGCAGGAAGCGCGGCTCCCAACCGGTGCCCGCGCCAACACAGCCGCTTGCCTCGAGCGCCTGCAGAAAGCCTCGCGCATGCCAGATACACGGTGCTGCCAAGGCATCCCATTCAGCCGGCAGCTCGGTCAGGCGGCTGAGCAGTTCCACCCGCACCGGTGCTCGCGCGCCGGTCCGGTCCATCGCGCTGGGGGACGGCTCCGGTGCCGCATCGGCGGTCTGGGCCACGGGGTGTCTCGGCTGACTGTGCAGCACACAGTGTGGACAAAGAATGCGTCCAGTGGGGTCTGTCCAGGCGCTGCTTTGGCCCCACCCCTGGATGGCGCTGCAGCGACCGGGCCGGCGTTCGCTACACTGGTGCCGGTTCTCCATCCGGCCCCACCATGCGCATCGGCCTTGCCCAGATCGACCCAACCGTCGGCGACCTCGCTGGCAACACCGCGCACATCCTCGCTGCGGCGCAAAAGGCCGCGGCCGAGGGCGCCGATCTGGTCCTCACGCCCGAGTTGGCGCTTACCGGCTATCCACCCGAAGACCTGCTGTTGCGCGCACATTTCCTCGAGGCGTGCGCGGCGCGCGTGGCAGAGATCGCAGCTGCGGCGCCGCTACCGGTGCTGCTCGGTCACCCGCATCAGGAGGGTGGCGCGCTGTTCAATGCAGCATCTCTGCTGGCCGGCGGGCGTGTGCAGGCCACCGCCCACAAGCGCCATCTGCCGAATGCCGACGTGTTCGACGAAAAGCGTTACTTTTCCGCCGGGCGCGAAGCGACGGTGATAGCGCTGGCGGGCGAGCGGCTTGGCGTGGCGATCTGCGAGGACATCTGGCAGCCGGACGTGGCCGCCGACCTCCAGCGCGCCGGTGCCCGACGCTTGCTGGTGCTCAACGCCTCGCCCTATCACCTCGACAAGCCTCGTCAGCGCCTCGAAGTGCTGCGCCAGCGTGCCACCGAGACCGGCTTGCCGGTGATCTACCTGAATGCGGTGGGCGGACAGGACGAGCTGGTGTTCGATGGCGGCAGTCTGGTGATGGCAGCCGACGGCCGCGTCTTGCATCGGCTGCCGGCCTGCAGCGAGGTGGTCAGCGTGGTCGATCCCGACCAGGCCGGTGAGGCGCCCGACATCGCCAGCGTGGAGGCGCAGGTCTGGCAGGCGCTGGTGCTGGCGGTGCGAGACTACGTGCGCAAGTGCGGCTTCCCCGGGGTGCTGCTGGGCCTGAGCGGCGGTATCGATTCGGCCGTCACGCTGGCGATCGCTGTGGATGCGCTCGGCGCCGAGCGGGTGGAGGCGGTGATGATGCCGTCGCGTTACACCGCCGACATCAGTCTGACCGACTCGCGCGACATGGTGGCGCGGCTTGGCGTGGCCTACCGCGAGATCGCCATCGGCGACGTCACGGCGCAGTTCGAGCGGGCACTTGAGCCGGTGTTTGCCGGCTCGCCGCCAGATACCACTGAAGAGAATCTGCAGGCGCGGGCACGTGGCACGCTGCTGATGGCCCTGTCCAACAAATCCGGCCGGCTGGTGCTGACCACCGGCAACAAGAGCGAGATGGCCGTGGGCTACGCCACGCTATACGGCGACATGGCGGGGGGCTATGCCGTGCTGCGCGACGTCGCCAAGACGCTCGTCTACCGTCTGGCCGAGTGGCGCAACGCGCAATCGGACGTGATTCCGCGGCGCATCATCACGCGGCCGCCCAGCGCAGAGCTGCGCCCCGACCAGACCGACCAGGACAGCCTGCCGCCGTATGAGGTGCTGGATGCGGTGATGGCGCTCTACGTGGAGCAGAACCAGGCGCCGCAAGCCATTGTGGCGGCAGGCTTTGCGCCGGCGGACGTCGACCGCGTGGTGCGGCTCATCCGCATCAACGAATACAAGCGCCGGCAGGCAGCGGTGGGCCCCCGGGTCACGCCCCGGGGGTTTGGCAAGGACTGGCGCTACCCGATCGCCGCTCGCTACAGCCAGTAGAGCGGCGGGTCTGGCTGGTCACTGGATGGCGACGCTGCTGGGTCGCGACTGCGCTTTCTTGGGCAGGATCAGCTCCAGCACGCCGTCGCTGTAGTGCGCTTTGGCGCCCGCCTGATCGACCTCGTGCGGCAGCGTGAAGGTGCGCGACATCGAGCCGCTGGAGCGCTCGCAGCGGATCACCCGGCCGTTCTCTTTTTCTTCTTTCTGATGACGGGTCTGTGCCGAGATCGACACCAGATTGCCGTCGACGTCGACATGGATATCGCCCTTCTTGACGCCGGGCAACTCGGCTTGCACGGTGTAGGCGTTGTCCCTCTCGCTGACGTCGACGCGGATGTGGTGCGTCGGCGTGTCCACTCGCACCGGGCGCAGCATCAAGCCACGGAACATCTCGTCAAGGTCGCCAAAGGGGTCGAAACGGGTCAGTCTGTCCATGGGAGTCTCCTCGTGTAGGTGGAATTGAGTGTGGGGCAGGCCTTGGCCGCGCGCCTTGCTGCCGGTCAAGGTTGCCGAGGCGTGCGCTTGGGGGTAACCTCCGCCGCTCCGGAGAAGTGACCGAGCGGCCGAAGGTGCACGATTGGAAATCGTGTGTACGGCTTAACACCGTACCGTGGGTTCGAATCCCACCTTCTCCGCCACCTGCTGCATCCCGCGCACTCGCCCGCAAACCCCCAACGTCGCGCCCTTAGTCGAGCCTATTCGGCTAAGCTAGATGAGTTGTCTGGGCGCTGCGGTCGGGGAAAAGCAATGCTGTTCAAAACACCTTGGCTGGACGGCCTCACAGTTGCGCTCGGAACCGGCACAGCCCACGGCTTCGCCGGGCGGAGCGTGGCCGCTGCCTCGGGTCTCACCCAGCCTGCCGGAGCGACGCCGCGTGGCTGATTCGTCTGCGTCGCGCAACGCCATCGCAAAACAACCCGCCGCATCGTCGACAGATCTCATCGTGGTGCTGGCACGGTTGGCCGATATGCATACGGCAGCGGCCCAAGCTGGCGGAAACGCTGCGGCAGACCGCACAGCCGCCGCGCTCGAAGAGGCCGGCGCACTGCTTGCCGGCGAGCCGGACGCCGCAGCTCTGGCGGCGCTGCGCGCCTCAGTGGGGACCATGCTCGACGCCTTGCAGGCCCAAGATCGGGTGAGTCAGACGCTGGACCTGGTGCGCCGTGTCATCGTCGCCGCCGGACTCGCCCACTCGGGCGCAGCGGCGAGCAGCGGCGAGGCACTTCTGCGCGACATCGCTCGCCGCTCGCAGGCGGTCCAGCCGGGCATTGCGGCCGAAGTCGCTGCCCTCATCGAGCAGCACCTTGCTGGCCCCGCCCCGGAATGACGGCACGCTCGCCATGGCGCTAAGGATTCTTGTCGTCGACGACTCCAGCTCCATGCGCGCCGTCATTCGTATCGCGCTGACCGGCGCCGGCTACGAAGTCGACGAAGCCGACGATGGCGACACCGCCGTCAAGCTGCTGGACGGGCGCCGCATCGATCTCATCGTCAGCGATGTGAACATGCCCATCATGGACGGGCTGACCTTCATCGGACACGTCCGGGAGCACCCTGGATACCGCTTCAGCCCGGTCATCATGATCACCACAGAATCTGCCGAAGAGATTAGGATGGAAGGAAAAAGGCGGGGCGTGAATGTCTGGATCGTCAAGCCGTTCAAGCCCGTCAAGCTTCTGTCGGCTATCGCGTTGTTAACCTGCGCAAGGGTGTGACATGCCATTGGAACTCGGACCGGACCGGGTCGTCTGGAATCTGCCAACGATTCTCAACATCTATGGCGTTGCCGAACTCAAGTCCGACCTCAGCGCCGCTTTAGCGGAACGTCGTGACATCCAACTCGCTATGGATAACGTCGAGGAGTTCGACGGCGCCGGCGTGCAACTGCTTCTGGCGGTCAAGACCTTCGCCGAGATGCAGTCGTGCGGTTTCAGCGTCTCGGGCGCCAAGCCGAGTGTGGTTCAGGCGCTCAGCACCATGGGCCTCAGTGGCCTGATCGGAGAAGCAGGATGAGTGTCGACGACGCACTTGCCGCATTCGAAGAAGAAGCCCGTGAGATGCTCACGGAGATGGAGAGCAGCCTGCTCGCCATCGAAGGTGGCGGCACCGACCCGGGTCTGATCAACGCCATCTTCCGGGCTGCCCACACCATCAAAGGCACCGCCGGGATGTTCGGACAAGATGGCGTGGTGTCGTTCACGCACCACGTCGAGACCGTGATGGACGATGCCCGCAAGGGCAAGCTCACCGTCAGCTCCGACCTGGTCACGCTGATGCTGCGTTGCTGCGACCACATGGGCTTTCTGGTTGGGGAGGGTCTGGGCCGAGAGACCCGCGGTGAAGAAGAAGCTGCGCGCGAAAAAGTGCTGCTGGAAGGGCTGATGTCCTTCGTCGGCGGCGATGAAGCGGTGGCGCGACGCGCCGCCAAAGGCGCCGACGCGGTACAGGGCGCGAGCACTGCAGCCGCATCCGAGCCGGCCGTAGCCGCCAGTAACAGCGACGGCGACGGCGGTGATACGGGCACCCCCGACGGCTGGCATGTGCGCGTGCGATTCGGCTCCAAGGTCATGCGCGAAGGCATGGACCCGCTCGCCTTCATCCGTTACCTCAGCACGCAGGGCACCATCAACTGGATCCGCAGCGAACTGCTGAACCTTGGCGCGCCCGAGGCCTTCGACCCTGAGAATTGCTACATCGCCACTGAACTGGTGATCTCCGGCGGCATCGAGGAGCCTACCATTCGCGCCGTGTTCGACTTCATCGCCGACCAGTGCGAGTTGACCGTCGAGCCCTGCTCCACGGCCTGGCTCACCGAGTCGCGCCGCTTCCCGGCGCAGACTCCCGAACCGGCCGCTGCGGCCTCGACCGCGTCAGAGCCCGCGCCAGAGCCGACGCCGGCGCCGCCGCCAGCCCAGGTCGTAGCCTCGCCCGCCGAGGCGGTGCCGGTCACTTCCGGCGGCGACGATGGTGGCGCCCGTCGCGGTGGCGGCGTACCGGCTGCTGCCGCAGGCAAGGGTGGCGAGTCACGCTTCCTGCGCGTCGAAGCGGAAAAGCTCGATCAACTCATCAACCTCATCGGCGAACTGGTGATTGCCGGCGCTTACAGCTCGCTGATCGCCCAACGCTTGCGCGACGGCGAGATGCTCGAGGCGATCTCGACAGTGACCGGCCTCGTCGAATCCTTGCGCGACACCGCTCTCAATCTGCGCATGGTGCCGATCGGTGCGACTTTCACCCGCTTCCAGCGCGTCGTCCGCGACCTGAGCGCCGAACTGGGCAAGGACGTCGACTTGCAGATCAGCGGCGCCGACACCGAGCTCGACAAATCGGTGGTGGAGAAGATCTCCGATCCCCTCACCCACCTGGTGCGCAACTCACTCGACCACGGCCTGGAGACGCGCGAGCGGCGCATTGAGGCCGGCAAGTCTACGGTCGGCACCCTCCAGCTCCATGCTTATCACGACTCCGGCAGCATCGTGATCGAGGTAGCCGACGACGGTGGTGGCCTCAACGCCGACAAGATTCGCGCCAAGGCCGTCGAGCGTGGGCTGATCTCGCCCGGCGCCACCCTGACCACGCGGGAGATCAACAACCTCATCTTCGAGCCGGGCTTCTCCACGGCAGATGCGGTGACCAACATCTCCGGGCGCGGCGTGGGCATGGATGTGGTCAAGCAGAACATCCTCAGTTTGCGCGGCACCATCGACATCGAAAGTGAACCCGGGGTCGGCACCCTCACCCGTATCCGCCTGCCGCTGACCTTGGCCATCATCGACGGTTTCCTGGTCAACGTCGCCGGCGGCGCCTTTGTGGTGCCTTTGAGCATGATCGTCGAATGCTTGGACCTGCGTCGCGACGACATCGAGACCGCCTCCGGCCGCAATTATGTGAATCTGCGTGGCAAGGTTCTGCCATTCGTGCGGTTGCGCGATGTTTTCGAGAAGAACGACGGCGTCCAGCGCCGCGAGAACATTGTGGTGGTGAACTACGCCGGGCGAATGGCTGGGCTGGTGGTGGACGAGCTGGTCGGCGACTTCCAGACCGTCATCAAGCCGCTTGGCCCGCTGTTCAAGATGGTGCGTGGCATCTCCGGCTCGACCATCCTCGGCAGCGGTGAAGTGGCACTGATTCTGGATGTGCCCTCGCTGATTGACCTCGCTACACGTATCGAGCACCACGAGTCGGATCGGGTGGAAAGGACGACGCTGTGAACGCCGCTGTTGATGGATCCCGACTGCGCGCCGTGCAGGGGCAGTACCTGACCTTCTACCTCAACGAAGAGACCTTTGGGCTCAGCATCCTGTGCATCAAAGAGATCGTCGAGTACAGCCGGCTGACTTCGGTGCCGCAGATGCCCCGCTTCGTCGAGGGCGTGATCAACCTGCGTGGCCATGTGGTGCCGGTCATCAATCTGGCCCTGCGTCTCGGTAAAGAGCCTGCGCCGCCGCAGAAGCGGACCTGCATTGTGATCATCGAGATCAACTTTGAAGGGGCCACTGCCGACGTTGGCGTGGTGGTCGACAGCGTCAGCGAAGTGCTCGACGTCTCGGGTGCCGATATCGAGCCGGCACCTGGCTTCGGTGCGCGCTTGCGTGCCGAATTCATTGCCGGGATGGCTCGCCTTGGCAGCGCTTTCGTCATTCTGATCGACGCTGAGCGGGTTCTTTCGATTTCGGAGATGGCCTCCCTGGCCATCACCGCCAGCGAATTGAACGGCTTCACTGTCGGGGGCAGCGACTGATCACCGGCCAGGGTGCGGAGAGTTCTCTCAGCGACAGAGACTTCATCGCCTTTCAACGCATGATCAATGACTTGGCAGGGATATACCTTGCCGACAGCCGGCGCACGCTGGTCGTCGCCCGGCTGGGCAAGCGTCTGCGCGAACTCGGGCTGACCAGCTTCAACGCCTACCGGCTGCGCCTCGAGGCCGGCACGGATCCGGCCGAGCGACAGAAGTTCATCGACCTGCTCACCACCAACGAGACCTATTTCTTCCGCGAGCCGCCGCACTTCGACCTGCTGCGCGAGCGCATCGCCCCGGATCTCTTGCGGCGCCGCCACCCGGTGCGCATCTGGAGCGCGGCCTGCTCCACCGGCGAGGAGGCGTACAGCATCGCCATGGTCCTGTCCGATGAGTTCGGCAACTCGCTCGATTGGGAGGTGTTTGGCACTGACATCAATCACGCCGTCATCGACACGGCGCGACGGGGTCACTTTCGTATGGACCGGCTCGACATGATGCCCGCCGGGTACCTGCGCAACTACTGCCTGAAAGGCACCGGCCAGCACGACGGCACGCTGCTGATCGAGCGTTCGATCCGCAAGCACACCCTCTTCGAGCCCATGAACCTGGCGGCCCCCATCCCCGATGTGGGCCTGTTCGACGTCATCTTCCTGCGCAACATGCTCATCTATTTCCGTCCGGAGAAGAAGCGCGAGATCGTGCAGCGCGTCGCCCGGCACCTGCGTGAGGATGGCTGGCTGATCATCGGCCACTCCGAGAGCCTGCGTGGCATGGATGATGCACTCTCCGTCGTCACGCCCTCGGTGTACCGCTGGACATGAAGAAGATCCGCGCCTTCATCGTTGACGACTCGGCCGTGGTCCGCGAGGCCGTGCGCAAGATTCTCACCGCCGATCCGGCCATTGAGGTGATTGGCGTTGCCACCGACCCGATCTTCGCCATGGAAAAGATGGTGCGCGACTGGCCAGACGTCATCGTGCTCGACATCGAGATGCCGCGCATGGACGGCCTCACCTTCCTGCGCAAGATCATGGCCGAGCGGCCGACCCCGGTCGTCATCTGCTCGACGCTGTCGCAGAAGGGCGCAGAGGAGACCTTCCAGGCCCTGACGCTGGGTGCCGTGGCCTGCATCGGCAAGCCCAAGGATATCCGCAACCATTTTGTCGAAGATGCGGCGGGCGACCTC
>RFSW01000026.1 GCA_009923755.1 Betaproteobacteria bacterium | reverse complement strand
GCGGCTTAATGATCGGATTCACGGCAGGAATGACGATGCGGGCCCGAGGCCGGCGCTACCGATCGGGCGGCGGTGCCGTTTGAATGAGATGTTCTTTGTAGGAATGGTTTTTGTAGGACAGTTTTGTCCCATCTGATTTTCCGCCCTTGTCAGCCGCGAGGTTGTGCGCCAGCCAGCCGGCGAGCCAGGTCGCCTTGCGGAAGCACGGCAGCACCTTTTCCGTGATGCTGACGACAAGGCCGGTATAAAGACCGGTCAGGCCGCGCCGCACCCGCGTGTCGATATAGCCGAAGCGGACCAGCTCGGAGACATAGCGGCCGATCGAGCGCGTGGTAACGCCCATGATGTGCGCCAGCGTCGTCTTGCACGTTTCGGTGCGCGTGCCGGTGCCGCAGCGGGCGCGCAGAACCTGCAGCAGCGCCTTCGACTGCGGCGTGAGACGATGATCCCGCGCCGCCGTCGTTGACATGTGCCCGGCATACTGCACGGACGGACGCGGCTCCGGCCGGAACCATCGGGCGGGCTCGCTGCGCAACCCTCCATCATGGCGGCGAAAGGCGCGCTCGCGCCGGGCAACCGAGCGTTCCAGCCGCGCCAGGCGGTCCGCAAGTTGCGGGGGTGAGAGTTTCACGGGGGATGATTCGCGCAGCAGCGGATTACGGCGCGGGTCGGGTAGCGTCAGCATGGTGGCTCCTTCGTCTTGGAACCCGCCGAAAACAGCCCTTCACGGGCAATAAAATCCCGTGGCAAGAAATGCCTTGCAATACGTTCTGATTTTTAGGAAGATGGGTTTGCGAAACTTACTTCCGAAACTCAGTTATCAAAGGCCCGCTTCGAGCGGGTTTTTGTTTGTCTGGATAATTACCTCATTTGAATGCCCCCGAATACCACACGGGATTCTGCAAGGGTGCCGGAGTCGCGCCGTCCAGGCAAGCGGACCGTGTGCCCTGCCCTCATCCATGGTGGAACTTCTTTCCGACCAGCCAGCTGAACAAGCCGCCGCCCGAGATCTCTTGCGGCTTCGGCAGAGACAGGAAAGCGGCGTGCCACCGGTCGCGGTCGCGCTCGGCCGTGTCGGCTCGCTGCCGCTCGGCATCGAGCAGCGCCCGAACGCCCGCCAGCTCCGCTGTAACGCGGGCATTCTCGATCAGTAACGGGGGTGTTTCAGGGGTTTCGGACGGGGTTGCAGATTGGCTCGGTTGCGGGTGACGATGCCCGTAACTCTCTTTCCACCGCATTAGCTCGGCAGGATCGATCCCCCACGATCCGTCCTCACGGCGGGAGGCCGACAAACGGCCTTCCGAAATCGCTCTCGATATAGTCGGTTTACTGACTCCAGTTTGCTTGGCGGCCTGGCCCGCCGATAGAAACGTCGCGTTGCTCATTGACACATTGTGCCGGAACACAATGGGTGCTGTAAACCCTGTATTATCAAGCACATATTATGTCCAAAGTGCCGGTTGTTTACACCGGTCGCGCCGCCGTGCCGGCTGCCTTGCCCTTGCGCGGGGCAGGGGTGGTCTTTGGCGCTTCTTCCTCCGCCGCAGCCGGCTCCGGCTGATACTGGCGGATGCGGCTGCCCTCGAACGCCAACTCGTGCTTCGATGGCACGACCGTGCCGGCCATGTGCAGGCTCGGGCTGTCGGACGGGCTCGCAACCACGGTCCACAATCCTTCGTGGTTCCAGACCTCGCCGATCAGGGTCTCCGCGTTCTTCTCCGTGCGCTTAGGCGCAGGAATCCGGTTGAGCTTCACGCGCAGCGGCTCCGCGTTCGATTGCGGATGGAAGTGAGCGGGGCGCAGACCGTCCCGGTTGAAGCGATCCTTGAGGACGGTATCCGCCGTTACGTGGTCTTTGGCTTCGGCGCGAAGGTAGCCTTCGTACCAGTGCTCGCCATCCGCCTCGTTCGAGGGATGCTGGCGAAGCTTGCCGCGATATTCGGCACCTGACGGCAGGCGGAGCACGCAATTGAGATCGGGGAACACGGCAAAAGGCGGATAACTCTGTGACATGACAATAACTCCGAACAATAGATTGATGAAGTACCGCCGTCAGCAGACCACGCCATTTTAATCGCGCAAGAGTATTCGGGAAAACAATTCACAGGAAATTACCGAACGACCGTTCGTCAAATTGAACCACGCCACAAACATAACTCGCCCTTGTTCAAGTATCCCACGGGGTGCGGGGTGTGAAACCCCGCCGGGCATCGCAGCGGTAGCGAAGATGCCTGCTTATGAAAAGGGGCTGACAAAACTGCGCATAACTTTACGCACCACCTTTGACCCATGTGATGACTCGGTACGCTTCTTTGCTATGGTCGCGTCAATTCGAGCATTCCGCACAGTAGCCAGATGGGCAGTTGTGAACACAACTGCCTCTGGTCGGGGGCACCCCGAACCCCGCACGCGGCACAGACGCGGCTCGCGACTGGGATTCCTGCACATCCGGGTGCTGGTCGCCGAGCTGGCGCGGTGGAAGCGTCAAGCCAGTCGCTACGGCCTGTCCCTGTCCGAGTTCGTGCGCTCGAAGATGAACAACGCCACCGTGCGCGTCGTGGCGATCGCCGATCCGGCGCAGCTGGCGGAGCTCAGGCGGCATGGCAACAACCTCAACCAGCTCGTCCATGCCATCCATGCAGGATTCCCGGTCGCGCCCGCCCGCGTCGAGGCCGTGCTGATTGACCTGCACGCCCTCTATCGTCGCGAGATCGAGCGCGGCTGATGGCGCGGGTGTTCGTGCTGGTCGAGGACGAGGCCGGTCGCCAGACGGGTAGGGGAGGGAGCTTTGCCGGCGTGCTGTCCTACGTGCTCCGTGACGCCGGGCCGGAGGCGTGGCGCGGCACCTTCGGCTTGATGCTGCCGATCGTCGACGCCGCCACGGAGATGGAGCACGCCCACAGGACGACGCATCTCGACGGCAACCGACGCGGCCCGAAAACGAAGCGACCCGTCCTGCACGCGGTGCTGGCTTGGCACCCGTCGGACCTGGAGTGGCTGACGCGCGAGCATTTGGCCGACACGGTACAATCTGCCTTGGCTGCAATGGGGCTGTCGGAGCACCAGTGCGTCTGGGTCACCCATACCGACACCGGACGCCCACACGTTCATGTTGTGGCCAATCTCGTGCATCCCGATACGGGGAAGGTGGCGCGGCTCGGGCTCATCAAGAAGCGCATGAGCGCATTCTGCGCGTCCTACGAGCAGGGGCTGGGCGATGTCAGATGCAAACGGCGGCTGACGCCGAAGGCCGCCAACGAGAACCGCAGCCGGCAGGCGAGGGCAGGGCAGGCGAGCGTGGGAGCGGCCGACAAGCAAAAGGCGAGCAATCTGCCCGCCCCTCGCCCTTGACGGTCATCGGCATCCCTGCCTGTACCGCGCTGTCATCGTATCGAAAATAAGACGCGATTCAAACAACTTGTTGGAGCGCGGCACTGCGTGCCAAATACAAGAAGTTGTCACCGCAAAATCTTTCGCACTGCGACCCAAACCGAGATGCCTGTCGTCGTACTCGGCACCGTATGGACCGCTCCGATTTCAAGTTGCACACCTACGTCAAGTTCCCCGATTTCCTTGCCGCGATCACCGGCGAACCGAGGCGGATCAGCACGCAGATTGTTGCCAGGAAGCTGCATAGGCGTAACGACCAGTCCGGGGAGATCCTCCGGTTTGATCGTCGCAGCAAAGGAAAGCAGTCGGCTTGACCATACCCCGTCGGAGTAGACGCCCGCAGCGGTCCAACCGTCGGCTACGAACCCCGGCCTGGATGGCGTCGACTTCGCAACATATGGCGGTTTGACAGTGGGCTCAGTTGTTGAATCTGCTGGTCTGAATAGTGCAATAGCGCTCGCCAACTCGTCGCGCTTTGACCGATCAACTGCCCTCACTGGGAACTTTTTCGCGCAGAAATCACGTACACCGGGCTCGTAGTGAAACTCCCGTCCAAGCACATTCCCATACGCGTTGGTTTGCTGCACGAATGGAAATGGATGCAAGCACAAACTTCGCTCCAGTTCATCCTTGATTTCATCCCTACGGCAGCCACGAGAGGCGGCTCCACGGATCACATCTCGGTAGCGGACAAACGCTGGATCAGTCAAAAACCGTGCCAGACACTCGCTTTGGCTTTTCTGATTGCGAGCGTTGACCTGCTCGACACTTGTCACCCGATTGGACTCAACTGCCAAATGGCGATTCAATGCATCGACGATGGCGGAGCTTCCGCAGAACTTTTGGACAAATTGCGAGACTTGTTCATCCTTCGCATAATCCGCAAACCGCAGGACCGTTCGATGCGCGGCCAACGGCTTACTCGATGGCCCTGCGTCGTCATCAGATGAACAGAACTCGGCGTTGCGAGTCCTGCCCATCTCTACCAGCTGATGCAATGCAGCTCGTTTCACGCCAACTCTGTCGGACAGCACCGCATGAAGTTGTTGCGAGCTGATGGTCATGCCGTCACGCAAGAACAGCGCGGTCGCCCGCTCGTCACCTCGCGCTACAGCCTTCCAGAAGTTCTCCTCGCTCCAATCGATGCCCATGCCATCCTTGAGCTCGCGGCGCGGGTCGGAATGCGTCTGCTCGGCACGAACCTTCGGCTCATCTGGCTTTGATGACACTGTCGAGGGACGGGCTGTCGGTAGACACGGTCCGAACGGGCGCCTATTCTCACCAACGTAGCTGCATGCCCAGTGGATGACCTTGCCCGACCAAAGTGCGGCATCGACCACCACAAACCCGATCATCACAAGACAGCAGATCACTGTTGCCAGCGTCTTGTTCCCCGTTACCCAAGTGAGGAAACGAATAAACAGACTCCCGTCGTCCGACCCGCCAGCACGGAGCGGCGCGCTATCTGGTCTCACAATGCTATCTCCAGAGAGTTGTTCCGGAGCCCTGATCTAGGCTTGCTGCAACTTGGGTGACAAGCCGTTCGTGTCGTGGGGGCAACGGCATCCTGCCCGTCGGACGGATTGTTCAACAGGTCTTGAAAGATTGCCAAACACGGCTTTTGCGCCGTGATATCCGATGCTTGCGCCGAAGACGATACCAGCTGGAATGGCCGCAAACGCCAATCCTGCGAAGGCAGCAGGTATACCGGCCGCCATCAATACCCAGGTGGCCGTACCGACGGCAATTTTCACGCCAGCATCTGCGACGATCACCGCACATGCAACACTTACAGCCTCATTGAACAGTGAACAGAGTGATTTCATGGTTGGGAGAATACCATAATAATCAGTACACATGCAAATTTGATGGCGGACCCCTTCAGTGTTTGGGTGACGGCTTACTAGATGTTGCCCCGTATCCTGGGTGGGCTAAGGCTTGGCATCCGCCGCACTGCTCGGTTGTCCTTGGTCTCGCCAAGTTGATGGCGTTCGTGAGTTGGACCTGAAGGAGCACGAGGAGCACCGATGCGCACTGCATTCCGCCGCCGCGATGTCTTGGCTTGGGGCTCGGGCACTCTCGCGGTCGTGGCTCTGCCTCAGTCGTTAGCTGGCACGGGTGCTGTGGGCAGCCTCGCGCCAGCACCGCAGATGTTGAGCCCCGTGTTCGCCAGTGTGATGTCAAGGATGGACGGCCTCATTTCCGCCTACGCCGAAGCTCGACGGGCAGGAGTAGGCTACGTCGAGGCGGACGTTGCTTTGCGGAGTACCCTGCTGCTGGCGATCGAGGCGGTGCCACAGACCCTCTCCGATTGTGACGCGCAAGAGCGCTGCGAGGTCGAGCTGATCGCTGCGATCATTGAGCCCGCACCTTACTATGGCCCTCGGCCGCGCCACGAGCACGAGGCGCTGGCGCGTGAATGCCTCGCTGCCTACAGGGCTTCCTTGCAGCGGCAGCCCATGCGGCAGCACGTTGAACGCTTGCGCAGTGGCCTCGCATAGATGGGCGGCTACGGCGTTCAACAGCGTTGTGCGAAAACCGCCTGCGGCACCGCGCGTGCGACCGTCAGCATGTCCTCGATCTGCACACGGTAGCTTTGATCTTCCGCATGGCGTTTTAAGGGGCGCGCGCACGCCGTCTGCTCGAGCCAGTTCTTCCCCCGCGTCGACGTTGCAATGAGATCGACTTCGGTGCCGGGCTTTGCGTACCGCTCGATGAAGCCGACAAGCACATCGACCGGCACGTACCTGTCCCGACGATACCGCCCGAGCATCCGGTGCGCCGTGATACCCCACTCCGCCTTGCGTTCCCGATCGATGTCGATCCCGGCCCACGCCGTTATCTTTGCGTCGGGTAGGTCGGCCGTATCGCGAAGGTATCTGCGTACCCAGGACCCAACGTAATCCTTACCCTCCGCCAACATCGTCTCGGGGACCGGTACGCCGAGCGCTTCGAGCCGACGGTGCGCGTATTGCTCGCTCTCGTATTCCATCACGTAGGGCTGAAGGCCGTCGCGCCACGCCCAGCGACCCCGTGGCAGTTCCTCCGTGTGAAGTTGCCAGTGGCCCAGCTCATGCGCCAGCACGTGAAGCTCCTCGATCGTGGACGTTGGCCATGGCGCCTCGATCTCGCGGCTCCGATAGGGAATGCGGACGCTGCCGTAGGGGCCATCGGCGATGATGTGAGGGCGATCGAGACCTATCTCGGCGAGCAGTTGCCGCCCCAGCTCTTCGAGTTGTCGGCTGATCAAACGGACCATTCGATTGGCACCGCATGCTCGGGTGTTGCCTATGATGCTGCCAGTGTATCCGACGAACGGGCCGAAGTTTGGCGGCCCCCGTCCGTGCCGGCCGGGTCACGCCCTACTCGCCGGCGAAGGGCCGGCGACCGGAGCCACGCGGCGCTGCGCGCCCTCCATCTGGGGCCGCGCGTCTCCGCCCATGCGGGTGACGGTCGTTGCCGCTCAACATGGCCAGCGCCGAGCAGGCGGACGCGGTCGGAATCGAACTTCGACGAACCCGGAAGTTAACGCGGCTTAACCGACAACTCGCCTGCGGCAAGCCATGCTCCGGGTGTGATTCGAGCCGGAGCCACATCATGCGCTGCCATTACCTGAGCGATCTTCACCTGGAGGCACAAGCCTTCGACACGGACCTGCCGAACGGCGACGTACTGATCATCGCGGGCGATCTCTGCCATGCGTTTCGTCTCGATCCCGCACGCACCGACCGCTACAGCGTCGAGCGGCGGGGACGCGTCATGCGGTTCGTGGATCGAGCGGTCGCGAGCTTCCCGCACGTGGTGCTGATCGCGGGAAATCACGAGCACTATGATGGCGTGTTCGAGGGCACGGCCGATCTGCTGCGCCGCCACCTGCCGGGCGTGACCGTGCTCAACAACGAGGCCGTAAACATCGGCGGCACGCGCTTCTTCGGCTCGACGTTGTGGACGAACTTCGACGGCGGCAGCGAGGACGCAATGAACGCTGTGCGGCGGCGCATGGGCGAATTCTTCTTCGTGAAGACGCGCAGTGGTCCGGATCATGGCTCGCTCGCCAAGTTCCGCCCCGAGGACGCCTTGCGGGCTCACGAAGCGGCGTGGTCTCGGCTGCTGCACGAAATCGAGACGGGAGATGGCAGGCCGACTGTCGTCATCACCCACCATGCGCCGAGCCGGCAGGGATTGAACCCCCGGTTCGCCGGCAACGGTCTGGATGCCGCCTACGCCAGCGACCTCGATCGCGCTATCGGAAGCCTCGAAAGTGTGGTGGCCTGGGTCCACGGGCACACGCACGTGGCGCGGACGTATCGCATCGGCCGCACGACCGTCCGATCAAACGCGCTTGGCTTCGCGTCCAAGGGACAAGGGGCACCGGGCTTCTCCGTGAAGGCCAGCTTCGATCTGTAAGCCCGCGTGCCGGAAGCCTTCGACTCAGGTGTTCCGATGCGCAACGGCAGCTTCCATATTCGTTCTATCTCGCTCGGCATGGGCCCTTTCGTAGGCTTCCAGGATGCTCGGAGGCATGCCGTGCATGCGCCAGTGCGAAATCACCGCCCACCGGGGGGAATGCTGGTCGCCGTCGATCATGGCGAAGGGTGACGGCATCTTGTACCAGAACGGATTGATCGCGACGCCGAAGCGCTCGGCCTCGCGTCCCACTCCCTCGCACAGCTCCCAGCCATTGGCGTGGGCCCACGTCCAGTTGTCGACCGGCCGCCAACTGTGGTGCATGTCGATGACGTGATACTTGAAGATCACGTCGCCTTCGGACATCGCGGGCTCGGACAGCACAACCGTTGTCGCGTGCATAAACCGCTCCTCGACCTTGCGCCATCGCTTGTACGCGGCACTCTCCATGTCGACAGGCAACCCCTTGTTGACCTCGTCCACCAACCTTCGGTGAGCAGTCTGGTCATACTGCCAGCCGTGAGCCTCCCAGAGGTTCGCCAAGCCCTCCATGTCCGGGCTGATGGGCGTCGGCACCGAGGGGGAAGCGACAGACGACAAGGCCCAACCCGGCCGCCACGCCAGTCCGGCGGAGACGGCGGCTAAGCCATGAACAACGATCCGGCGTGAGAGCATGCGGACACCCATTCTGTCGGGAGAGGGCCGATCATCGCGTGCCAGTGTGGCGGAAGACGGTCATCGGCTGCGCCATGCCGGCGGACAACGCCGCTCGGCATCAGCAGCGTCAGGCGTGCCGGAAACTTTCGGATCGGATGTGCCGATGTGCAACGGGTTGTCGCAACCCGTCAGCGGCCCCGGTATGACCGCGCTAGGAAGCCGGTTACCGATTGGGACAGAAAAACCGATAGGGTCTTTAGAGGGCTATTTTTCAGCGAAGAGGCAGAAAACTCAATAAAATCAATGGTCGATGGTGCCCAGAAGAGGAGCGTATGTGGCTTTTCAGCCGGTGTCAACGCGTTCCATAATGTAGCCTCAAACATATGATTTTGTTATGATAATCCCGTAGTGCATCGGCGCGTGTGTTGCCTGTTGTAACGTCGTGTTGCAGGGAAGCACCCGCCCGATAGGGCTATTTAGGGCTATTGCAAAATAGGGCTATTGGGGAGCCATCGTTCCAATCCCATGCAAGGACTCGAACGCTCACGGACCGCCAACCGGTTGACTGCCCTGGAGGTCAAAAAGGCATCCGGACCCGCCGTTCTTGAGGACGGGGCTGGCCTGCGCCTGTTCATCAACCCGGCCGGCCAGAAGCACTGGATCGTGCGGGTCACCATCAACGGGAAGCGCGTGGCGCGTGGTCTGGGCTCGTTCCCGGCCGTGTCGCTACAAGCAGCCCGCGACCGCGCCGAAGTCATCCGGAAGGCCGCCCGCGAGGGTCGGGATGCCACGCTCGAGATCAAGCGGGAGCAGGAACGGAAGGTAATGACCTTCCTTGACGGCTGCATCCGGTACTTCGAGGAGGTCAAACGGCCGACGCTGAAGCCCGGTCGTTTTGCCGAGCGATGGATCGAGTCCCTGGAAATCTACACCTATCCCAAGCTGGCAGAGCGGCCGATCGCGGACATCACGCCGGCGGAGATCATCGAAATCCTTCAACCGATCTGGCACAGCAAGCGAGAGACGGCCACCCGCGTCCTGCAACGCATGACGCTCGTCTTTCAATCTGCCATCGTGCGTGGTGACCGCCTGCACGCGAACCCGTGCCAAGGCGTGCGGGATGAGCTGGGCAAGACCCGCCCCAAGGTCCAGCACCGGCGGGCGCTGCCCTATGCGGAGGTGCCGGCCTTCGTGGCTTCGATGCCGAACCGCCAGAGGGCAACCTTGGCGACAAAGCTCGCGCTTCTATTCGTCATCTATACCGCTTGCCGCAGCGAGGAAGTGCGCGGAGCCAGATGGAGCGAGATCGACGCCGAAGCCCGCGAATGGACCGTGCCGGCAAGCCGCATGAAGATGGGCCGCGAGCACATCGTCCCGCTCTCGGATGGCGCAATGGCGGTCCTGGAGGAAGCCAAAGCCCTGCGCTTGGAGGATAACGACCTCGTGTTTCCGTCCCACGTCGGGCGAATGCTCTCCGACAACACCCTGTCCAAGCTAATGCGCGACGACGGCCTGAACGGAACGCCGCACGGCTTCCGCACGTCGTTCAAGGTCTGGGCGAGCGAAACCGGTATCCGCGACGAAGTGAGCGAGGCCGTGCTGGCCCACGGCGACCCCAACAAGGTCCGCGCCGCCTACAGGCGGACGACGTTCCTCGACGATCGCAGGCGAGCAATGGCGGAATGGAGTGTATACGTGGGGGTGGTGCGAGTCTCGTAGCCGACCTCACCGCCGCTGCCTTCGAAACTGAGGCAGCTTAATCGTGCATGAGGTGATGAAGCTCTGCTACAATTTCACGCTGACGTCGCTGAGTTCTTTGAATAGCGGTGGCCACGATCGAGGGGGCAAGAGACACACATTGTCATCGCGCACGAACGCACACTTTTTCGGAGTACTGTGATTTTTGCAGATGTCAGGATTCGAGTGCCTGCAGCCGAGGGTGCGGGTTGCTGTGTCCTGGTCCGACAGGGGGCGCTTGCGATCATTCTGTGTCATTTCAGTGCCTTACCTGGGAGCGGCGATTGTAACACGCAAATCGTCGCCACGACCACTTGAGGTTGTCCACAAGCTATCAAACAACATCGGATTCCCCAATGCCTACGACTCGGGCAAGCTAGCTGGTGAGATAATGCCCTTGCCCCATCGAACGTCGAGCACTTCACACAAAATGCCGCTGTCCCCCACAGCAAGAACACGCCGCGTGTACTGGCTCGATGAGATCGTCCAGATTAGCGGGCAGTTTGGCCTCGACAGCAGTCGTGTCTCCAGAGAACTAAAGGAGGAGATCGAGCGAGACGGCACGGTGGCGCTGATAGATCACCTACATCTGTGCGGGACCATACCTGAACACTATGGACACGATTCAAGCGAGGAGAAACTATACTCCAAATATACGGACGCCCTGCTGTCGGCCGCTTACGGACATCTCGGTCTGACCAGCATCGTCTTGACCGAGCGTGCAGATGCAGCAGACGTAGAAGCAGTCTGCCCCAATTATAGCCTTGTCGCCGATGCCAAGGTATTTCGTCTAAGCCGAACAGCCAAAAATCAAAAAGATTTCAAGATTGAAGCTATGCACGGCTGGAAACGCGGTAAGCCACATGCGATGGTAGTGTGTCCGATTTATCAGTTGCCATCGAGATCAAGTCAAATTTACCAGCAAGCCATCGCGCGAAACGTTTGCATTTTTTCGTATTCTCATCTTTCCGTGCTCTTGCAATTCTCTGATGCAAATGGCGGCGACGAAGCTCAACGCTTGCTTCTAAAAATATTTAAATGCACCGAAGATATGAATCCAACCAAAGATGCTGTTTTCTATTGGACCGCCTTAAATCGGGCCATGCTCGACTTTCATCCCAGCATTCGCGAACTGTGGAACATCGAGAAATTGGTCACCCTCGAATCCATCACTGCCGCTAAAGAAGAAGCGCTGACCGCCCTCGCGAAAGAGCGAGAACAAATCATGCGAATGTCTCGTGAGCAAGCAATTGCATCACTGATTCTAGACCGCAACATTGACGGCCGAGAACGAGTCATCCGTTCTGTTGCCGACAATGGCCTACTTGCTATCGCGTGAGCAGGTCTGGCTGCAGTCTCCGCGCAGCAATTTGCGCATAGGCAGGATCGATCTCGAATCCGAGGTATTTGCGATCCAGATGTTTGGCAGCAAGCAGCGTTGTCCCGCTACCGGCAAACGGATCTAAAACCAGCTGGTTGGGCTGAGTTGCTATCTCGATCAGAGCCTGCATGAGGCGAACTGGCTTTTGAGTCGGATGCAATCCGCCCTCGCGCGGAGTGAAGCCGATGTCGAGTATATTGTCGGGACGCTTCACGTACCGCATCAGCGCGGCCTCATTATACGGGCCGACCCCGTGGATTAACGCGTTATCGGCAATTGTGGTGCCGATCTTATATGGTTTGGTGAACCAAAGAATCGGCTCAAACGTGGGCCGCAAATTGCCAACGCGCCACCCATTCCAGGTCGCTGCCGCTTCGTGATCGCCTCGTCGTTCGAACACTACACTCACGCGCTGCGCTCTGTGCGGGGCGCGATCACGCATCCAAGCCAGCATATCCTTGAATGAAAAGCCGACATCTTCGAGAGCACAGATGCACCGATGAGAATAGCGCCGTCCTGCGAATATGAATACTGTACCGCCCGGCTTCACAACGCGATACCACTCCGCTGCCCACGTCGAGCACCAGTCGTAATATTGCTTAGGAATGAGCCGATCAGCTTCTGACCACCCATTGATCGGCTTGCCGCGCTTTTTGAATACTGCACCCGCGCGAGCTTGCGCAGGGCTAGTGCCAAGAAGGGCCGAGTTCGTATTGTCGTGAAGCACGTCCCAATCTTCGGCACCGATGCCGTATGGGATGTCACTTGCAATCAGATGAACCGATGAATCGGGAAGAGTTTTTACCCCCGCAATGCCATCTCCGACAATCAGCCCCGTTTCAACAACAGGCTCCGCTTTGCAGACCGCCGTCCCGCGCCGCCTGCCGTTTTGTCCTTTTCTTTTAGGAGCGGTGGCCAGTGGCGGTGACGCAGTGGTTCTCGTGACTAGCATTTCAACTCCGGCAATCGAGGGCAGGTCGTTCGTCATCTCACCCTCGATATTGTCGAGTGATGGACGTTTAAATCTCGCGCAATTGCGCGGCAGCTAACGCCGTGCGCGAGAGCGTCTCGCGCCTTTGACAGCTGGTGTTCAGTTAACTTCGGTGTTCGCCCAAGCCTCACACCGTTCTGGCGGGCAACCTTTCGACCCTCAGCTGCGCGATTGACGATGCGCTCCCGTTCATCCTCGGCCAGCGCGGACAAGAAGGCTAGAAATCCTTGCCCGACCTTGGTCGTGAGATCGAGGTGCGGTTTGTCGAGGACCTTGATCGCAGCGCCCCGAGCGTGGACGCGCTGCATGATGGAGATCCCATCGAACATGGAACGCGTAGCACGGTCCCACTCCGCCAACACGAGAACATCGCCCGTACCGAGCGCATCGATGGCCCGCTCCAACTCTGGACGGCCCTTCACTTGTTTGCCCGACACCTTCTCCGCGAAGACGCGTTCGCACCCTGCCGCCCGTAACGCGCCGAGCTGGCGGTCGAGGCTTTGTTGGATGGTTGAAACTCTGGCGTAGCCGATTAGCATGGGACCATAGCTAACTGATTTGCCACGATTCTGCACCGGACTTTCTAGCCACGCCTAACGTATTGTTGTGGATAGATTTTCACCGGTGGCGAACAAGTCCTGAATTGCGCAACAAGCTATGGAAACTGCCACTCCGTCGCTGCGGCTTCTATCGCCTGCGGCGACGCTCCTCCGCGATCAAGTGCTTCGCACGATTATTCGGATCGGTGATCTTGGTCATCGTTGCTACCGGCTCGGACGGACGCGGAGGCTCACACCCGATGCGCTTTGCAGCCGATGCAGCACGGAGAACAGGTTCCGGGCGTTCGGATTGCCGCGCGGCCCGAGCATCCGCATGAGGCTCTTGGCCGGCGTACCGGTCTCCTCGGCGAGCTTGTCGAAGCCGATCGTCGCGTTGATGTAGTCGCGCAGGATCGCCTTGCCGGTATCCATGTCGCCGGCCAACAGTGCGTCCACGCCCTCGGTCAGCAGCGCCTCACGGAACGCGGCATCGCGCTCGGCGCGAGCCTTCACCGTGTCCTTGAATGAGCGAGTGAGTGGCATGGTCGCCTAACCTTTCTTGCGGTCCTTGTAGTCTTTCCAGCAATCCTGCGCGCGCTCGATATCGCGCTGTTGCTTCTTCTTGGTGCCGCCGCCGAGCAGGATCACGAGTTCCTGCCCGTCCTTGCCGAAGTACACGCGGTACCCTGGCCCGAAATCGATCTTCACCTCGAAGACGCCAGAGCCCAAGCCCTTGACGTTCGAGGTGTTGCCGAGGCCAAGCCGCGTCAACGCGGTCGTGATCTTTGCGGCGGCTGTCGCGTCGAGGTCGTCGAACCACTCCGCGAACGGACTTCGCCCGTCTTCAGTCTCGTAGGAGCGAATGTCCATAGTCTATGGTGCCATACATGTTACCAATGCCGCAAGAAGTATTTCGCCCGACTGAGCAACGCGCGATAGCCGCGCCGTATGCGCTGCTGCCTGTGCGATGTCAGGAGGTCTTGCGCCTCATCCGGCGAAGCGCAGCAGTGCTCGCGTGACTGACCCCGGCTGCCGATGCGGCCCCACTCGCGGATCATGACCCATTCGCCGAAAAGGGTCACGACCACGGACAGCCGATAGTAGCGCGCCATGTTGCGCGCCTGATCAATGCGTTCGAGATAAACATCCGTAATCGTCACAGCGGAATCGTAGCGTTGCCCGAATCCTCTGTGCAAGGCATTTCACGCAAGCCTTGCACATCCTCATCAGTTCGCATCCTGCACGGTCAGAACCATCCCAGGCTGTCCGCCGGCCTTCGCCTCGTCGTCAAGCTCACGCGCAACGGGCGCAGCCATCCGCAGAAACTCATCCCACGCCACGTCCATGTTGCCGCCATGGACCGGTGCGAGCAGCTTCAACGCATCTGCGGCAAGCTCCTTCGCAAGCGACCGGCCGCAGATGTACCGCGTGCCTTCGATCACGTGGCACGCATAGCTCAACTCGATCGTGCGGTGCTTGTTGCCTTTCGTCATGGCATGACCCTTATGTCGGTTAGAAACCACGCTCACCACACGGCGACCGGCTCACCGCTCGGGCTCGCGCCGACCTGCGGATACCGCACCGCCTCAAGCGCCTCGTTCAGCAGCACGGCAAGCGTCACCGAGTCGTCGGGTTCGAGATTCTCCGCGACACGAAGAATCTTGCCCCGCCGGGTGATGAACCGGACGCCGTGCGTATAGTCGGAGTCCTCTTCCTTCTTCTTTTGGTGCAGCTGCACAGACTCGATGCTGCGGATGTCTTCGACCCGCGTCTTCCAGACGGTCCGGTCCCATGATGCGGTGATGCGCCCGTCCTCGTGGAACTCCATCCAGTTGACCTTGCCTGGCGTTCTGACGCCCGCCCGCACGGTCGCCACGAACAGCCCGAAGAACAGAACAGCGGCAACGGCGAATGGGGCAGCCGGAGGACCGCTCGCGGCGTTGCCCGCGACGAGCGCGCCAACGCCAGCAAAGAAGCCCACTGCGAGAAATGCCTTGCCCAACAAGGCAAGTGCGCCTTCGGTGATTGTGCGCGGCTCGGTCCACTCGACGCCCAAGCCGCAGACGGTATGACCGTCAGCCTTGTAGAGTTCAAACACTCCTGCATTGAAGATCATCGTGTCCCTCCTTCGATGTTGAGCCTTTCCAAGTAGATCGGACGCCCGCCTGCCGTGAGAATGAGCTGGCGTCCCGTTTCACGCGTGAACCATTCCGTGATCTCGTTCGGCTCCATGAGCCGCACCGCTCGCATATTCTCGCGCCGCCCAAGATCGCCGTGGGCCATGGCAGCGCCCGACACCCGCACCTCCTGGCGCTCGATCACCTGCGTCATGCCGAGCCGCTTGGAGAGGTATTCCGTCGTGGTCGTATCGGAATTGCCGAAGGCCTGAATGACGCCGGCATTGCCGAGAAACGTCTCCCATGACTTCTGATAGTGCGTCTGAAGCTGCGTCAGGTCCTGCAGCACCGCCCACAGCTTGACGCCGTAACCCGCGAGCAATCCCGCCGCCGTTTCGAGCGAACGCATGTGCCCGAGTGTCGGAAACTCCTCGAGCACGAACCACACCGGCAAGCGTTCACGCGGCACCGGCGCGCGCTCCATGGCGGTCAACGCCTCCTGGATCATCACGCGTAGCCACCGATAATGCGTGCCCATCCTGAGGCCCGGCAAAACCAGGTAGACGCTCATGCGACCGTCGCGGAGGTCCGTGAGTTTGAAATCCGATCGCTCGGTGATGTGCGCCACGTCATCGAACGGCGCGGTCTGCTCTTGCACGGTCGATAGGATGCTCTGAAGCTCTCGCGGCCCCATTTCGAGCTTGCCCTTGAAGGCCGCGCCCGTGTTCGCAACGGACTCGATCGGCGACTTCGCCATGGCGACGAACAACTTCAGAAGGTCTTCGGCCGTGCCATTCACGGCGCGACGGAGCTGACGCAATGTTGGTGCCTCGCCCGTTGTCTGGACGATGTGTTGCGCGGCTCCTCGCAGCAGGTTCTTGCCCGCATCCGTCCAATGCGGGTCCTTCGCGTTGTTGATGATGATGGCGTCAACGGCCTGCGCCGCGTCCGCCCCGAGAATGCGCGGATCAGCTCCTTTGAGGCCGGCAAACGGATTGAACGACGCCGAGGGAAAACCAGTCACGCCGAACGGATCGCAGATGCGCACCGTCTGGCCCATGCGTTGACGAGCGACTGCCGTCGCCTTCGCCAGCTCGCCTTTAGGGTCGAGCACGACGACCGACCCCGGATATCGCAGCAGGTTCGGGATCAGCGCTGTAGAGGTTTTGCCTGCCCGGTTACCAGCAATCGTTACGAGATGCCGATCATCTTCGCGGCCGATCAGCCGCGTGCCCCATTTGCCGAGCAGCACGCGCCCCGGCTTCCAGTCCCAGTTATCGCCCAACTGATCCGGGTGGACCCAGACCTGCGACGGTGGTCCTTCAATGCGACCCGTTGCGCCCGAGCCGCGAGGCGGAAAGTCTCTGCCTGACATGGAGTGTTGCGTTCCCTCGTTTCGATGCGAGCGAGGGATAATGAAATTCGCAACCACCTGACAAACCACGCCCTACGACAGCACGCGGCGGCGAGCGTCACCGTGTTACGTGTGGTGACATCGAAATATTTTCTCGTGGTCCCCGTTCGCGCCGGTCAGCTCATGACCAGCCGCGCGCGTTGCGCCGACCGTTGTCTGTTCCACGCGCGGATATGCTTCTCTGCCCACACGGCATAGTCCGGCAGCCACGGCCGAACCTCCCGCCCGTAGAGGTCTTCATAGAGCGCCCGAGCACCCGGTTGGATGGTCGCCTCCGCCTCGCTTCGCGGTCGCCTCCAGGCGACGCCGGTCACAATCCCCGACGCCCTGTTCATCGCCTGCCTCTGCTCGAACAGCCAATGACCTTGGACCGCGTGCTCGATGCGCCCCTGCTTGCTGTAAGGATTGAGTCTCTTCAACCGCTCCTGACACGCCAGCAACTCCACCCGCACGGTTGTGAGGTTTCGCATGAGCTCGATCGCCCTGCGTATGTCTGCTGTGTAGCTTGCGCTCACGCCTTCGACCGTCAGGCCTCGCGCCAGTGCCTCGAATGGCGTCATCATCGGGGCGGTAATGGCAGCGCCGCCGAGCGTGATCGCCTCGCGCCGACACATGCCGGCCGCCGCTGAGTTTCTGCCGCTTCCCTTCATGGCTGCTGCGCCTCGCTCCATGATCACTTTGTGACCCCGAGCCATCGCGCGGAATTCTGGCACCTTCACGGCCATGGTCGCCCCGCCGCACCAAGTCGGTTCCGCGCTTTATCCAGCATCGCCTTTTCCTTCCCGATGCGGGCGACGCCTGTTCTCGGCAATTCTTGCTCAAAACTCCGTTCACACCCGGTGGCTGGGATCAAGGAGCACACGCACGTCCTCGATCATGGGGTCTACCTACGCCCGGTCGCTTTGCGTCAATCGCTGCAAAACACCGCTCGCCCATCGCGCCCGTGGCGCGGGGCTCCCTGGCATTTTGTTCGATCTGACGCGCTCCCTGAGGCTTCGGTTTCACGCCCCCATCGGACGGGCGTGGTGCTCGTCCCAACCAAGAGGAACGGAGCAATCAATGAACACGACAACCGAAAACAAGAAGCCGACGCACGCCATCTGGCAGGTGCAGGGCGAAGGCGAGAAGCAGCGATGGAACCGCATCGGCGCGGCCTGGCTGCACAAGGACACCAAGGGCGCGAACCTGAAGTTCGACAGCTTCCCCCTCTCCGGACGCATCGTTCTCCGCGAGAACACGGATGACAACAACGCCGGCAGCGAAGGAGTGCAGCCATGAGCTTCTGCATCTGCACAACCTGCGGCAGCCGCTACGACTGGAAGTGGGAAGAAGCCTTCGACAAGTTCGGCTTCAGCGACGGCGGAGGCCTGGTCATGACCGAGACGGTCGCGGACGCGCTTCGAGCCGCCGGCTACACCGTCACTGTCGAACCTTGGGGCATCCACAACGTGGTCATCACGGATCTCAAACGGGGCAGACGCACCCTCATCCCGAGGGGAACACGCATCGGCTACGACAACCCGAGAAATTATCTGCCTCGCAAAGTTGTGGCCATCCTCGATCAGGCGTTCCCCGAAGACGCGGAGGTGCTGCCATGAGCACCGTGCGAGAAACCTTCGGTCTCTGCTGCCCCAAATGCCGGCAAGACGACCGCCTAATGGTCCAGATCACTAACACGGCCAAACTCCACGGCGACGGCACCGAGGCCGTCGGTGACGACGAGTGGAGTATCGACAGCCCCTGCGGCTGCACCGATTGCAACTACTGGAGCACTGTCACCGAGTTCACCGTGACCGAAGGGGGCCAGCCATGACCGCCTTCGCAATTCCCGCAAGCTGGCGTGAACCCACCGTCTCGCGCAGTACCGCGCCGGTGCGCCCGGTGCGGCACGTTCCGCGCCGACTGCCGAACGAATTCTATCCGACCCCGCCCGAGGCCACGCGTGCCCTGCTCTCCGTCGAGCGTTTCGATGGCGACATCTGGGAGCCGGCCTGCGGCGACGGTCGCATCGCCAGGGTTCTCGCCGAGCACGGTCACACCGTGGTCGCGACAGACCTTCACGCCTACGGCCACGGGGAAGCACAAGTCGATTTCCTGCGCCAGACGACGACGCGCGCCAAGCACATCGTCACCAACCCGCCCTATGGCTGGGGTCTCGCCGACCGCTTTGTCGTCCATGCTCTAGAGCTGACCGCCAAGTCCGGTGGCAAAGTCGCGATGCTGCTCAACATGGCCTCGCTTGCGCACCGTCAACGCACCGCATGGTGGCGTGCCAATCCTCCGGCTCGACTCTACGCCATCGACGACATCGTGTGCTGGCCCGAGGACCGCTACGGACCGCCGCCTGCGCACTTCACCAAGCACCGCTATGTCTGGGCCGTGTGGACCCAGCAGCACAATGGCCCATCAGCCTTCTGGTGGCTCTCGGGCGCAGAGTTTCGTGCGCCGATTTCCAAGTCACTTGTCAAACATTTCAACCAAAGGAGATTGCCATGAATACAACGACCAATGATGCCGTATACGCCAATATCGCCCTCATCGAGCAGCGTTTACAGCGCGCCCTCGCGCTCGCCGTCGAGGCCGGTGACGCCATGCGCCAACGCGAGTTCAACCTCGCCATCGGCACGCTCCTACCGATGCAGGAGGACGTGACCGACGTGGACGCACTCTTGAAGACGATCTTCGTCCTGCACCGTCACGGCCGGAACAATCGCGGCTAGGCCTACAGGCCACTCAGTCACGCCCGTTGCCGTCGTGGTGACCGCCGCCGGCTCTCTCTGTCGTATCTCGACTCGATCCACTGCCCGACCCGATGATGAGGCTTAACCGGCCCTGGCCTCCGGTTCAACGCGGCTCGCTTCCGCGCTCGCCGGGCAAGCCGGCGTCGCTTGTGCAACTCCGCCCCCCTCCGGGCGCGCGTTGCCGCGCGTCGTTTGACCCCTCGTCCGACGGGCGCGGTTGGTCAGCCTCATCGGTCGGGCGTAGTGCTCGGCCAGCACCAAGACCAAGAGAGGCCAACATGACCCACACCTTCAACGACGCATCCTTCCTTTCCACCGAGCGCATCACCGACGCGCTCATCGAGGCGATCGGCAACGACTGGTCGCTCGACGACGAATTCACCGACCTCGACAGAACCGTCTACGCCTGACCCCGCTCGTCCTGAGCATCGCGCCGACGAAGCCCCCCTTCGCCCGGGGGCTTTTCTGTATTCGAGCACACCTCGCAGAAATAAATTTGGGCCCCCTCTCTTATTCAGGTGACAGCCCGCAACACCACGACATTCGACGCGCCAAAGGTTACGCGGCGGCACAAGTATTGTGCTGCGCAAGCGATTGAGCGAAGCAAAATGCATGCATGTGAGAGCGCGAAGCAAAAGCAGCAGAAGCGAAGGCGTATAGGGAAAATAGCGCGCATAGCTAGGTGTGGAATTGTAAACGCTGACGCTGTTTTCAATTCCGGTACTTCTGCCGCCAAGCGCTCTCGCCAGACTGTCAACGTCTACACCCGCGAGGTGCATACATGGCCGCCAGTACACAGAAGACGAAGGTCCTCTCCCTGCGCCTTTCCATCGAGGGTATGGAAGCCGTCGAGAAGGCCGCTGTCGATGCAAAGACGAGCAAGAGCGCCTATGCCGCCCGCGTGCTTGTGGAGGCCGCGACCGGCAAAGCGCTTGCCCCGGTCAAGCCGTCGAAACCTGAGGCGATTGCAGCAGTGCCGCCGCCGATTGCCAAGGGCATCTCACTCTCGGACCCGCAGGCCCTCGAACAATTGCGCCGCATCGGCATCAACATCAACCAGATCGCGCACGCCGTGAACGGAGGGCGATACCGGCATGCCAGCAACCTCGCGCAAGCGGTCGGCAAACTGTTCGAGCTGCTCAAGGAGCCGGAAGCGTTCATGGCGCATATCGCGCAGATGCCGCCGGTCTCCATACCCCAAACGGCACGGCCAACCGCGCCAGAGCCCGTCAAGCCGAGAGCGCCGACGACGATGCCTCCGCTTCAATTGCCTGACCCCGTGAGAGCCACGCCACCTGCGGAAGCCTCCGTGACGCCGACGCCGGAGCGGCGGCCGATCCCGGCTCATGTGTACGGCGAGATCGCAGCCGCGCTCAGCCAGAAGACACAACCCGTCGTATCGCCGGCGGCCCAAATGCCGAGTGCACCTGTACCGGCTGCACCCGTGGCTGCCACGCCCCGGCGACGGAGATATCTGCCCCCCACCAGTTCCTATCAACGCGCCGCGGCTCGATCCAAGCAAGTGCCGACACCACAACCGACACCGCCGATACAGGCCCCCGCCGCCCAACCCGAGATGAAGGTTCTCCGCCGTGATCCCCCGCATCCACAAGCGCGGCACCAGCTTCAAGACCGCGCACCTGTACATTCTCAACGACCCGGACCAGCAGAAGACGGCAAACCGGGTCGACTGGGCTTTCTCAGTAAACTGTGGGGACGCTGAGCCGGCCGAGGCCTGGCGCGCGATGGTCGACACCTGGGATAACCGCACAGCGCTGAAGCGCGAGGCCGGCGTCGATCTGCGCGGTGCGGACAACAAGACGCCCGTGATGCACTACACGCTCTCCTGGGCACCCGACGACCGGCCCTCGAAACCGCAGATGATGGACGCTGCGTTGAAGAGCCTGAAGGCGCTCGGGCTCGAAGACCATCAGGCGACGATCGCCGCCCACAACGACACCGACCATGCGCACCTCCATATCATCGTCAACACCGTGAACCCGACGACGGGACGGACAGCGGCGCTCAAGTTTCCGGCTCTGGCCTTGCGCGACTTCGCTCGCGAGCACGACCGTATTCGCCTTGAATACGAGGCCGCGCGGCACCGGCAGGCGAACAAGCCGCCGCCGTATACACGCAATCACGAGCAGCGCCGCGAGGTCATGGCCAAGCTCCGGCCCGATCCGAAGCTAGAAAGAATCCGCCCCCCGCATGAGCCCCGGATTAATCGCCGCCGGGCACTGGAGCACAAGGATGTCGTCGACCGCATGAAGCGGCACGCCGCCGTCCATGCCAAGGCAAACTTCGTCGAGAACCGCGCCGTCACGGCCGTGCACCGCTACGAGCGCGACCAGCTCTACGAGAACACGCGGCAGGCCTCGCATGTCGCGCTTGCGCATGTCCGCGAGCGCTTCCGCAGCCGGTGGCGCGACCTCTATGAAGCACAAAGCCAAGAGGCCAAACGCGTCGGCCAGCTTCTCGACAAGCCCCTGGAGCGGGCTGTCTACGTGTTCGTCAACAGCGAGCGATTGGGCAACGGCCGGGCGTTGACGCCGAAGGAAGCGACCGCGCTCATCATCTCCCCGACCAAGCTCGCCAAGGCCGTTGAGCGCCTTCACGGCCGTGAACGCTCCGGCATGGCGCAGGTGGAAAAGGTCGAGGTGAAGGAACGCCTCGACCGCGTCTGGCGCGCTCATGATGTGAGCTACAACAACTTGAAGGCGCGGCAGCAAGCCGAGGCCAAAGACATTCGAGACCAGCAGAAGGAGGCGGCCGACGAGGACATCTCTTACAACCTGGCCAAGGCGGAACTGATCGCCGAGCGCCGGGGCGAGATCCCCGAAACGCCCCCACCCAATGCCCAGCCGTTCGAGACGGACGCAGTTTACGCGAAGCGCGTCCGCCGAGAGATCAACACCGCCTACCGCGAGCTATACGGTCCCGACAGCGTGCCGCGCATCCCGTGGGGCGAGCGCACCGCGCCCGCGCCGGAGCCGACGACGGAGCCTCAGCAGACCCCGCCGGATATCGACGCCGAGCTGGAGGCGCTGAAGCGCAAGTGGGCGCAGGAGCGCGATTTCGACACCGGGCTTTAGCGATTTTTAACCGAATCATGGTATCGAGGGCTAATCAGTCAAGGCTGTTGGCGCTCTCGATCAACAGCTCTTCTGGCCCCAGAGAGAGAAAAGAAAGACAGGCACGCCTGTTAGCAACCTGATCGTCGCAAGACAACCTCGTTGAACCGCGACCGCCGCGTTCCTCGCGTGCCGTCGTCATCGAGCTTGCGCCTTTGGTGCTCTCTTTTCCCTGGCCTTCCGCCATCCGAGCGACCGGAGGCGCATGCTTTTCTCCATCAAAGGAAAGCTCGCGCCATGCTGACATCCACATCAACGCACGCCTCGAATGCCGTCCGTGATCTTCGCATCCTCTCGATGAAAGAGGTGTGCGAGCTGACGGGCTACAGCCGCACGCACATCTACCGGCTCGAACGCGTCGGCAGGTTCCCGCGCCGACGAAAGATCGGCCTCGCCAAGATCGGGTTCCTGCGTTCCGAGTTCCAGGACTGGATCGAGAAGCTGCCGAAGCCGGACCTGCCGCCGGAAGACGACGCGTGAGGCATCTCCCATGTCGAAACGCACTGGTCGCAGGCCTGTTGAGATCAGCGTCAAGCCCGAGGATATCGTCCTCTGGAAGTGTGCGGCGGCACTGGAACCGGTGCCGCCCACCTGGGCTGGCGTGACCTGGCAAGAGCTGTTGGCGACACCCTTCGCCGACGGCAGCATGACCGTGATGCTCCCCACCCGCTTCACGGCCGAGTACCGCACACGCGAGGATCGGGAGACGATGTTCATCTCGATCACTTATCTCATCACGAACCAGGCCGAGCTCATCCTGGAGAGGCACGGCTTGCAGCGAATCCCGATCAAGTACACGCGCGATCCGAAGCCAGACCGTGAGGACGACATCCCGTTCTGACGGCCAGCTTCGCCCCCCATCAAACTCACTCGCCCTTGTTCAAATATCCCACGGGGGTCGCGGGGGTGTGAAACCCCCGCCGGTCGCCGGAGCGACAGCGACGGCGGCAGCAAGGATCACGCCGCAGGCGTTCCGATATGCGGCGAAGCCGCTCGCTCAAGCTCACCAAGGGATGGACCCGCCACCCTCTCCACCTTGTCGCTCGCCCTCTTGGGAGGGCAAGCGAGCGACGGCGGCTCCGAGGGATGGCGAAGGGCAACCC